>JBGATX010000091.1:0-22406 GCA_044228975.1 Planctomycetota bacterium | reverse complement strand
GTCGAGCGCCTGCACCCGCGCTCGCGCGCGCGCTGACGAGAGCGGCGATGACGCGGGCGCGGCGCGCGCGCTCGCGGGCCCCGCGCGCGGCGCCGATCGCTCGCGAACGGGGGTTGTCGAGCTCCCGCCGGCCGCCGCGAGCGGCGCGCGGCGCGCAAAGTTCCTGTTCCCGTGTTGCGCGGCGCGCGCGCGATGCGTAACTCAACGCTCCCGTCCAACCCGCGCCGCCGTCGGAACCGGCGCGCGGGTGCGTCTCGTTCCGCTCGTCCCTCGCGATTCATGAAGAAGCTTCTCTGCTCCCTCGCTCTGGTCCTGGGCTCCACCGGCTGCATCGTCGTCCTCGGCGACGGCGACCACGGCTCGCGTTCGTGGAACGGTTGGAGCGGATCCGACGAACCGGTCACGGCCTACGGTCGCAGCGTGGCCGAGTTCCACGCGCTCGAGCTGTGCGATTCGACCGACGTGCGCGTGCAGATCGGCGCGGTGCCGTCGCTCGTCGTCACCTGCCCGCCCGCGCTCGAGCCGTTCCTGCGCACGGAGGTCAAGAACGGCGTGTTGTCGGTGACGCGCGCCGAGGGAGCGCCGAGGACGCGCCGTGGCGCGCGCATCGACATCGTGATCCCGCAGTTCGATTCGGTCCTCGTGCGCGGCAGCGGCGACGTGCTCGTCGCGGCGCTCGAGACGCCGACCTTCGCCGTGCAGATCCACGGCTCGGGCGATGTCATCGCGCGAGGCCACGCGGACAAGGTGGACGTCGACGTGCTCGGCTCGGGCGACGTGAAGCTGTTCGAGCTCGCCGCGCGCGAAGCCAAGGTGCGCATCGCCGGCTCGGGCGACGTCGAGCTGCAACCCACCGACACGCTCGACATCGACATCGCCGGCAGCGGCGACGTGCACTACCGCGGAGCGGCGCGCGACACGCAGCGCATCGCGGCCTCGGGCGCCGTGCGGCACGACTGACGCACGCCCCGCGCGGCGCGCCGCGGAGCCGCCGCGGACGTCGCGCGGGGTCCCGAGCGTGCTAACGTCCTCGCATGGCGGCGACCGGGCGCGATGCGCAAGCGCTGGAGGGCACGACACCTCCTGTGCCCGCGTCTCGTTCCTCGGCCGCGGAGCGCGCCTTTGCGGGCGCGCTGCCGATCGCGGCCGTCGCCTGCGCGGCGCTGTTCGCGGCGAGCTGGTGCTTCTCGCAATTCGCCGGCTACGACGATCAGGGCTACATGATGCTCGTCGTGCGCCAGCTGCTCGACGGGCGCGCGCCGTACGTCGAGATCGCCGTGCCCTACGGCCCGTTCTACCTGTTCCAACGCTGGATCGAGCACACGCTGCTCGGCGTGCCGCTCTCGACCGATGCGGTGCGCTGGCTCACGGTCGCGCACTGGACGACGGTGGCGCTGCTGGTCGCGTGGAGCGTCGCGCGCGCTCTCGAGCCGTTGCGCCAACGCTGGCTCTGGGCCTCGTTGGCTGCGCTCGTCAGCACGCTGCAGTTGCGCGACACCGCGCTGGAGCCCGGACATCCCCAGGAGACGTATCTGCTCGCGGTCGCCTGTGCGTGGTGCGCGAGCTCGCGAAGTGCGGCCGGGCCACGGCGTCGCGCATTCGGTTGGGGAGCACTCGTCGGACTCCTGGGCTGCGTCAAGGTCAACCTCGGCGTCCTGGCGGGCGCGGCCTGGCTGTGCATCGTCGCGTCCTCGAGCCGCAGTCGCGGTCTGCGCCTGGTGCCGGTGGCCATCGCCGTGGCGTTGCCGCTCGGGTTGATGCGCGGCAACCTCGAGAAGCCGTGGGTGCTCGCGCTGTGCGCGAACGCGGTGCTGGCGCTCCTCGCGCTGGCGGTGCAGAGCGTTCCCGTGCGAGCCGGCTCCGGCGCCGGTTCCGCGCACCCCGGGTCGTTCGCGCTCGGGCTGGTCGGCGCGGCGAGCCTCGGCCTCGGCTTCGCGCTGCTCCGCGGAGCCACGCCGGGCGCTCTCGTCGAAGAGCTGCTGCTCGCGCCGCTGCGATTCGCCAGCACGTTCGAGGTCGCCTTCATGCCGCGAACCGCCGGTCTGGTCGTGACCGCGCTCGGATTGCTGTGCGCGTGCGCGTTCGCCTGGGGTTCGCCGGTGCTCGGTGAACGCCTGCGCGCGCGCCTGCTCGCGTGGATGCAGCTCGCGTACCTGGGACTGATCGTCGTCGCCGCTGGAGGCTTCGTGCCGCTCGAGCACGGGGGCTGGTTGCGCTTCGAGTACGGGGCCGGCTTCGCCTGGGTGCTGGCTTTCCCATGTGGCGCCGATCCCGATGGACGCGTGGCGCGCTTGTGCCGCGGCGTGCTCTGGTTCTCTCTCTTCGAGCGCCTGCAGGCCTACCCGGTCGCGGGCGCGCAGGTCGCCGTGGGCGAGCTGGGCTTCTGCTTCGTCGCGATCGTCGTCGCGGCGCGCGCTCTGGCTCACGGGCTGGCGTTTCGCCCGCAGCGCACTTGGATCGCGCACGCCTGGGCCCCGCTCCTGTTGCTCGCCGCGGGCCGGAGCGCTGTCGCCGAGAGCCTCGAGAACGCGCGACTGATGGCGCATTTCGTGCCGCTCGACCTTCCCGGAGCGCGTCTGCTGCACGTGCCGCGCGGCCAGGCGACCGTCGCGCGCTGGTTGGCGCACAACCTGGACGCTTGCTCGTCGACCTTCGTCAGCACGATCAGCTTCAACAGCCTCTACTTCTGGAGCTCGAAGCCGCCGCCGAGTTCGGTGCTCATCGGTCAGAGCCTGAACCTCGTCTCGAGCGCTCGACAGGAGCAGGTCGTCCGTGCGCTGCGCGCCTCGGACGCGCCCTGGGTCGTCGATCACACCGGGATCTTTCCGGCCGCCGTGCCCGGCGAACACCCGCTGCTCGACTACGCGCGGCGCGAGCTCCACCTGGTCGCGAGCTCCGGCAACTATCGATTGTGGGCGCGCACGCAGGCGCCCGCGCTGGTCGATTGCGCCTGGCGCGTGGGCGCGGACGAGCTGCCTCCAGCGCTGCGCGCGCTGGACGCGGACGCGCGCGACGTCTGGTTCGAGCTCGCGCCGGTGGATGGCGAGCCGCCCGCGACGGCCCTCGAGCTCGCGGACGCATTGACGCGCGACGGTGCCGGCGGACGAGCGCTGGCGCGCCTGCTCGACGCCGCGGCGAGCTGCCTCGCGCGCGACGGACGACAACTCATGGCAGCCGAGCGGCGCGGCGCACGCCTCGGCTCGCCGTGCTGCCGCGGCGCTCACGGGGCAAGGGCCGTACTACCGCATCCGCACGTTCGGCGGCGACGGGGCACAGCGCTCGGCGATGCTCGTCGTCGTCGCGGCGCGCGCTGAACGGCCGCGCGCGCGCGGGCCTGCGCATCACCAGGTGATCTGGTAGCTGTTCGCCACGTTGAACGTGAACGGCGGACAGAACGCGGCGGCCGCGTTGCGGTAGAAGACCGTGTACGAGCGCACCGCTCCCGATCCGACTGTCACGCCGCCGCGCTGCGAGAGCGTGATCGTCTCCGGCGCGACGGGGAAGCTCGCCGATCCGCCCGACAGCGCGACGGCGCGCAAGCGCGTGAGCGCGCCACCGGTGCACGTGATGCCGTCGCCGAACGCGTACGCGTTGGGATCGACGAGATCGCCCTGCAAGAAGACGCAGATGCCGCTCGCCTGCATGCCCGAGCCCGTGAGCACGACGGTGTCCGATGCCACCGCGCCCGCGGCGTCGATGTGCGCCCCGGCCGCATTGAACGAGCTCGCGCAGCCGTTCCCCGCCGCGCCGACGTTGGCACACGGGCACGGGGTCGTCGGCGGCGAGCTCAAGCCGTCGCCGGCGCAGTACGCGACGCCCGGACCGCAGGCGAAGCGCGTGTCGAGCTTCACCGCGTCGAGCGTCGAGAACGAGTTCGTCGTCGGCACGTCGATCCAGTAGGAGCGGATGTCGTCGACGACGCCGGTGAAGTCCCAGAACATCAGGCGCTCGTCGTGCCCCATCGAGTGCACGAGGTAGGTCGACGTGTTCGGCAGGAACGTGTGCAGCCCGCCGCCCGTGTCGAGGTAGTGCAACTGGACGTTGTTCCAATCGAAGGGATTCAGGTTCGTCGAGACCTGCAGGAAGATCGCCTGCAAGTCGGCGGGCACGGTGTCGGTGATGCGATAGCTCGGCGGCGAGGTCAGGTTGTCGAGGTTCCCCGCGCTCGTGATCACTCCGCCGGGCGTGAGCTGGAGCACTGCCGAATCAGGTGACGTGGTCGTCGGGTCGTCGGGCGAGTTCGGCAGCAGATTGGGCTGCGTGAACGACTCCCACGCGCTGTACTCGGTGCACGGAGCGCCATGGAACGGCGCGACGAACGTGACCGTGAACGAGGCCCACGCCGCCGGCGCGCTCGCGACGGACAGGGCGCCGAGCGTGAAGAGCGACGAACGCACGCTCGAACGCTTGCGCGGCGAAGAACTCCTGATCCGATTCGACATGGGACAACCATCCTCGAGCTGAGTTGAGAGCCAACGGAACGAAGGACGCGAGCGATTCCAACCCAATCTACCCCGACTCGCAGAGACCGAGACGCGCTCGTCCGTTCCGTCTTCACCTCCCTTTCGCTCTGCACCCGCCGTCCGGAAACGCGACCCGTGGCGGAATGCGATCCGCCGCGGATCGCGTTCCGTCACGGGTGAGCCCCGCACGACTCACATCGCCGCGCCGCCTCACTCGCCCTCGCGCGCTCTCCACCGACAACGAGGAACGTCGCGCTACCGCCACCCCACCTCACCCGCTACCTTGCCGCGCACATGCCGTCGCTTCCCGCACACCGTCACTCGCTCACTCGCCACCTCCGCCGATGACCGTCATCGCGCGAGCCCGACAGCACGCGCGCGAGCTCGCGCTGCTCTTCGCCGTCGCGCTCGTCATCCGCCTCGCCGCGCTCTTCCTCCTCGGCGGCCTCGACGAACCGCGCGGCAAGGATGCGTGGAGCTGGGGCTACGAGGCGGGCTGCATCGCTCAATCGCTCGCCGACGACCACGGCTACGCAGGTCAGTGGGCGCGCGAGCAGGCACCGTGGAGCGAGCATGCGCCGATCACGGGGTGGCTCACTCCCGTCTATCCGCGCCTCGTCGCCGCCGCGATGCATCTCGGTCACGGCGTCACGCCGCTCACCGCGGGTCTCGTGCTCGGCGTGCAGTGCTTCCTCTCCGCGTTGACGTGTCTCTTCGTCTGGGGCCTCGGCTCCGTGCTCGGCGACCTGCGTCTCGCACGCTTCGCGGCGTGGGTGCTCGCGCTCCACCCCTACGCGATCTGGAACTCCGCGCACACGGTGTGGGACACGACCTGCGTCGCGTTCGCGCTGACGCTCTTCGTCGAGCTGCTCCTGCGCTACGGCCGCGGCGCGACGGTCGCGCGAGCTCTCGGCCTCGGCGCGGCGTTCGGCGCGCTGTTGATGGTCAACCCCGCGCCCGCGTCGATCTTCCCCGTCGCGATCTGGTTCCTGGTGCGCGACGCGCAAGGTGCGGGTGCGAAGCTCGCGCGCGCCGCCGCGTTCGGCATCGCCGCGCTCGTCGTGTGTCTCCCCTGGTGCTGGCGCAATCGCGAAGCCGTCGGCTCGTTCGCGCTGCGCACGAACCTCGGCGTGGAGCTGATGGTCGGCAACAACGACGTCGCCGACGGCTACTTCCAGACGAGCCTGCATCCGAGCTACAACGCCGATGAGTTCCGCCGCTACGTCGCGCTCGGCGAGGTCCCGTACGCCGCCGCGTGCCAGAAGCAGGCGCTCGAGTGGATCTCTGCCGATCCCGTCCGCTGGGCGCGCTTGACGCTGCACCGCGCATGGATCTTCTGGGCCGGCGACTTCCCGCTGCTCGATCCGCGCACGACCGTGATCGACGGCGTGACGCATCGATCGGCGAGCGACTGGAAGAGCTGGGTGAAGTGGGCGCAGTACGCGAGCTTCGGCCTCCTGTGCCTCGCCGGCGCGTGGTCGCTCGCGAAGAAGAGCGCCGAGGGCAAAGCGCTGCTCGCGATGCTCCTGCTCTTCCCCGGCCCGTACTACCTGACCCACGTCCTCGAACGCTACCGCTTCCCGATCGAGCCGTTGATCGTGTTGTGTGGGTGTGCGTGTGTGCTGGCACTCTTCGATCGACTCCGCAACGCACCTCGCTAGCGCGCACCCATCGCAACGGCATGTACCGTCGTGACCGTACGCCGGCTTCGGACTAGCAGCTTGCAGATGATTCTGTTGCTCTCGTGCCTTTCGCTGGCCCTGCTCGTCGGGTCCGCCCCGGCTTCGACCGCACAGCACGCAGCTCCGCCCGCGGCGCCCCCCGATGTCCGCGCGCTTGCGATGGCTGAGCTCTTGGATGCCCTTCCGGTGGTCGGACGCGAGCGGTGTCCGAACGGTGAAATCGATCCGGCGGTCGTTGAGATCCACCGGCGCTTGCGCGACGGGCCGCGCCTCACCGACGACCAGTGGCGTGCAGCACTCCTGCGCGCCGGCGCCGTACGCGTGCGGCATTCGTGCTGGATCGAGAGCCCGTTCTACTTCGTGTGGTTGCACCTTCCCGAGTGGTTGCCCGAATGCTCGATCACGCTCACGCCACGCGTCGAAGGGCTGCTTGAAGTTGCGGCGCGCGACGAAACGGGTGGGAGCTGCGGCCTCGACTTCGGCCCATCCGCGCGGGCGCTCGCCTCGTGGCAGCGCTACGCATACGAACTGTCCGAGGGTCACCACCTGCTTGCCTTCGACGCGACGATCCGGCAACGGTCAGCCGATGACTACGTGCGATTCCTCGGCGCACCGCGACACCTGGAGCGCTTGCGTGCACTCCGCAATGACGATCCGATCGACGCTGATGTGCTATGGAGCGGCGAGCTGAACCTCGAAGTGACGGTGACCCGCGACCTCGCGTCGTTCCTTCGAACGGATCGTTCGGCGATGGCCGCAGAGGCCGTGCGCTCCTGTCTGTCCGTCTCATTCTCGTCGCCCTCCCCGGAACAGGGTGGGGGAGCGACGGCGCTGGTCGTCCTCGATCCGCTCGATGGCTTTCGCGCCGAGCTCGAGTTCACGGACGTCTGGGCGGAAGTCGAGGTCATCCGCAGCGGAGTCGTGATGCAGCGCTCGAGTGTCGCCGACGGATTCGGCGCTCGGTTCTATCCCACGACATGCGACCGCGATGTCGGAGCGCGGACAACCGGCGCCACAATCCTGAACTCGATTCCGTCGAATCTCGAGTTCGACGTCGCCGCTCGTCGTGGTTGGAGCCTGCGCTTCCAAGGCCGTCCTTTGGCCGCGTTGATGGACCCATGGGCGACAGCGTGGTGGGACGGTTCGTTCACGATTTCGCTCGACGAGCTGATCGCGCATGGCGAGACGCGCGCGCGGCGCCTCGGACGTTGAACGCGCAGCTAGAGCGAGCTGAAACTCGCGCCGCGTGGGCTCGATCGGCTACCGTTCGCGCCGATGAGTGAACCCAAGAAACCCTTCAAGAGCTTTCGCGACCTGCTCAAGTCCGAAGGCAAGGAGCCGAGTGCGCCGAAGGCGCCCGAGCAAGGCACGGTCGATCTCGAGAAGGCGCTCACGCAGGCCGAGAGCATTCCCGGTGAAGGCGGTTCGCGCGATCGCATCGCTCGGCGGCCGCGTGCGTTCGGTCCGATGGCGCACGGGCCCGCGGTGTATCGCGATGTCGAGAGCGAGGAGATGCAGCTCCTCGCTTCCTTCCGCGCGCGAACGGTCTTTCCCGAGGACGTGATGCTCGAGGTGCGGCGTCTGCCGCGCGATCCCGATCCGGCGGAGTACGCCGGCCGCTGGGATCTGCGCAAGGACACGATCTACACGATCGACGGCGAGGACGCGAAGGACTTCGACGACGCGATCGGCATCCGCGAGCTCGGTGACGGCAGCGTCGAGGTCGGCGTGCACATCGCCGACGTCGCGCACTACGTGCGGCCCGGCACCGCGCTCGACGACGAGGCTCTCGCGCGCGCGACGAGCGTGTACGTCGCCGATCAAGTCGTGCCGATGCTGCCCGAGGAGCTCTCGAACCACTTGTGCTCGCTCGTCGGCGAGCGCGATCGATTCGCGTACTCGGTGTTGATGGTCTTCGACGACAAGGGCAAGCGCGTGTCGGCGAAGATCGGGAAGAGCGTCATCCGCTCCGTGCGCCGCAACACGTACAAGGAAGTGCAGGAGCTGCTCGATCGCGACGACACGCCCGGCGCGCGCGCGACGAAGTTCCTCGAGCCTTCGCTGCGCCTCTTCGAGAAGTGGACGAAGCAGCAGCAGGCGCTGCGCGATGCCAAGGGTTCGTTGCGCATGGCGTCGGTCGAGAAGAAGTTCGTCTTCGACGACAAGCACGAGGTCGTCGGCGTGGTCAACGCGCCGCGCTACTTCTCGCAGACCTTGATCGAGGAGACGGCGCTCGCGGCGAACCAGGCCGTCGGCGATCTTTTCCGCGAGCGCGGCCTGCCGACGATCTATCGCGTGCACCCCGAGAAGGATCCCGAGGAGATCGCCAAGGTCGCCAAGGGCCTCGAGGAGCACGGCATCCGCGTGCCGGCGAAGGATCGTCTCACGGGTCGCGACATCGCGCGCTTGATCCAGGCCGCGCGCAAGAAGCCCAACGCCGAGGCGTTGATCATGCGCATCATGGGCTTGATCGAGCGCGCGGTGTACGAGGTGCACGATCACGAGGACGTCGCGACGCACTTCGGTCTCGCGCGCCAGGCGTACCTGCATTTCACCTCGCCGATCCGTCGGTACCCCGATCTCATCGTGCACCGCTGGCTGTGGGCCGTGGAGAGCCGGCCGGACGAAGCGGCGAAGGAGCTGAAGGCCGAGGAGTTCCTCGCGGACATGAACGACGTCGCGTCGCACTGCTCGCTCATGTCGGAGATGGCGGAGATGTGCGAGCGCTCGATGGACGACTTGAAGACGTGCCAGTACCTGCACCCGCACATCGGCGAGAAGATCGATTCGCAGGTCGTGCGCGTGTCGCCATACGGGCTAGAGGTCAAGCTCACGCCCTTCAACGTCGGCGGATTCCTGCCGACGCGCGCGATCGGCGAGCGCGGCGAGGTCAAGGGGCCGACGATCACGATTCGCGCCGGCAAACGATCGTTGTCGTTCACCGAGGGACATCCGATCCGCGTGCTGATCAAGGACGTCGACTTCGTGAAATTGCAGGTGATGTTGGAGCTGGGGTGAACGCGCGCGCTCGACGCGTCGGCATCTTCGTTGCGCGCGTGTCGGTGCTGGTCTACCTCGCGGGGTCGTTGCTCGCGTGGAGCGCGCGCTGGAGCTACTGGGGCGAGCTCGCGGCGAGCTTGAGCTGGCAGCTGGCACTGGTCGGAACGTTGCTCGCGCTCGTCCTGTGCCTCACGCGGTGTGTGCGCGAGAGCGTCATCGCGACCGCGCTGTCAGTGATCCATGCGTGGCCGTTCGTGCCGCTCGCGTGGGCGCGGCGCGAGACGCCGCCGCAGCACGCGTCGGCGGCGCGCGAGCAGCGCCTGCGCGTCGTGAGCGCGAACCTGCTCTTCGGCAATCCGTTGCAGCGCGATCTCGTCGAGTGGGCGCGCTTCGCGGACGCGGACGTGCTCGTGCTGCTCGAGCTGTCGCCGGAAGGGCGCAGGTCGCTCGCCACGTTGCGTGGGCTCTATCCCGAGCAGCTCGTGCATCCTCCTGCGGAGACGTGGTCCGCCGGTACGTGGGGGCTCGCGTTGCTCTCGCGTCTGCCGTTGGTCGATCCTCGCGCGGTCGATCTCGGCGAAAGCGTGTTTCCGATGCTCGACGCGGGCGTGCGCTCGGGTACGCGAGTGTTGCGCATGCGCGCCGTGCACTTTCCCGATCCGTCGGATGCGCTTCGCCTCGACGCGCGCCGCGTCGCGATCGCGGAGCTCCCGCGTCTCTTCGAATGGAACGACGGCACGATCCTGATGGGGGACCTCAACGTGCCCACGGCGTCGCCGGATTTCGCGCGCGTGCTCGAGCTCACGCAGCTGCGCGACTCACGACGCGCATTCGGCCGGCAGCCGACATGGACGCAGCACGGCGTGCCCTTCGAGCTCGCGCTCGACCTCGATCACGTGCTCGTCGGCAGCGCGTTCGTCGTCGTCGATCGCAAGCGCCTCGAGATTCCGGGCAGCGATCACTGCGCGGTGTGCGCCGATCTCTGCCTGCGCTGATCGTTCAACGCGCCGCCGACTTCGGAGCGGCGCGCGTGTGCACGATCTCCTCCATCCAGCTCTCGTGGCCGTCCTGGTACCACGTCCACTGCGAGGTGAATCGATCGGGGTCGACGAAGCGGAAGCGCACCTTGTCCATGTGGCCCTTGTCGCGGCTCGCGAGGTTCGTCGCGTCGAGGAAGGTGAACGTGAGCGTGTCGCCGTCGACCTCGCTCGCGACGAGGCGCGGCTGGTTCTTCGCGACGCAGTAGTGCGTGAGCATCAAGCGCTCGCCGTCCATGTGGAACAGGGTGAGCATGCTCTCGCCCGGATGCGCGTCGAAGGAGGACTCCTCGACGCACGAGCCGCCGGCGATCGTGCGATAGCGGACCGTCTCGGTCCAACCCTTCGTACTCTGGCCGGTCCAGTCGCCTTCGAGGCCCTTGAGGCGCTCGAAGCACGCGCGCGCCTTCTCGGCGGAGATCGCGGAGCCGGGCGCGGGGGCGGAGTGACGCTGCGTGGCGCACGAGCACGCGAGCGCGGTGGCGACGACGATCGGGACGCGGGACAGCATGGCGGGAGCACCTCGTCGCCGAGGATAACGCGCGAGCGTGCGTCGTCCGGGCTCCGCGGGCTGTTCAGGGTTCCCGTTGTGTCACTCCCGTGTGCGCGGTGTGCAGCGTGCGCGCGCGCACGCGCGGCGCTTCACTTCGCACGCTCGGACGCGAGCACCCACGTCGCGTCGATCGGCTCGCGGACCTGGCCGAAGTCACGGGCATCGGCTGCATCGCGCAGCTCGCAATGCACGAGCAACTCCGCTGCGTGCCCGACGTCGGAGCTCGAGAGCGTCACGCGGCCGCGCAGATCGCGCCACCAGCGATCGGCGGCGACATCGATCCACTGCGCGACGCGCGCGGAGGCGCGCGACCAGCGCCCGCCGTCGCGCTCGAGCACGATCTCGACGCGCGTGCCGACCGGACACGGACATTCGCGCTCGTCCTCGACGCGGAAGATGCAGACCTCGGTCAGGTGCAGCCGCCCATCGACGTCGAGGCGCCAGGTCGGACCCTCAGCGTCGCGATCCTCGCTCGTGAAGGAACGTTCGGCGCCCCCGCGCGCGAGCGACGCATCGATGCGCAGCTCGACCGGACGCAGTTCGGGCAGCGGCTCGCCCGGGAACGGATACGTGCGCACGTCGAGGAACCGTCCAGCGTGCGTGTTCGACAGCGCGAGCCTCGCCGCCGAGCACACCACCACGCACGGTGCCAGCAGCCCGAGGACGGTGATGTCGCGCGCGTTCATGCCGGTGACTTTCCCGCGGCCGAGTCTAGCGCGGCTACGTCGCGGCCTCGTTCCCGCACGCACTCGCCGCGCGCGCTCGATCCATGCGGCGAGATTTGGCATCCTTTGCGCCCGCCCCCAAGAGAGACCACGAAAGGAACACCGTCATGCCCTTCACCCTGCCCGAGCTGCCGTACTCCCAGGACGCCCTCGCTCCGAACATCAGCGCCGAGACGCTCTCCTTCCACTACGGCAAGCACCACAAGAACTACGTCAACAAGCTCAACGAGCTCACCGCGAACACGCCGATGGCGACGCAGACGCTCGAAGAGGTGATCAAGAAGGCCGGCGCCGGCCCGATCTTCAACAACGCGGCGCAGGTCTGGAACCACACCTTCTACTGGAACTCGCTCACTCCGGGCGGCGGCGGCCCCGCGAAAGGCGACGTCGCCAAGGCGATCGACAAGAGCTTCGGCAGCTTCGACGAGTTCAAGAAGAAGATGACGACCTCGGCGGTCACGCTCTTCGGCAGCGGCTGGTCGTGGCTCGTGAAGAAGCCCGACGGCTCGCTCGCGATCGTCGAGACGAGCAACGCCGGCACGCCGATCACGGGCAGCGACGTTCCGCTGATCACCTGCGACGTGTGGGAGCACGCCTACTACGTCGACCGCCGCAACGATCGCGCAGCGTACGTCGAGGCGTTCTGGAAGCTCGTGAACTGGGACTTCGCGAACAAGAACCTCGCCGCACGCTGAGCGCGGCACGAGGCGACACGACACGACGGCCGGGATCTCCCGGCCGTCGGCGTTCGTGGAATGCGTGCGCGACGCGTGGTCCACTGCGATCCGCCATCTCCGACCCGACCTGGACGGCATGCCGAGCCCCGAACCGAGTCCCGACGATTCCACGCGCCCGCGCTGGCGAGAGCTCGTTCCCGCGGGCTTCGTCGTGCTCGTCGCGCTGCTCGCCGGCCTGCGCACGCTCGGCAACGGGCTCGTCTACGACGACAAGCAGCTCGCGCTCAGTCCGCTCCTGCATCGGCCGTGGGACCTGCTCGCGTTCGTGCGCAACGGCTACTACCCGCCGGAGCTCGACTACCTGCGCCTCTACCGGCCGCTCGCGCAGTGGTCGCTCGTCGTCAACGCCGAGCTCAACCGCTGGCTCTTCGGGGAGCCGCTGCGCGCGAGCGGTTTCCACGCGGTCAACGTCGCTCTCGGAGCTCTCGCGTCGCTGCTGCTCCTGCGCTGGCTGCTCGCGTTGAGCGTCGAGCGTTGGGTCGCGCTCGCTGCGGCACTTCTCTTCGCCGCGCACCCGGTGCACGTCGAGGTGATTGCGAACGTCACGGCGCGCTCGGAGAGCCTCGCGTTCGTGTTCGGCGTCGCGGCACTGATCGCGCTGCGGCGCGAGCGGATCGCGCTCGCCTGCGCGGGCTTCCTCGCGGCGTTGTGGAGCAAGGAATCCGCGCTGTGTTTCCTGCCGCTCGCGATCGCCACGGATCTCCTGTTCCCGCGCGCGCGTGCCTGGCGCTCGTGGATCGCGCTCGCGCTCGTCGCGGCGGGCTGGCTCGCGCTGCGCGCCGCGTTCCTCACCGCCGCCAGCCGCGAGGAAGCGTGGGTCGACAATCCGCTCGCGCTCGCCGGCACGGGGGAGCGCGTTGCCGGCGCGCTCTCGCTCCAGCTCGCGTACTTGCGCAACGTCTTCGCGCCGTTCTGGCTCGCCGGCGACTACTCGTACGCGCAGAGCGTGCCGGCGCGCGGCTGGCTCGACGTGCGCGTGATCGCCGTGCTCGTGCTGGCGGTCGGCGCCGGATTCGTCGCGTGGCGCGTGCGCCGCACGCGGCCGCTCCTCGCGCTCGCGCTCGTCGCCCTGGCCGATCCTGTTCGCGCCTCACGGCGAACGTCGTCGTGCCGATCGGCGCGCTCGTCGCCGATCGGCTGGCGTACGCGCCGAGCCTGAGCGCGTGCGTGCTCGCGGCTCTCGCGCTCGCGCACTTGCGCGCGCGCACGAGATCACGTGTCGCGACGCTCGTGCTGAGCGCATTCGTCGCGCTGGGCATCGTCTGGAGCGATCATCTGGGCCGCTTCTGGCGAGACGAGCACGTGTTGATGGAATGGCAGGTCGAGAGCGCGCCGAGGAGCGCCAAGGCGCACTTGAACCTCGCGCTGACGCTCGCCGAGGGCCCCGAGTCCTCGCGCGCGATCGAGCACTTCGAGCGCGCGGTCGAGATCGCGCCCGACTACGCGCAAGCGCAACAGTGGCTGGGAAATGCGCTCGCGCGCGCGCAGCGGCGAGACGAGGCGCTGGCGCACTGGCGACGCGCGCTCGAGCTCGACGCGAGCCTCGACGACGCGCGCGCGGCGCTCGCCGAAGGACTGCTCGACGCGCAACGCCGTGACGAGGCGGCGCGCGAGCTCGCGGAGCTCTGCGTGCGCGCGCCCGCGCATGTCGACCTCGCGCGCCTCGCCGAGCGCTGCTCGCAGGGTGCCTCGGCCGACGAGCGGGCGCGCGCGGGCGCCGAGCTCGAGAACGCCCGCCGCGCGCTGGCGACGAAGGACGCGGCGGGCGCGCACGCGGCGCTGACGCGCGCGCTCGTCAGCGGAGCGCTCGACCGCGCGCAACGCCTCGAGTGCTTCACCGGACTCGCGCGCGCGTGCGAAGCGCTCGGCCGCGCGGGTCTCGCGCGCGCATGGCAACGCGCCGCCGCATCGCAACCGCGCTGAGCGGGTTGCATTTCGCGCCCCGCTCGCGATCATGGGCGCCCTGCGAGCGCGCACCCGTAGCTCAACTGGATAGAGCAGCTGACTTCGGATCAGCAGGTTACAGGTTCGACCCCTGTCGGGTGTACCCACCCCGCGCGCGCTCTCTCAACGCGGCGCCGAATCGAACCGCAGCACGACCGGCGTCTCCGATCCGCTCGTCACGACCGCCTCCGCGCTCGCTTCGACTCGAGCGCGATTCGCCGCGCGCACTCGATAGCGTCCCGGCGGGAGTCCGCTGTAGCGCCACGACGGCTCGCCGCCCGCGGGGTCGGCGACGGGTTCGACATCGCCGAGCGGCGGTACGTCGACGCCGCGCTCGTCGGTGAAGCGACAGCCCGCACCCACGCGCCGTCCGTCGGCGTCGAGCGCGGTGACGACGATCGACCCGCCGTGCTGCAGCGAGAGCTGCACCTCGCTCTTCTCGCCCGAGCGCACCTCGACGCGTTGCGCCTCGCGCGTCACGTCGGGCCCGTGCGCCGCGCGCACGAGGTATTCGCCGGGCGACAGGCCGTTCACGGTGAAGCGCCCGCGCTCGTCGCTCTCCGCATCCGCGCCGGTGAGCGTGCCGCGCGGATCCACGGGCTCGATGGCCACTCGAGCATCGGCGAGCGCTCGACCATCGAGGCCGAGCACGGTGCCGACGATCCGTCCCGCCTTCTCGAGCACGATCACGAGCGCTTGCGCCTCGCCCTTCTCGGGCACGATCACGTCCGCGCGCCGAGCTCCGCCGTAGCGCGCTTCGCTGCCCTGGCCCCAACGCGATCCGACGACGACCTCGTAGTGGCCCGGCGCGAGCGATTGGAAGGAGAAGGAGCCGTCGTCGCCGCTCCGCGCGTGCGCGCCGCTCACGTCGTCGTTGTCGCGCGGCGTCTCGGCCGGCAGTTGCACCGAGACGGACTGGCGGGCGACGCCGCGACCCTCGCGATCGACGAGCCGGCCGCGCAGCACGCCGCTCGGCAGCTCGATGTCGAGCGTGAATGCCGCGCCCGCGGGGACGTCGGCGCGGCGCGTGAGCGTCGCACCCTCGGCGTCGGTGAAGTAGAAGCTCCACGAGCCGGAGCTCGGCAGCGCGAGCTCGTAGACGCCGGCGTCGTTCGTGCGCGCGCTGGCCGAGCGCGGCTCGTTGCTCCCGTTCGACGGGCGCAGCGACCAGGCGTGGACGTTGACGGCCGCGAGCATCTTGCCCGCGCGCGTCACGCGACCGCGCACCTGGATCGCGTCCTTGTCGACGCCGCCGAACTGGAGCTCGACCGTCTGGCCGTCGGCGATCTGCACGGAGCGCGATTGCGATTCGTGGGTGACGGTTTCCTCGGTGCCGTCGGCGGACACGCGCGCCTGGAGGTTGAGCTGCCAGGACCCAGCCGTGACGTGCTCGAACGCAAAACGTCCCTGCTCATCGGTCGAGGTGCGCAGCGAGCGCCCGGCGTTGTCCGCGCACCAGCCGAGCAGCGTGCGACCGGACTCGGGCCGACCGTCGCGCGCGAGCACCAGCCCGCGGATCGTGCCGCCCGCGCGCAGAGCGAGCTCGACCGCGTTCGTTCCTCCCGCGACGACCGTGGTGTCGAGCGGGGCGCTGTCGGCCGCGTCCGCGGCGCTCGCGACGAGGCGCGCCGGCCCCGCGGCGGTGTGGTCGAACACGAATTGGCCGTCGGCGTCACATTCGGCCCATTGGCTGCCCTTGCGCTTGCCGGTGAGCTCCAGATCGAAGTCGTTCTGGCGCGCCTCGATGCGCCGCACGCGTGCGCCAGGCGCGGGTTTGCCGGCGACGTCGACGACGCGACCGCGCAGCTCGCAGGGGCGCGGCACGATCAGCGCGGAGGCCTCGGCGGCGAGCGGCAGCTCGAACGTCTCTTCGTCCGACGACACCTCGTTTGCCGTCGCCGTGATCGCCCAACGGCCCGCGCTCAAACCTTCGAGCGTGTATCGACCCTCGGCCGACTCGAGCGAGCGACTCTGCCGGCGACGGAAGTCGCGCTGCCACGACTCGTCGCCGAGGGGCATGGAAGTGAGCACGACCTTCGTCACCGGCGCGCCGGCGTCGTCGAGGACGAGCAACGAGAGCGAGAGGCCGCTGCCGAGGACGAGCACGACACCTTGCGCGCCGCCCGCGACGCCGGGCAGATCGGCATTCGACGCCGGCCCGTGCGCGCGCGGCTTGCGTGGCTTCGCTTCGTCGCCGCTCTCCGCACTCGGCTTCTCGCTCGCGTCCTGCTCCTCGGGCTTCGCGGAGGCGTCGGCGGCGTTCGCATTCGAGTCGGCGACGCGGCGCGCCGATGCCGACAGGTCGTACGAACCGTCGCCGAGCCCCGAGATCTCGAACGTGCCGTCCGCCGCGCTGCGCACGCCCTCGCCGTCGAACCCGTAGACCTCCTGAGCATCCTGCCCCTTGGCGCGCACGAGCGCTTCGGCGGCGGGGCTCCCGTCGGGCCATTGCACGCGGCCGCGGATCGAGAGCCCGCGGTCGAGCACGAGCTCGACGTTGTCGCGCACGTCGCCGTCGTGCAGCGCTCCGATCGATTTCTCCGCCGGACGGAAACCGTTCTTGCGCGCGTTGAGCGTCAGCTCGCCCGGTTGCAGGCCCGCGAGCGTGAACTTGCCCTCCTTGTCGCTCGAGAAGCGTCCCCACTCCGAGCGCCTCGGGTAGCGCAGACCCAGGCCGACGCCAGCGACCGGCTCGCCGTGCTCGTCGAGCGTGCGTCCGCTGACGCGCGCGCCCTCGGTCAAGGCGAGCTCGAATGTGAGTGTCTTCCCCGCCTCGATCTTCAGCTCGCCGCGTCGAGCGGGAGCCATCTCCTTGGGTTGCACCTGGAGCTGGTACTGGAACGCGGGCGACAACCCGCCGACGTCGAACGCGAGCGCGTCGTCGAGCTTCGAAGCGCGCTGCGACTCGGAGTTCGACTCGCGCGTGAACGTGTCCCAGCCGGACAGGCGCACCGCTGCGCCGCGCGCGCGTTCGAGCAGGTCCTTGCGGCCCAGCGGGACCGTGCAAGTCCCGCGCACCCGGCCGCCGAGCTTGGGTTGCAGCACGAGGTCCGCGGGTGGCGTCGCGAGCGCGACGGACATGGTCTCGGGCAGGTAGAGGTAGTGCGCCTCGAGCGCGAGCGTCGCACTCTTGGTCTTCTTCGCGAACGCGACGCGGAACCGTCCGTCGCTCTCGACGCGCACCTTGTGCAGCGGGCGCTTCTCGAACTTGCGGCCCTTGGCGACGACCCACAGCTCCTCGTCGAGCGGAGTGCCCTCGGGCCAGACGACTCGGCCGCTGATCCACGTGGCGTCGGCGAGCTCGCTGTCGTCGATCGCGCTCGACGCAGCGTCCGTCATCGCCGGCGCGCCGGGTGCGCTCGCGCGCGGCGTGTCCTCGGGAACGGCCGCGAGCGTGCTCCCGGGTTCGTTCGCTCGCGACGTCGATGCCGCAGGCGCGACGTTTTCCTGCGCACGCGCGGGAACGGTGGCGGGCTCGAGCTGGGTCACGAGCAACACGGCGGCGAGCGCGAGAACGAGCGCGACGAGCACGATCCACACCTGGCGGGACATGCGCAACCTCCGAGAGGGCGGGAAGGCGGGGAAGGGCCCCGAGGATACTCGCCGCGCGCCCGAGGTGCGTCGCGTTCAGCGCGTGCGCAGGTCTTGCATCCGGTTCAGCACCGAATCGGGGATCGCGGGCAGTCCGAGCAGCGCGAGCGCGACGTTGCCCGCCTCGCCGTTGCGGATCGGCGGCAGCGCGGGGGAGCTCGCGCCCGCCGCGTCGAGCACGATCGGCGGCTGCTTGAGACCCGGATCCGCGCGCGTGGCCGCGTTGAGCGCGTAGAGATCGTGCTCGCCCTCGCGCGCTCCGCACCACACGGCGAAGGGGATCACGTAGTCGACCCACATGTGCGGCTGGTCGTGGCTCTTGAACGGCGCGCCGCCGCCGTGATCCGTCGTGAGCACGATCGCGGTGTGCTCCTTCAGCTCGGGGCTCGCTTCGATCGCGTCGAGCAGGCGCGAGAGCTGCGCGTCGACGGCGCCGACGGCCTTCAAGTAGGGCGATCCGGCGCTGACGTCCCAGCCGTAGCGATGCGCGGTGAGGTCCGTGACCGCGTAGTGGATCATCGTCAGCGTGCGCGGCGCGCGCGCGAGCTCCGCGATCAGGGCATCGGTCGCCGCGACCGGATCGTCGGTCTGCACACAGGCGTCGATCTTGTCGCGCCCTTCGTCCGTGCCGGTCGTGTCGGCCGCTCCGTTCTCGGCGTCGAAGCTCGTGTCGAAGATCGCGAACTTCGTCTTGCCGGCGATCAGCGCCGTGCGCAGCCCGCGGTCGTGCGCGACGTCGAAGATCGACGCGAGATACCCGCCGTGACACTTGTGCAGCGTGTCTCCCTCGGCCGGCTCGCCGTTCTTCGTCCAGTGGTGACCCGCGGGACCAGCGACGGGCCTTCCGGTGATCATCGAGGTGTGATTGGGCAGCGTGACGGACATGTCCGGGTCGCAACGCGCGTTGAGCGTGAACGCGCCGGCCTCGAGGCGCGCGAAGCCGGGGAGCGGCGCGCTCGGCACGGCGATGAGCGCGTCGCTGCGCAGTCCGTCGACGCTGATCAGGATCGCGTGCGTTGCCGCGGCGGTCGACGGCGGCCTGGAAGGCGTGTTCGGCGCCGGAGACTGCGCGAACATCGTGAAGGCGAGCAGCGCGTGGGCCGGTGGATTCATCGAGGGAAAGCTGCGAGGGAGGACGACGAGTCGGAGCGCGTGCGCACGCGCGAGCGCGGCGCGAGCTCCGAGCGCGAGGTCCGGCGAGGATAGCGGCTCGCCCGGCCGGCACGCTGCTCGATCAGGCTGCAAACCTGTCGCGCTCGCGTTGCGCGCTCGCTTCATTGGAGTTGCACGGGGCAGGACCTAGACTCGCGCGACTTTTCTTCCGGGTCGGCCCAAGCAGAGGGCGCGCTCCGGTCGATGGTGGGCCGCATGAGAGATCGTTCGAGACCGATGGGGGACGCGCCGGCGAGCCCGATCTCGCCGGGGTCGCCCGCGGCGCGCGAGAACGCCCTCGGCGAGCGCCTCGGAACGCGCGAGCTCTTCCTGCTGCTCGCCTGCGTCCTCGCCTGCCGCGTGCTCGCGATCCGCGCCTGCCCGGTCTACGACGACGCCTTCATCACGTACCGCTACGCGCGCAACCTCGCCGAAGGCGGCGCGATGGTGTTCAACCCCGGCGCGAGCTGGGAGCCGGTGCTCGGCACGACGACTCCGCTCTACGGCTACGTCTTGAGCTGGTTCGCGCGCATGGGGCTCGATCTCGTCCTCGTCTCGCGCGCCTTCAACATCGCGTGCGACCTCGGCTCGGCGCTGTTGCTCGCGCATGGCTTCGGCTTGCGGCGCGTCTCGGCGACGCTCGCCGTGATCGGGTTCGCGGCGTTGCCGGCGCTCGCGCGCATCAGCGTCGGCGGCATGGAAGCGCCGCTCTTCGCGCTGCTCGCGCTCGGCGCGGCCGCGGCGATGCACGCCGGGCGGCCGGGATGGGCGGGCGTGCTCGCGGCTCTCGATTGCGTCGTGCGACCCGAGGGTGTGCTGCTCGTGCTCGTGCTCGGCGTGCCGTGCTTCGCGCGACCGCGCGAGCCTCCTGCGCTTCGTCGTGCCCGTCGGCGCGATCGGCCTGGCTGCGCTCGCGATCCTCAACCGCGGCTACGGCTTCCCCGTGCCGCAGTCGATGCTGGCCAAGGCGCACATGAAGGCCGGCGCGTGGGAGCGCGTCGTCACGATCCTGCAGCAGTCGTTCGCGCCGATGAGCTGGACGTGGGTGCTCCTGCCGCTCGTCGCCTGGGGTTTCGTCGCCCTCGTGCGCCGCGAGAGCGCGTTGCGCGGCTTCGTGCTGTTCGCGCTGGGTGTCACGGCGAGCTACCTGCTCGCGCGGCCGCACGTGTGGGGCTGGTACTTCTACGTGCCGCTCACGGCCTGGATCGCGGCGCTCGCGCTGGGCCTCGAGCTCGCGCTCGAGCGCTGGTTCGCGGCGCGCGCGCGCTGGAGCTCGCTCCTGCGACCGTCGGTGCTCGCGCCGGCGACGGCCGCGCGCGCGTTTCTCGCGAGCCTGCGCTTGCCCTCGCCGAACCCCGATCACCTGGTCGCGCCGATGCAGGCCTGGGCGCGAGCGACCTCCGAGCGCGAGCCCGCGGCACGCATCCTGGCCTCGGACATCGGCGCGATCGGCTGGGCGTGGAAGGGGACGGTGCTCGACAGCGAAGGCCTCACCTGGCCCGCGGCGCTCGATTACCCGCATCCCAACGCGATCATCCACGGCTGCAAGCCCGAGTACCTGCTCGTCGTCGCCGAGCGCGATCGCGTCGTGCCGCTGCAGCAGGACGCGGAGATCGTCGCGAGCTACGAACCGATCGAACGCTTCAGCCCGATCGATGCCGTCGCGCTCACTCCCGCCGCGGAGGAACTGCCGCCGCGCTGGGCGCAGGACTACCTCGTCTATCGGCGCCGTCGCTGAGCGCCGCGCTCACCAGAGCGCGAGCTCGTCGCGCTTCTTCCACAGGAGGAAGATGAAGAACGGTCCGCCGAGAACGGACATGAGCACGCCGGGCGCGATCAGGTCGTTGCACAGGACGAGCTGCGCCGAGTCGGCCGCGACGAGCACGAGCGCTCCGCACACGGCCGAGAGGAACGGCAACGAACGGTAGCTGCGCACGCCGCACAGGCGCACGAGGTGCGGCACGATCAAGCCGACGAACGCGATCTGTCCCGCGACCGAGACCGCCGCCGCGGTGGCGAGCGTCGAAGCGAAGAGCGTCAGGCGCCGCACGCGCGCCGTGTCGACGCCGAGAGCGCGCGCGTCGTCCTCGCCGGTCTGCAAGAGGTCGAGTTCCCAGCCCACGCGCGGCACGAGCACGAGGCACGGCGCGAGGAGCAGCCAGACCGCCGCAGCGTGCGTACCTTGGCGATCGATCAACGTGCCGTTGCTCCAGGTCAGGATGCTCTTCGCGACCGACCACTCGCTCAAGACGAGCATCTGCAGCAGGCTCAGCAGGCCGCCGAGGAACGTGTTCAACGCGAGACCGACGAGCAGCAGCGTCGGCACCGAGAGACGTCCGTGCGAGCTCGAGAGCCGGTGCACGAGCACGCCGATCGTCGCCGCGCCGAGGAACGCTCCGAACGGCACGATGACGATGCCCGCGCCCGCGAGCGTGCCGGCGAGCGTGCGATCGAGCAGGTAGCCGCTCGAGACGACGACGCCGACGCTCGCTCCGAGGCTGGCGCCGGTGGTGATCCCGAGCACCGACGGTGACGCGAGCGCGTTCTGGAAGAGGCCTTGCAGCAACGCGCCCGCCAGGCCGAGCCCCGCTCCGACGCCAGCGGCGGTCACGGCTCGCCACAGCTTGAAACCGACCAGCGCGCGCAGCGTCGCGTCGCCGGATTCGTTCGAGAGGCGCAGGACGGCGCGCAGCGCGCGCAGCGGTTGCGCTCGAGCGCTCTCGCTCCCCGCGAACGTCTCGAAGGCGAGCGCGACGACGAGCGCCAGCGTGAGCCACACGGCCACGGTGCGCGCGCGCGTGCCTGTGCGTGTCCCGGCGGTGTCAGGCGTCACCAAGGGCGGCTCCGTCGCGGCGCGGAGACGCCGGACACGAGCGCTGGCGAGCCCGGGTGGACGAGAGCGGCGGTCGGCGGGTGCATGTGTGCCTTGCTTCCGAAGGTCCGAAGGACTTCACCGCGGGCATTCCGACTCGCGCCACGACGGCGCTCACGGTTGCGGGCCAGCTCCGGATTCGCACCGGATTCCCCCGACGGCGTGCGACACGCATACTCGGCGCGTGCCCTGGCTGTCAAAGTCCTGGTCCGCCGCGCACGGCGTCGCGATGCTGCGCGAGCGCGCGAAGCGGGTCCTCGGGTGAGTGACGCGCCGTTCGGTGGCGCGCTCTCGTGCGCGGAGCTGCGCGAGCTCGATCGGCTCGCGATGGAGGAGCTCGGCATCCCCTCGGCCGTGCTCATGGAGAACGCCGGCCGCGCGGCGGCGGAGAGCGCGCTCGCCGCGTTGCGCGCCGCCGGCACGCCGCGCCCGAGCGTGCTCGTGCTGTGCGGCCCGGGCAACAACGGCGGCGACGGAGCCGTCGTCGCGCGCCATCTGGCCAACGCGGGCGAGGACGTGCAGCTCGCCTACACGCATCCGTTCGACGCACTGCGCGGCACGGCGGCGCTGCAGCGCTCGATCGTCGTGCGTCAGGGGCTGCGGCTCGTCGATGCGCCGCGCGAGGACGAGCTCGAACTGCTCCTCGCCCG
>JBGATX010000090.1:0-25048 GCA_044228975.1 Planctomycetota bacterium | reverse complement strand
CGCCCGCGCGATTGCGCGGGCGGCGCTCGTTCATTCCGTGCGCGAGCACGGCGATCGATGCCGGCGCTCGGGCGGTGCGGGCTCGCTCACGCGCGAGGCGGCGGAAACGATCGACTCGAACGTCGCGATCGGGCGACACGCTTCGCGTCTGGACGGCGCGCGAGTGCCAGGCGATCCGTGGACGACGTGACGTCTCGGTGCGCGTCTCGCTGCACCCGATGCGACGGAGCGTCTGGAGCGCCGCCCTCGGTCCGTGCTCGTTCGACGCGCCGCCTTCACCGTGCGCTCCGAGCTCCCGCGTTCAGCTGCGCGCCAGACGCACGCGGCCGCGGCCGAGCAGGTTCTCGAGCTCGCGCGCGAAGTCGGAGCTGATCGCGACCCCGAGTGTCGGGCCCGCGCGCACGCGGCGCGTGCGGCCGTCGGCGCCTTCGACGCGCAGGTAGAGCGGCCGTCCGCCCTTGAAGCGCTCGATCGTCTCGCGTAGACGCGGCAGGAGCGCATCGTCGCTCGGCCCGATCTCGATCACGAGGCTGCCGGCGAAACGCGCGAGCGCCTCCTCGACCGTCCAGATCTCCTCGAGCAGCAGCGCCGGCTCCTCGTTGTCCTCCTCGAGCTTCGCGCGCACGACGACGACCTGGCCGTCCTCGATCTTCGCGCGCTGCTCCTCGTAGGTGCGCGGGAAGCACGTGACGCCGACGCTGCCGCGCAGGTCCTCGAGACGGAAGCGGCACATCTTCTTGCCGGCCATCTTGCCGGTCTTCACGACCAGCTCGGACTTGCCGAGGATCAGGCCCGCGATCGTGATCTCGCTGCCTCCGGCGACCTCTCCGAGCTGGTCCATGCGCGTCGTGCCGAGCAGCGCGAGCAGACCCGCGCGCTCCTCGAGCGGATGGCCGGTCAGGTAGAAGCCCAGCGTCTCGAACTCCGCCTGGAGCGTGTCGGCGCGGTTGAAGGCCTTCGAATCGTCGATGCCGTCGCCGCTCGCGCCGCCGGAACTCGCCGCGGCGCCGGTCTCCTCGCCGAAGAGCGACGACTGTCCGGCTTTGCGGTCGATCGCCGCGCGCGCGCCGTCGGAGAGCGCCGCGTCGAGCGACGCGAGCACCGCTCCGCGGTTGTGTCCGCCGGCGTCGAAGGCGCCGGCCTTGATCAACGCCTCCCAGGTGACGCGCCCGACCTCGTTGGGATCGAGCTCGCGCGCCAGCGTGTGCAGCGCGAGCGGTTGCTTGCGCGCGCGGAGCGCCTTGCGAGCGGCGACGACGGACTCGATCGCTTTCTGGCCCGTGCCCTTGATGGCGCCGAAGCCGAAGCGGATGCCGCCTTCCTCGGGTTCGAACTCCCAGCCCGCGCTCTCGATCGCCGGCCCGTGGATCGCGATCGACGCGCGGCGCGCATCGTCGACGAACTCGCGCACCTTGTCGGAGTCGCTCATCTCGCACGACATGTTCGCGGCGAGGAAGGCGCTCCTGTGGTTGGCCTTCAAGTACGCGGTCTGGTACGTGACGAGCGCGTAGGCGGTCGAGTGCGACTTGTTGAAGCCGTAGCCTCCGAACTTGACGATGTTGTCCCACACCTCGCGCGCGATCGTCTCGGCGCAGCCGTTCTTCACCGCGCCAGCGACGAAGCTCTCGGCGAACTTGGCCATGATCTCGGGCTTCTTCTTGCCCATGGCCTTGCGCAGGTTGTCGGCTTCGTTCAGCGAGAAGCTCGCCAGCGCATTCGAGATGAGCATGACCTGCTCCTGGTAGACGATGCACCCGTAGGTGTCGCGCAGGATCGGCTCCATCGTCGGGTGCGGGTAGTCGATGCGCTCGAGCTTGTGCTTGCGGCGCGTGAACATCTCGACCATGCCCGACTCGAGCGGGCCCGGGCGATAGAGAGCGAGCACCGCGATCAAGTCCTCGAAGCAGTCGGGCTTCAGGCGCGCGAGCAGCTTCTTCATCCCGTCGGATTCGAGCTGGAACACCCCCAGCGTGTCGCCGCCCGTGAGCATCGCGTACGTCGCCTTGTCGCCCTCGGGCAGGCGGTCGAGATCGGGCGGGGCGCCGCCCTGCTTCTCGATGTTGCGCAGCGTCTTCTCGAGGATCGTGAGCGTGCGCAGGCCGAGGTAGTCCATCTTGAGCAGCCCGAGATCCTCGAGCTGCGTCATGGGCCACTGCGTCGTGACGTCGTCGCCGTTCTTCGCGAGCGGCACGTACTCGACGATCGGCTTGTCGGCGATCACGACGCCGGCGGCGTGCGTCGAGATGTGCCGCGCCATGCCTTCGAGCGACTCGGAGAAGCGGAAGAGGTCGGCGAGGTCCGGCCGCTCCTTCTGGATCGCGATCAGATCCGAGTCGGAGCGCAGCGCTTCGGCGAGCGACGGCGCGTTGGGACCGGCGGGGATCTTCTTCGCGATGCGGTCGATGTCCTTGAGCGGCAGGTCGAGCACGCGCGCCACGTCGCGCACCACCGTGCGCGAGGCCATCGTGCCGAACGTCACGATCTGCGCCACGTGCTCGGCGCCGTAGCGCCGGCGCGTGTAGTCGAGCACCTTCTCGCGCCCGTCCTTGCAGAAGTCGATGTCGATGTCGGGCATCGACACGCGCGCGCTGTTCAGGAAGCGCTCGAACAGCAGGTCGTAGCGCAGCGGATCGACCTTGGTGATGCCGAGCAGGTAGGCGACGATCGAGCCCGCCGCCGAGCCGCGCCCCGGACCGACGGGCACGCCGTTCTCGCGCGACCAGCGGATCAGGTCCCAGACGATCAGGAAGTAGGAGACGAAACCGAGCTCGCGGATGACCCGGCGCTCGTACTCGACGCGTTCGCGCGCACGCGTGGCTCCCGCGCCCTCCGCCGGATACAGACGCCGCAAGCCCTCTTCGAGCAGCCGGTCGAAGAGCACGTCGGCGCTCTCGCCGCCATCGGGCGTGAAGATCGGCAGGTGGTACTTGCCGAACTCGATCTTGAGGTCGACCTGCTCGGCGACGTCCAGCGTGGCGCCGACGGTGTGCGGCAGGTCGCGGAACATGTCCGCCATCTCCGCGCGCGTTTTGAAGTAGAGCGTGTCGGTCTCGAAGCGGAAGCGCTTCTCCTCCGAGCGCTTCGCGCCGGTGTTGATGCAGAGCAGGATGTCCTGCGCCTCGCAATCCTCCTGGCGCAGGTAGTGGATGTCGTTCGTGGCCACGAGCGGGATCCCGGTGCGCTGGTTCAGGCGCACGAGCGTCTCGTTCACGCGCGTCTGCAGATCGAGTCCGTTGCGCTGCAGCTCGAGCCAGAAGTGCTCGGGCCCGAAGAGGTCGCGCCACGTCGCCGCAAGGTCCTCGGCCTCCTGCTCCTTGCCGACGAGAGCGAGCTGGCTCATCTCGCTCGCGAGACAACCCGAGAGGCAGGTGATGCCGCGCGCGTACTTGGCGAGCACCTCGCGATCGACGCGCGGGCGGAAGTGCAGTCCCTCGAGGTAGGCGATCGATGCCAGCTTGATCAGGTTGCGGTAGCCCTCGGCGTTGCGCGCGAGCAGCGTGAGGTGGTGGTAGCCGTTGCCCTTGGCCTTGCTGTGCGGCTCGTGCCGCGAGCGGCGTGCGACGTAGACCTCGCACCCGATGATGGGGGTGACACCGGCCTTCGTCGCCGCCTGGTACAGCTCGATCGCGCCGAACATGTTGCCGTGATCGGTGAGCGCGAGCGCGCGCTGCCCGTCCTTCTGGCACGCCGAGATCAGGTCGGCGATGCGATTGGCACCGTCGAGCAGGCTGTACTCCGAGTGGACGTGCAGGTGCGCGAAATCGGGGACGGTCATGGCTGGATGGGGGAGTCACCCGGATCGGGAATCGCACGGCCGCTCGCCCGCGCGAGCGCGAAGCTCAGGCGGGCGTCGTGCCGCGCAACAGCGAGACGAGCAGCGCCTTCTGCGAATGCAGGCGGTTCTCGGCCTGGTCGTAGACCAGGCTGCGCGGCCCGTCGAGCACTTCGTCGGTGACCTCGACGTTGCGGCGCACGGGCATGGCGTGCATGAGCCGCGCGTTGGCGCTCTTCTTCAGCATGGACTCGTCGACGATCCAGGAGTTCGTGCGCGCGCGCCGGCTCGCAGCGAGCGTCGGGTTGCCGTAGTCCTCGAGCGATTGCCACGAGCGCGCGTAGACGATGTGCGCGCCGTGCACGGCCTCGGCGGCCGTGAGTCCGCTCGCGAACTCGGTCTTCTTCGCGTCCGCGAGGCGCTTGGCCTCGCCCGTCACCTGGCCGTCGAGGTCGTATCCGCCCGGATGCGCGATGCGCACGCGCATGCCCGCGCGCAGCGCCGCGAGCAAGAGCGAGTTCGTGACCGCGGGCGTGGCCGCGGTCGTGGAGTGCGTCCAGACGATCGCGAGCTCCTTGCCCTGCAGCGAGCCGAGCGCCTCGCGCATCGTCATCAGATCGGCGAGCGCCTGCAGCGGATGCCAGAGCGCGCTCTCCATGTTGATCACGGGCACTCGCGCGTGCGTGGCCCACGAGCGGATCACGGTGTCGCGCCGGTCCATCTCCCACGACTGGCCGCCGAGCGCCGGACGGATGGCGAGCGCGTTGACGTACCGCGAGAGCACGATCGCCGCGTCCTTCACGTGCTCGGGCGCCTTGCCGTCCATGCGCGCGCCCTCCTGCGACTCGAGCTCCCAGAAGTCCGACTGCGCGGTCAGGTGGATCACGTGGCCGCCGAGCTGGTGCGCCGCCGCTTCGAAGGAAGTGCGCGTGCGCAGCGAGCCGCGGAAGAAGAGCAGCCCGACGCTCTTGCCGTCCAGGCGGGTCGACGACGCGCGCTTCTTGATCCGCAGCGAGAGATCGATCAGGTCGTCGACCTGCTGCTCGTTCAGGTCCTGCAGGGAGACGAGATGCGGGATCGGAGCTCGCTCGGCCATGCGCCCAGCCTATCGGGGAGAGCGCGCATTCCAAGCCGTTCCGGTCTTCCGTCGACGCGTGCCGCGCGCGTTCACGCGCGTGCGTGCGCGAGCGTCCTGGGTTCCTTGACAGCCCCGGAGGGTGGGGCTACAACCTTCGCCCCGCGCACCCATAGCTCAATTGGATAGAGCATCTGACTACGGATCAGAAGGTTAGTGGTTCGACTCCACTTGGGTGTACCACCTCAGCCTCGGCCGCCGTGGCGACCTGCCTCCCGAACGGGTGGCAGCTCGCGGCCGGGAGCCCGATCCCGAGCCACACCACGATCGCGGCGAGAACGCGTCGCCGTCCGCGGCCTGCGACGCGTCCCTCGCAGTGCACCCCGAACGAACCGTGACGCAAGCCCCTGAAAGCGTGAGCGCCCTGCTGCCGGGCGGCTCGACCGAGCACGCCACGCCCCTGGGCGCGGGCGAAGCTCCGGACCGCGCACTCACGGGCGCGGGCGAAGCTACGGACCTCGCGTTCATGCAGCTCGCGCTCGAGCAGGCGCGCAACGCCGAGCGCCTGGACGAAGTGCCCGTCGGTGCCGTGCTCGTCGTCGACGGCGTGGTCGTGGCCAGCGCGCACAACTTGACGCGCACGCGCCGCGATCCGACCGCGCACGCGGAGCTGCTCGCGCTCTCGCAGGCCGCGCAGCGCCTCCAGGTGCCGCGTCTCGTGGGGGCGACGCTCTACTGCACCGTCGAGCCCTGCCTCATGTGCGCCGGAGCGCTGCTGCACGCGCGACTCGAGCGCGTCGTGTGGGCGGTGCGCGACCCCAAGTTCGGCGGGTGCCAGTCGCTCGCCCAACTGCTCGATCATCCGCGCGCGAACCATCGCGTGCGACAAGCCGAAGGCGTGTGCGCGCGGAGGAATCGCGCGCGCTGCCTTGCAGGCGTTCTTTCGCAAGAAGCGCAGCGACGCCCTCTGAGCCGTCGTGCCGCTGCCGCGAGACTCCTCGCGGCGCGCGCGCGCGCCGGATCGCGTCGCCGTTGAAACACGGAGAGGTGACAGAGCGGCTGAACGTGCTGGTTTCGAAAACCAGTGTGTCCGCAAGGGCACCGGGGTTCAAATCCCCCCGCCAATCCGCACTCGCTTCCGCCGCGCGGGGAGTGCTCAGCCGCGCGCGATCCGTTCTGGACCGCGCGCGCGCCGATAGCCAACACAACGGAGAGGTGTCTGAGCGGCGAAGGTACGCGCTTGGAAAGCGCGTGTGTGTCGGAAACGGCACCGGGGGTCTGAATCCCCCCTCTCCGCCAGCACAACGACGAACGCACATCCAACCTCCGAGTGGGTCCGGTCCCATGCGATGGGACGAGTTCGAACCGGGTCAGGCCGGGAACGGAGCAGCCCTAAGGACACCGGCTCAGGCGCGCGGTGCCCGGACCCACTCGGAGGTTGTCCTGCTTCGCCTTCGCACGCGGCGTGCTCGCGCGCGAGAGGCGGCGAGCGGAGCGCGGACTTCGGGCGTCTGCGCAGGTGCACCGCGCGCGCACTTCCGCGCGTGCGCGCGCCACGTGCCACGTGCCACCTGCCCCGATCCGATCGCAAGCGCGCGATCGCGGGCTCGCAGCCCATCGATGAACCCCGGACGAGGCGCGGCGAGCCTCGCGCGCTGCCACGTCGAGTTCGCCGGGCCGTGCGCAGCGTCCACGCAGGCCGCTTCCGCCGTTCCTCGGATCGCGCACGCTCGCTGCACCTCGCGACAGGAGTTGCTCAGCGGGCTGCTAGACTAGGCCGTCCGTGTCGTACCTCGTTCTCGCCCGCAAGTACCGCCCGCGCACCTTCGCCGACGTCGTCGGGCAGGAGGTCGCGACGCGCACGCTCGAAGGCGCGCTCGGCGAAGGCCGCGTCGGCCACGCCTACCTCTTCACCGGTCCGCGCGGCACGGGCAAGACGACCTCCGCACGAATCCTCGCCAAAGCGCTCAACTGCGAGCGCGGTCCGACCGCGCAGCCTTGCGGCGAATGCGAACGCTGCCTGGGTGCCGACGCGCGGGCGCCGAGGCCGACATCGTCGAGATCGACGCGGCCTCGCACACCGGCGTCGACCACGTACGCGAGCTGCGCGAGCAGGCGGCCTACGCGCCGATGCGCGCCCGCTTCAAGATCTACATCATCGACGAAGTGCACATGCTCGAAGAGCGCCTTCAACGCGCTCTTGAAGACGCTCGAGGAGCCGCCGCCGCACGTCAAGTTCCTCGCGACCACCGAGCTCGCCAAGGTGCCCGAGACGATCCTCGCGCTGCCAGATCGTGAAGATCACGCCGATCTCCGAGAAGGAGATCACCGCGCGTCTCGAGCACGTCTTCACGGCGGAGGACGTGCAGGTCGGACCCGGCGTCGCGGCCGAGATCGCGCGCCGCGCGCGCGGCGGTCTGCGCGATGCGCTGTCGCTCGCCGATCAGCTGCTCGCACTCGCCGGAACGACGCCGACGCTCGAGGATCTCGAGCGCCTGGCGGGGGAGGGCGGAGCGGCGGAGCTCGAAGCGCAGCTCGATGCGTGGGAAGCGAACGACGCCGCGCGCGCTCTTTCCGCGCTGCCGCCCGCACGCGGGGCCGAAGTCGACCTGACGAGCGCGCTGCTCGAGCACGTGCGCGCGACCGTCGTCGTCGGTCTGTGCGGCGCCGACAATCCGTTCGTCGAGGCCGATCCCGCGCTGCGCAAGCTCATGCACGCGCGCGCGAGCCGCGTCGGTCACGAGCGGCTGCAAGCCTGGCTCGAGGAGCTGCTCGCCGCGCGCGAACGCATGCGCCACGTGCCGGTGCATGCGCGCGTCGTGCTCGAAACGGCACTGATCAACGCGTGCCGCGCGGAGAACGCGTGGACGCTCGCGGAGATCGCTGAGCGCCTGCTCGCGCTCGAGGAGCGGCTCGCGGCCGGCGAACCGCTCGCGCCGCGCGCGCCCACGGCGACCGGCGTGCTCACTCCCGCGCCGCGCGCCGCTCCGGCGCCTCGACCGGCTCCCGAGGAACGCGCCGGCGACGCGGAAGTGCCCGCGCGCTCGTTGCCGAGCGCGCCGGCGATGCCGCCGATGTCGGCGCGCCCGGTCCCAGCCGCTCCCGCCACGGCCGCGCGCGCCGCGGTGAACGACTCCGCCGGCGCACGGGCGACGGCGAATGACCCCGCCGGCGCGCGGGCGACGGCGAATGAGATCGGCGAGATCTGGCGCGCCGTGCTCGCCGATCTCTCGACGCGTTCGGCCTCCGTCGCCGAAGTGCTCGGCGCACGCGGCAAGCTGACCGAGGTCGGCGCCGCGCGCGTGCTCGTCAAGGTGGCGACGCTCGCTCCGGCGGAACGCACGCTGCTCGGCGAAGCGCGCAACCAGCGCGCGTTCGCGCAGGGTTTCGCGCGCGTGCTCGGGCGCGAAGTGGAAGTGACTTTCGAAAAGGACGGACCGCCTCCGCGGGCTCCGCGCGACGCCTTCACGGAGCGCGTGAGCGACCTCTTCGGCGGCCGCATCGAGGACGACGCATGACCGGTGGCTCGTTGGGCGACATGGGCAACCTGCTCAAGCAGGCCCAGGAAATGAAGCGCGAGCTCGATCGCGCGCGGGAGGAGCTGCGCACGACGGTGGTCAGCGGCAGCGGCGGCGCGGGACTCGTGCGCGTCGATGCGACAGGCGACGGCAGCGTGGTTCGCCTGTCGATCAAGCCCGAGGCCTTGACCGGCGCCGACGCGCGCCGGCTCGAGGAATGGACGCTCGCAGCGGTGCAGGAAGCGCTGGAGCGCGCCAAGCGCACGCGCGAGGAACGCATGGCGCGCGTCACAGGCGGGCTCAACCTGCCCGAGATCTTCGATGCGCGCTCCGTTCTCGACGTCTCGCCGGAGGGCGCGCGGTCTAGCGCGCGGGCGCGTGGCGTACCTCGAGCCGCTCGAAGCTCGTGCGCGCGTTCGAGCGCTTCCCGGCATCGGCCGGCGCAGCGCGGAGCGTCTGGCGTTCCACGTGCTGCGCGATCCGGCCGCGCGAGCTCGCGCGCGCGATCGAGGATGCGCTCACGCGCACGCGGCGCTGCTCGGTGTGCTGCAACGTCGCCGAGTCGGATCCGTGCGCGATCTGCGCCGACGAGAAGCGCGATCCGCGCACGTTGTGCGTCGTCGAGGAGCCGCGCCACGTCGAGGCGCTCGAACGCTCCGGCGCGTTCCGCGGCCGCTATCACGTGCTCATGGGTGCCTTCAATCCGGCCGACGGCACGGAGGAACGCCATCTCACGCTCGCTCGGCTCGTGCAGCGCGCGCGCGCGCCGCAGGTCGGCGAGGTGATCCTCGCCACGGATCCCGACGCGGAAGGGGAGGCGACGGCGCTCGTGGTGCTGGAAGCGCTCGAGAAGCTCGGGCGCGACGATCTCGTCGTGACGCGCCTCGCGCGCGGACTGCCTTCGGGGAGCGCGATCGAGTACCTGCACCGCGGCGTGCTCGAGGATGCGTTGCAGGGCCGCCGGCCCGTGCGGCGGCGCGGCGCGAGCTAGACCCGCGCGCTCCCACGCCATGCGCAACGTCCGGCTTCGCGTCGCCTACGACGGCTCGGCCTTCTTCGGCTGGCAGCGTCAGGACGGTTTTCCGAGCGTGCAACAGGCGTTGGAGGAGGCGCTGCTCGCGCTGACGGGCGCGCACGTCACCGTGCACGGCGCGGGACGCACCGACACGGGCGTGCACGCCTGGGGACAGGTGGCGCACTTCCACGTCGACACGAGGATCGACGACGACCGGTTGCGCTTCGCGTTGAACGCTCACACGCCGCGCAGCGTGGTCGTGCTGCGCGCCGAAACCTGCGCGGACGAATTCCACGCGCGCTTCCATGCGGTTTCGAAGCGCTATGCGTACGTCGTGGCCACGAGCCGCTTCCAACCGCCGCTCGCGCAGGCAGCGTGTCACTGGATCCGCTGGCCGCTCGACCTCGCGCGCATGCGCGCGGCGGCCGCGCGCCTGGTCGGCCGACACGATTTCAGCGCGTTCAGCAACACCGGCTCGCCGCGCTCGAGCACCGTGCGCACCGTGCAGCACCTGCGCATCGTCGCGCGCGCGCGCGGCGTGGCCTTCGTCGTCCAGGCCGACGGCTTCCTCTACAACATGGTGCGCAACCTCGCCGGGACGCTGATCGACGTCGGGCGCGGCAAGCTCGATCTCGTCGACATCGACGCCGCGCTCGAGAGCCGCGATCGCGAGCGCGCCGGTCCGACGGCGCCGGCCTGCGGTCTGCACCTCGTGTCCGTCCAGTATCCGCTGCCGGTGCTCCGCGGGCCCGACTCCGGCGGCGCCGGCGCGCCAGGCGTGTTCGCGCGCGGCGGTTCGTAGTCGTGCGTAGCGCGAAAGCGCGCGCGCTCGCCCCGCCCGCCCGCGCTTCTCGAGTAACCGCACGGTGGTGACCGCGCAAGGCCTTGACCGATCCGGCTCGCGCGTCCAGGCTCAGGAGTCGGGAGAAGAGACGAGGGGTGGTGCGAGCACGCGCGTTGTATTCCGAGGCCGGGTCCGGCGAGCGCGCGGCCAGCCGTGGGGAACGCTCGTCGCGCAGCGCCACGGCGTGCTCTTCGCGTCCCTCGCGCGCACGGCCTGCGCACGACCGACTCGCGCCTGGCCCTCGACTCGTGCCCGCCGCGCGGCCGATACCGGAGCGGTTGCCGATTCTCGTCAGCGTGCGGCGCAGGCCGCGGAGGTTTTGACATGCAAACGCAGGTCTCGATCCTTCACCACGACTACCCGACCCAGGTGCGCGACCAGGTCGACGAGCGCCTGCAGCACTTGACGCGCTTCAGCGAGCGCATCGTCAGCCTGCGCGCCATGCTGGAGCGCCAGCACGAGCAGCACCGTGTCGAGATCGTGGCCAGCGTCGGTCAGGGCGCTGTGCTCGTGTGCGATGCGCGCCATCTCGCGTTCGGCACGGCGCTCGACGAAGCGTTGTCGCGCATGGAAGGCCTGCTGAAGCGTCACAACCAGAAGCTGACGCAGGAACGGCGTCGCGGTCACCGGCGCAGTTGAACGCGGGCGCGTGAACGCGCATCTGCTATCCTCTCCGGCGTCGCTCGGCGCTGCTGCGCGGCACTGCCGTACCCGCGGCCGTTCTCGGCGACGGCTCCTGGCGAATACTCCTGGCGACATGCATTTCTGGAAGCAATTCAAGCCCAAGGCCTGCAGCCTGAAGCTCAAGGCGACGAGCAAGGAACCGGCGCTGGCCGAACTCGTCGAGAACCTGATCGGCAGCGAATGCCTGAGCGAGGCGCTGCGCGCCCAGGCGATCGCCGCGCTGATCGAGCGCGAACGTTCGGGCTCGACGGGCGTGGGCATGAACGTCGCGATCCCGCACGTGAAGCTCAAGGGACTGGAGCGGGTCGCGTGCAGCGTGTCGCTCGCTCCCGCGGGTCTCGAGTGGCAGGCGATCGACGGCGCGCCGGTGCAGATCGTCTTCGCCGTGCTGCGGCCGGAGAAGGTCGGCCCGCAGCACGATCCCGAGAAGCACCTGGAGATGATGCGCTGGATCGCGCGCCTCTCGCGCGACGCCGACTTCCGGCGCTTCGCGCTGGGAGTCAAGACCAAGACCGAGCTCGTCGATCTCCTCAAGGAGAAATCGGCCGTCTGAGCGCGGCGCGTCTCCATTCCAGCTGCGCATGATCGAGGAATCGGTTCGGACCGTGCGCGTGCGCAACGCCGCGGGATTGCACGCGCGACCGTGCCACGCCATCGCGACGACGGCCGCGCAGTTCGAGAGCGAGCTCGAGGTCGCCTCCGGCGGCGCGCACGTCAACGGCAAGAGCATCCTCGAGTTGATGACGCTGTGCGTGCCGTGCGAGGCGTCGATCTCGTTCAAGGCCCGCGGACGGGACGCGGAGGCTCTGGTAGCGCGCCTGGCAGCTCTCGTGGAGGCTGGTTTCCACGAAAGCGACTAAACCCCGGACGGAGTTTCCGTCGATCCCCATCGCGGTCCGAGGCGGGTCGCGAAAGGTTTTCCTCGCGAGGTCTCGAGCCGCGTCCCACTCGAGAAGCGGGGAACTCCGTTGTTGTTCAGCAGAAAAAAGAGCGTCGTCGGGCTCGACCTCGGCACGTCGGTGGTCAAGGCCATCGAACTCACGATGGACGGGACCGAGCCGGTCATCACCGGCTTCGCGCGGGCCGAGATCCCGCCCGGTGCCGGCGCGCAGGAAGCGATCGCCGGCTGCCTCAAGGCCGGGAATTTCCGCACGAAGAAGGTCGTGACCTCGGTCGCGGGCCAGAACGTCGTCGTGCGCTACCTGCCGATGCCGCGCATGTCCGACCAGGAGCTGAAGCAGGCGATCCGCTTCGAGACGGACAAGCACCTGCCGTTCGACCTCGACGAGGTCGTGCTCGACGTGCAAGCGCTCGAGCGCGTGCCGACGAGCGCCGGCGGGGAAGGCGACGGCCGCGGGCTGGGAGCGAACCAGATGATGGTGCTGCTCGCCGCGTGCAAGACCAAGGCGATCGAGGAGCGCGTGCAGCTCCTGCAGGCGCACGGACTGACGCCGATCGCCATCGACGTCGACCTCTTCGCCCTGGCGAACGCGTGGGAGATGTGCGGCATGACGCCCGGCGACGAGGGCGAGAACAACGCGCGCGCCATCGCGCTGGTCGACGTGGGCTCGACGCGCACCTCGATCAACGTGCTCTCGAACGGCGAGACGTGCTTCAGCCGCGAGATCAACATGGGCGGCCAGGAAATGACGGCAGCTGTCGCGCGCCGCATGGGCCTCGAGCCCTACGAAGCCGAGGCGATGAAGCGCAACGCGCAGACGCACGAGCTCGAAGTGAACACCGCCATCGGGCCCGTGCTCGAGGACCTGGTGAGCGAGCTCACGCTCTCGCTGGACTACGTCGAGCACCACGAGGCGGTGCAGGTCGAGCAGATCCTGCTCTCCGGCGGCGGCATCCTCGCTCCCGGCGCGACGGGCTACGTCGAGGGCGCGACCGGACGCAGCGCGCGCACGTGGAATCCGCTCGAGGGCCTGCGCGTCGACTCGGACCGCGTGAACGTCGAAGAACTCGAGACCTGGGCCTCGACGCTGGTGGTCGCGCTCGGTCTCGCAGCGAGGGTTCGTTCATGATTCGGATCAACCTCCTCCCCGAGCAGGACCGTCAGAAGGCGCGCACGCCGGTCAAGCTCTTCGTCGGCATGGCGGCGATCGTGCTGTTCAACGCCGGGCTCGTGATGTGGTGGGCCTGGTCGGCCTTCGGCGAGCAAGCCGAGATCGAAAGCCAGAAGACCGCGCTGCAGCTCGAGATGGACGGCCTCACGCCGCAGGTCAACTACTTCAAGACGCTCGAGGGCGAGAAGAAGCAGTACCAGAGCCGCGAGCAGACCCTGGCTTCGATCACCAAGAGCCGCATCTCGTGGACGCGCAAGCTCGACGAGCTCATCGACGTCGTCAACCGCGGCGGAGACGGCCAGCGCCACCTCGTGTGGCTCGACGACGTCAACGCGGTGCAGAACAACGATCCCAAGGCCAAGGAAGCGGGCTCGCTGAAGGCCAACGCGCATTCGGGCTCCGAGAAGTACGCGCAGATCGCGAACTTCCTCGAGGACCTGGAATCGTCGCCGTTCATCAGCGACTTCCGCCCGCCCGCGCCGCCCGAAGGCTCGCAGGCGATGGTCGACGAGACGCTCGTGCCCTCGACCGCGTGGTCGTTCCCGCTGGCGGTGACGCTCAAGAGCGCCGAGGAACGCGCCGCGCTGCTCGATCCCGCCGACAAGTCGAAGCCCGGCAAGGGCGCGAAGTCACCCAACGCCAAGGGCAAGGCCGCGCCCGGCAAGAACCCGAAGGCTCCGGCTGGAGATCGCCCCCGGCGCGCCCGACGCCAACGCGAAGAAGGAGACCGGCCAGTGAACACTCGACGTTGGTGGATCGGTCTGGGCGTGGGCGGCGGCGTCTGCGCGCTGGGACTGGGTGCGCTGATCTGGTTCCAGCATCAGAGCATCGAAGAGGGCAAGGCCGAGGTCGCGACTCGCGCGGCAACATCGATTCGTCGCGCAAGCTCATCGAGGGCACCAGCGGCCTGGAGCGCGAGGTCATCGTGCTGCGCGAGCTCTCCGAGGTCATGAAGGGCATCCTGCCCGACAACGACGACGTGAACAACCTCGTGCGCACGCTGCAGACCTTCTGCGACGAGTCGCAGATGCGCACGACGAACCTCAAGAAGAAGGCCGAGTCGGCGCGCAGGCCAGTTCGACCGCGTGGCGTACACGCTGCAGCTCGAAGGCGACACCTTCGAGTTCATGAAGTTCCTCGACCGCGTGGAGAGCCACTCGCGCTTCATGCGCGTTCCGAGCTTCCGCATCAGCGCCGCGCAGCGCCAGCAGATGGAGAAGGAGGGCGTGCCGGCGCACAGGATCCAGATGGACGTCGAGACCTTCGTCTACGATCCCAAGAAGGACGAGAAGCAGGCCAAGATCGACGGCTACGATCGCAAGCGCGACCTCCTGCTGGGCGAGATCAATCGCCGCCGGCAGGCGCTCACCGTCGCCTCCTACACCTACCGCGGACCGCGCAGCCGGCGCGACCCGCTGATCGACCCGCGCGTGCCCGTCGAAGGCGACGGCGAGAGCGCGCTCTCCGTGCAGGAGCAGATGGACATCGTCCAGAGCCTGTACGAGCGCACGCAGGCCGTGCTCGGCAAGTGGGAGGCGGTCAAGACGGCCGAGAACGTCATCGTCGAGATGATGACGCGCGCCGAGCTCGACGAGTCGCTGACCAAGCTCGAGGACGACGTGCGTCGCGTGCTGGCCGAGAAGACCGTGCGCTACTCGCCGTCGGAGCGCCGCCTGCACTCCGAGGTCGCCGACGTGCTGACGGAATTGCGCAACGAGATCTCGACCCAGGCGCCCGAGCGCGGTCCGAGCGAGGCGCAGCTCAAGCAGATCGAGGAGGCGATGCTGACGCACCAGCAGCACGCGCAGTACAAGCTCATGCTCGAGTCCTACGGGGCGGTCGAGAAGGAGCTGGCGCTCGCTCGAGCGGATCCGCTGCGCAAGCCGCTCGTCGACAGGCTCGACGAGCTCTCGCGCGAGGCGCACACCGTGCTCGATTTCGAGAAGGTCGACATGAAGATCACCGGCGTGCTGATCGCCAACCAGCAAGCCTGCGCGCTGATCAACGGCAAGACGCTCTTCGTGGGCGATCTGCTCGACAACGAGATCCTGATCCGGGCCATTCGGCCCGAAGAGGTCGAGTTCATCTTCCGGGGCGTCATCTTCGCCCGGCAATTCTGACGAACATTGGGACCAGGTCCCGAGAGCTGGAGAGAAGAACGTGAACGTGAAGAACCCCCTGCTGGCCGTGATCGTGCTCGCCTGCGCGAGCCTGGCACCGCTGCGCGCCCAGGCGCCGAGCCTGGATGCGCACGTCAACCTGAGCGTGGCCGACCGTCCGATCGAGGACGTGATCGCGACCCTGCGCGCCCGTTCGGGCGCGAACATCGTGATCATCAATCCGCCGGTCGCCGGCAAGCCGGGCGAGACCGACGACGTCGGCAAGCGCAAGGTCACGATCGAGCTGACGAACGTCGAGTGGCGTGACGCGCTCGCGCTGGTCTCCGAATCGGTCGGCCTCGTGGTCGAGACGCGCCAGGGCGGCGTGCTCGCGGTCACGGCCACGCCGCCGTTCAACTACGACATCAAGGACGGCGACATCGTCGACGTCATCAAGGCGATCGCCGCGGTGTCGGGCGCGAACATCGTGATCGGTCCGGAGGTGAAGGGCACCATTTCGGCGAAATTCGTCGGCGTGCCGTGGCGCGAAGCGCTCGACGTGGTCGCCAAGACGCGCGGCTACGTGGTCGTGCAGGGCAACTACGGCGTGTTGCGCGTCGTCGATCCCAAGACGCTGCAGGACCAGCTCGAGACCAGGACGTACCAGCTGCGCTACTTGCGCCCCAAGAGCACGTACAAGCCCATCATCAAGTCGGAGTTCATCCAGTCGAACCAGCAGCAGCAGCAGCAGCAGGGACAGCAGGGCGGCACGAAGGAGCTCGCGAAGACCTTCACCGTGCTGCAGGCCCTGACCAAGGCGCTCAGCTCGGCCGGCCAGATCGAGTACATGGACACGCAGAACGTCGTGATCATCCGCGACACGGCGCAGGTGCACGAGGCGGTGCGCGATCTGCTGGCCCGCGTCGACATCGAGCCGGCCCAGATCTTCTGCGACGTCAAGTTCGTCTCCACGTCCAACGGCGATGTGCTCAACCTGGGCGTCGACTACGGTGACGGCGGACCTTCGATCTCGGTCTCCGGCGGCCAGATCCCGATCACGTTCCCCTTCGATCCGGGCAGCGGCGGCTGGGAAGACTTCTTCATCGCCAGCCCCAACGGCCACGGCCCGTACGTCGATCCGCTGCTCAACGCCAGCGAGGAGACGATCGTCCCGAACACGATCTTCGGCGCGCTCTCGTTCACGAACTGGCAGGCGACGCTGCGTCTCCTGCAACGCGACACGAAGACCGAAGTCATCCAGGCACCCAAGATCGTGGCGCTCGACGGCAGCGAGGCGACGATCTTCGTCGGTGAGACGATCCGCTACGCCGAGGCCAAGTCCGAACAGGGACAGGCGGGCGGGCTGCAGCTCTCCGTCAGCGAAGCCTCGGGCTCGCCGGTCGAAGTCGGCTTCCAGCTCCTGATCCGTCCGAACATCGTTCCGGGCACGAACAAGATCGTGATGGAAGTCATCCCGAAGGAAACCAGCCTCTCGGGCACCGGCACGAGCGCGCTCGCGCCTCCGGGCTTCGACATCTTCACCGTCGGCTCGGCGGGCGAGCAGGGCACGATCGCGCTGCCGCGCACGCGCTCGTCGACGATCATCACGACGATGATGCTCGAGACGGGCCAGACCGAGGTCATCGGCGGACTCTCGAGCGACACCGACACGCAGGCGCACTCCGCCGTGCCGATCCTCTCGAAGATCCCGCTGCTCGGCGAGCTCTTCAAGCACGAGAGCAAGCAGCGCGAACGCCGCACGCTGATGGTGTTCGTCACGCCGACCATCGTGCGCTCGGCCACCGACTCGCAGCGCATCCTCGAGCGCGAGCTCGACCGCCGCAAGCAGGCGCTGAAGCAGGAGCTGGACGAGCTGATCAACAGCGGCATCGAGCGCAAGCCCGCCGGCGCGAGCCAGTGAGACTCGACGCGGGGCCTCGCCCCGCGGCCTTCCGTCGAGGACGGAAGTGACGAAGGAGGCCGCCTCGAGCGGCCTCCGTCCTTTCGCGCGCCGCAAGCTCCGTCCGGTCGCGCGCCCGTGGTGATGGGGGAGCGCGGGGCGCCGCCGCGGGCGAATCGGCGCCGCTGGTCCGACTTCGCGCTCCGGGGAATGCGGCTCGCGGCGAAATTGCGCACTTGGGGTTCGACTCGGACGCTCCGATAAGCAATCCTGTCCCGCACGGATCCCGCGCTCTGCGCCTCTGAACGTTCGATCGTTCGAAGTGCGTGCGCCGGTCCCCGCGCGCTGGCGCGGCCGACGCGACGCGTCGATCCGCATTCCATCGAACGAACAAGCGGTGCTCGACGAGCACCGATCCGCTCTCGCGGTTGCGCGCGACCTGCTTCGCAGCCGCATCCATTCTGAATTCACGCTACAGGCACTCGAGGTCACCGATCTCGGTCCGCCGCTGCGCGCGCAAGTCGCGCGCGGCCGCGCGTGCACGCCACGCTCCGCGAGGGACGTGGCGTTGCCCCCCGCACGACGCGGGCGTACCGAAGCGGCCTCCGCGGGTGTCGCATGCAGAGCCGTTGCTCTGCCCAAGGCACATTGACATGACGGTTGATCGATCCTCGGACGCCACGCGGCGTCCGATTGGTGGCCGATTCGCAGACCTATGCGCTGGCGCGTTCGCGCCGCGCCCTGAAACACGCACTCGCGCGAAGCACGCTCTCGGAGTGCATTCCGCCCTGGTCCCCGCTGCCGGACCTGTGCTCTCCGCTTGGCTGCGGCCGAGCCGTTCCCCCGACGAGGACGAGCACGACTCCGCGACCGGCGCTCCTCCGCTCGCCGGAGGAGCGCAAGCCGGCGATGCACCCGGCCGCAAGCGCCGCCGACGAGGTTCGCGCGGCGGTCGCAACCGACGTCGCGGCGGCGCGAACGAAGTCCCCGCCGACGCGGTCGCGGCGCTCGAGCCCCATGACGAGGCTCTCGACGGCGACGACGGGCCGGCCCAAGCCGCGCCCGCGCCTGCATCACGTCCGTCGCTCGCGACCGAAGGACGGGCGAGGGCCTACCACGAGATCGACGAAGCGCCTGAGCTCGCGACCGATGCACCTCTCGATGCGCCCAGCGATCCGTCGAGCCCGGCGAAGCGCCGCCGTCGCGGGCGCCGCGGCGGTCGGCGTCGCCGTCGCGGTGGCCAGCGCGACGACGCGCTGGTGACCGGCGCTGAAGGCGAGCCGTCGCTGGATGCGGCACCGGAAGGACACGACGACGCGGAGGTTCCGGCCGACGAGCGCGCACCCGGAGACGGAGCGCCGGACGAAACCCCGCCGCAGCGCGCGGCGGGTGGCAACCCTGCCAACGAGGGCGGACGTGCATCGAAACGCAGGCAGCGCAAGCGTGGATCGCGTCGCGGCCGGGGTCGCGGCGCGCGTCCCGACGCTCCGGTCGAGGTCGAATGGATCCCGGGCGAGTCCGAGGACGACCTGCCCGTGCTGGAGCGCGCTCCGCAGGCCGCCCCGCGCCGTGACGATGGGCGCGATGCACCCGCTGGCGAAGGCCGAGGCCGGCGGCGCAAGGCGCGTGTCGAGACCGACGACGAAGACGATCTCCCGCCGCAGCCCGAGCCTGTGCGCAAGGCGCTGATCCTCGTCAGCGCGGCGGATCCCGAGGAGAAGCGTGTCGCGGTGGTCGAGGACGGACAGATCCTCGACTTCCAGATGACCGTCCGCACCGAGAACTCCGTCGTCAACGACATCTACCGCGGGCGCGTCGTCAACCGTCAACCATCGTCCGACGTTCGCCGGACGGCGAGCTCGCACGTTGCAGACGCGAGGGTCAGCGGCGCGCGCGATAGCCCGCGGTCACGAGCCTGCCCAGCGCGACGCGCGGATCTCATCGGTCATTTGCTCACCGGGTTGCAGGATCAACGAAACGCATCGACTGCGCGCCGAGCCGTCAGGCCGTGTCCAGTTTCGTCTGACTTATCGATCCAACGTCGTCAGTCCACCGTACGGCCATATCCTTCATCACCACCGCCATCGAGGAAGTCTGCCTGGACAACAGGTGATCGATACCAACGGAGTCGCACAGTCCGTCAGCGGAGGCGACGCCGGCAAGGCTCGGCTGTCTGTCGACTCCGCGAGGCGTCGTGGCAAGAGCCGGCTCGTCAACGTTACCCCGCTGGGCGGTTGCCAGATTTTCCGCCATAGTCCCGAACTCGCGGTCTCCACTGCGGCAGCTCGCGAATTCAACGTTAGGCCATCGCGGAAGATCAGACGTGTTCGTTGGCTACGCGATGTCGTCGAGATCGATCTCGACGACGTCGCCTTGGCGAACGCACGTCTGACGGCTCTTCCTTTGGATGATGGCGTACAACGTTGAATTCCTTGGCTGCCGCGGTGGAGACCTTCCGCGGGGGATGTAGCGAGTTCCTCCTGGATGGCTGCCGGGACACGCTCGTCCTGGAAGCGGGCGGAAGAGTCTAACGGCCGCCCGGCAGGGTGCAAACGTTCCTTGACGGGCCGGCGCGCGCGTGAAGGGCGACGGCGAAGCGCTGCTGCATGCGCATCGAATTCACCTCCGCCTGAAGCGGACCCAGTTGCGACTCCGGGCCGAGTCGCTCGATCCTGCAGGACCTCCAGGCGGAACTCCGCGGTGAGGACGCCAAGTCCAAGGGCGCTCTCGGGGCATTGGAGGATGCGGCCAAGCACGGTGGACGGCCGGACCGCGACGACCCGGATCGGCTCGTCGGACGCAAGCTGGACCTGCTGGCCTGACGCGGCTCGGCGCGCAGCGTCCCGTGCGTTTCGTTCGAGTCCGCACAGCGATCGAGCGGGCCCGATGAGGTCCGCGCGCGGGGATCGCGGCTGAACGAGAGCTCGTGACCGCAGGGGCTGCTTGCGCGCCGCGACCACACACGCGCGGGCCCGTGGTCCGCGATCTGCAACGGTGCAGCTCGCCGTCCCGTGCGGAGCGTCGGACGATGGTTCGATACCGGCCACAGCGCCGCGTATATTGATCCCCCCGCAGTCCCGCTTCGTCGATCGTTTGCGCGCGGTCCGCGGCCCCCCCCAGCTCCTACCGAGGCCAGGCGTCCATGCACGTCGAATCGTCACCCCGGCGGATCGCTTCGATCCGCGGGCGTCTTCCACTCTGCGCTCTCGCACTCGCCGCCTTCGTGGCCGGCTGCACCGACCACAAGAACCTGGCGACGAGTCAAGCCACCCACCCGGTGGGGACGGTGCTCGATCACCCCACGCCGTTCGGCGGATCTCGGCGCTTCGTCGTCGATCAGAACCTGCGCGGACAGGGCAGCCAGTTGCGCATCGTGGGCGTCGCGTGGGGACGCCTCGTCACGGTGCGCGATCAACTGGGCGCGTTGCAGCACAAGGACATGCTGATCGGCGAAGACATCGTGACCGACGGCGTCGACTATCAGGTCGACACGAACGCCATCACGCTCGAGACGACGGTCACCATCCTGCACCCCTACACCCCGTCCCTGATCATCGCCGGCGTCGAAACATCGTCCTACCATCGCGCGTTCCAGCGCCTCGATCGCAACCTGGCGGTGGTCGACGACAAGAGCCTCGACCCCGGCGAGCTGCCGCCGTTCTCGTTGGTGCCTCGCAACGCCGCACTGGTGCTGCGGTTCAACGACTTGCTCGACGAGACTCTCGTCAGCGCCTCCACGGTGCGCTTGCTCGCGGGCTATCCGCCGACCGCGCCGGTCGACGGTCGCGTGTTCGCGGATCCCAACCACGGCGACGCCCTCGACACGAATGGCGACGACATCCCGGACGTCTTCCATCCCTCGCGCGTGATCATCGACGCCGCGGTTTCTCCCCTGGAGTCCGTGACCGCCAACCCGCCGGTGAACTCGAACGTGCTCGGGCTGCCCCCGAGCGTTACCAGCAACCAGCCCAACATCGTCGTCCGCATCCCGACCCACGAAGACGACGCGAGCGGCCAGATCAGCGTGCTGCGCAACCTCTCAGGTCACGCGCTCGCGTTCTCAGGGAACGGCAGCCGAGACGACGATTCCACGACCAACGACATCGTTCGGGCGGCCCGCGCGGGCGGGCGCACGTCGATCACGGGCGACTTGAACAACGGGTTCCTCGCCGACGCTCAGGCGCCGCGCATCGTCGGGTCGCAAGCGGTCGTCATCGGAACGCCGATGGGCGGGCCGATCGACTTCACGAGCACCGTCACGTTCCTGACGCCGGCGTGCGCGATGCCGACGAAAGTCGGCGACGTGCTGCAGCAACCGGGCGTCGTCGCGGAAGTGACGGCCATTTCGACCCCGACCGGCAGCCAGATTCCGAGCGTGAGCTACCGCGTCGTCGCCCCGGCGGGAGCCGTGATCGTGGCCGGACAAGGGACGCTCTCGACCCTTTGGGATCCCGTGGTCAACGCGGGCCGCGCGCCTTGCTTCGTGCGTTTCCCGAGCATCAGCAGCCCGCCCGCCACGGGCGTGGCGACGGACTCGGCGATCGTGTTGCGCTTCAGCGAACCGATGGACCCCGAGTCGGTCTCCCCGTTCGATTCATTCATGGTGTCCTCGGGCGACCCGACGCTTCCGGAGCTCGCGAACGACGTCACCAGCCTGCGCTCGCGCCAGATCCTCGTTTCGAAGATCACTCCGAACGCGGACGTCCAGGAGTTCCGCTACCAGCCCGTCGTCCCGCTAGCCCACGCGACCGGGACCGGCGAAACGTATTGGCTGACGGTGGGCACGGGAGCCGCTGGCGCAACGGACCTCGCGGGCAACCGAATCACCACCGCGTTCCCTGTGGTGACGTTCACGCTCGACCCGACTCAGGGGCCGCAGCGCAACGGGCACGTCGTGCTGCGCTTCTCGTCCAGTAACGAGATCCCTGACAACCCGATCGTGAACCCGCCCACCGCGTTCCCGGAAGTGCGCGGCCAATTCCAGCTGGACTTCATCAACGGCCAGCTCGTGCCGCGGCCAGTCGGGCGCTTCTCGGCGACCGCGGATCGAACGCAAACGATCCCGGCCACGATGACTTTCGCTCCGAGCGCGGAGCTGACGCCGATCTCGCGCTTCGGCAGCAAGCTCATGACCGTCTGGCGCTACTGCGACGTCGGCTTCCTGATCGAAGACGAATCGCGGATGAACGTGGACGTCGAGCGCATGGCCTGGGTGCCGCGCGGCGGCAACGTCGTCTCCGAGGTCATCCCGTTCTTCCGGATCAGCCTCGCTCACAGCACGCGTCTGCCCGACGAGGGCATCAACCCGATTCCGCCTCCAGGCACGACGTTTCCTGCTTCGGGTCTCTTCCCGACGTACGAGACGAACCTGCTCAGCGCGACGAACGACCCGCTGCAGGAAGTGCATCCTCGCGAACGCGGCTACGTGCTGAGCTCCGCCGATCGCTACACGTCTTCCACCGGAACGGTGATGATGCCGTTCCCGCTCAATCGCGGAATCCCGCAGAACCAGTACCGCTACTACACGTGGCGAGACACGTCGATCGTCGAGGTCGGCGGCGTCGACAGCGCCGGCGCGGAGACGGCCATCGCGAACAACGTGCTCGTCGAGGCGCAGGCCATCGGCTCCCCGTTCGCGGCCGGTCAGGTCCCCACCATCGGCCTGCCGCTGCTGATGGAGTTCCGCTGCTACCCGGACGACTCGGTGCTGGGCTCGAACCAGTTCGACGTCTCGCAGGCGAACTTCGCGAGCTCCCCCGTCTTCCGCGCGTTCTCGACCGGTGGAGTGACCTCCAGCGGCGCCGAGGTGCGCAAGAACCCGGACCTCGAGACGGTCGCGACCGGTGGGTTCAACCCGACGACGGCCGCGCTGGTGCCCGGCATCGACAACACGTTCTATCTGGGCGAGCTGAACCTCGTGACGCGCATCGCGCGCGCGCACACGATCTGGTTCAGCACGTCGCCGTTCGTCACGACGAACACGGCGCGCTACGCCACGCCGGTCACCGAACCGTCGGCCGATCGCCTGCCGACGGGCACCTCGGTCGCGGTCGCGTTCCGCGGCGCGGTGAACGTCACTCCGGCGAGCAACCTGGCGGTCAACGCCGGACCGACGACGGCCGGACCGCTCAACATGAACTACTACGGCAACAGGCCCGACGGGACCGGGGTGACGTTTCTGGGCAACGACACGCACTGGCATTCGAACCCCGCGGAGATCAACACCGCGAACTTCTTCCAGCTGCGCTTCACGTTCGTCGGGAATGCCGAGACGAATCTGATGCCGACGCTGTCAGCGGTCGGCATCGCTTTCTTCCAGTAGCGTGGGCCCGCGCCTCGCGCGCGGCGAGATCGAAACCCGGCGCCGATTCCCCGCGGATCGGCGCCGGGTTTTCCGTTCCGGGCGCATGCACGCCGGGGACCGACAGTCCCCGCTGCCGGCTGCAGGATCTGGAGGAGTGGCAGCGCCGACTCGGCTGGCAGATCGTTCAGGTCGCTCGCGGGACGGCGGCTACCGCTTGCGCCGTCCGCCGGGTCGCACTTCGCGGCCGTCGGTGCGCAGGTACCGCAGCACGCTGTCTTCGGCCTGATCGGCGACGTCGGTGAGCTGGATCTCGCGCTCGAAGCGGTACTCGAGCGCACGCAAGTACTCGTCGCACTGCTCGCGCAGGTAGCGCACGACATCGGGGTGGGCGCGCACTTCGACCGTGGAGAAGCCCTTGAGCGTCATCGCCGAGCCGAGCCTGCGCAGGATCGCCGCCGCGCGCGACTCGACGGTGCGCACGCGACCCGTGCCGCGGCAGCGGCTGCACGGCGTGAACACCTTCTTGTTCATGCCCGGACCCAGACGCTGGCGCGTGAGCTCCAGCAACCCGAACTGGGAGATGCGGCCGATCTTGCTGCGCGCGCGATCGGAGTCGAGCGCAGCCTTGAACTCGCGCTCCACGGAACGGATGTTCGCCATGCGCATCATGTCGATGAAATCGACCACGATGATGCCGCCGAGGTCGCGCAGACGGATCTGGCGCGCGATCTCGGGCACCGCCTCGAGGTTCGTCTTCAACGCGATCTGCTCGAAGTCGAAGCTGTCGGTGCGCGTGCGGCCCGAGTTCACGTCGATCGCCACCAGAGCCTCGGCCTGGTCGAAGACGATGGACCCGCCCGAAGGCAGCTCGATGCGCCGTGAGAAGATCTTCTCGAAATCGGCCTCGACGCCATAGCTGTGGAACAGGGGCTTGGCGCCCGTGTACAGCTTCACGCGGTCCACCGCTTCGGGCATGAGCTGCTGCGTGAACTCGACGATCTGCTGGTGGACCTGCGAATCGTCGACGACGACCGCTTCGGTTCCAGGCGTGAAGAGGTCGCGCACGGTGCGGATCGCGATGTCCGACTCCTGGTAGAGCGGCGCAGGTCCGTGCCCGGCGCGCAGACGGCGAGAGAACGTCTCCCACGCGCCCTTCAGGTAGTCGAGGTCGCGCTTGAGGTCCGCGCGGCTGCGGCCCACGCCGGCCGTGCGCACGATGACGCCCATGCCGGGCGGGATCTCCATCTGCGCGAGGATCTTCTTGAGCCGCCGGCGCTCCTTCTCGTCCTCGATCTTGCGCGAAACCCCCGTGCGCGCCATCGAGGGCATGAGCACGAGATAGCGTCCGGGGATCGAGATGTAGGTGGTCAGCGTCGGGCCCTTGTCGCCGATCGCGTCCTTCGTCACCTGCACCACGACCATCTCGCCCTTCTTGAGCAGGTCGGTGATCGGCAGTCGCGGACGCGCGCGGAACCGGCGGCCGCCGTCACGCTGGCGCGAGCGCTTCTTGCGCCCGCCGTCGTCCTTCGCCTCTTCGTCCGCGAGCTCGGCCGTGACGCCTGGCTGGCTGGAGTTCGTGTCCCATTCGTCAGGGTCGATCGAAGTGGTCAGCAGCTTGTCGAGCGACCAGCCGTCTTCGCCGTAGGCGGCGAGCACGTCGGAGGTGTGGAGGAATCCGTTGCGCCCCTGGCCGAAGTCGACGAACGCCGCGCCGATCGCCGGCTCCAGGTTGACGACGCGCCCGCGGTAGATGTCGTTGACGACG
>JBGATX010000295.1:0-2527 GCA_044228975.1 Planctomycetota bacterium | reverse complement strand
CGGCCCGCGCTCCTAGCGCGACTCGAACAGCTCGCCCAGGCCCGCGGCATCCAGCGCGACGGCCTCGCGCGGCACGCGATTCATCGCGAAGCGCGCGACGAGCTCCTTCGCCGGCGCGTCCCGCGCCTCCGCGATGCCCGACCGCCGCGCCACCCAGCCGGCGACGCGTTCCGCCTTCACGCCCCGCGCGCGCAGCTCCGCCAGCGCGAGGTCGTCGCTGCGTTTCGCCAGGCGCCTCCCGGTCGCGTCGACGACGAGCGGCACGTGGAACCAGCGCGGATGGGGGAGCGCGAGGGCTCGTTGGATCAGGCACTGCCGCGCGGCGCTCGAGAGCAGGTCGTCTCCGCGCACCACGTCGGTCACTCCCGCGCGCGCGTCGTCGACGACGACGGCGAGCGGGGAGGCGGGAGCTCGCGCGCGGCGCGCGATCGGGAAGTCGCCGACGTCGCTCGCGGGGTCGGCTCGGAACGGCCCCGTGAACGCATCGACGAGCTGCAGCGCCCCGGGCTCGACCTTCAAGCGCACGGCGGCGGGGCGGCCGCTCGCGCGCTCGGCCTCCTCGATCGTGCGCCAGCGGCCGCGACAGGTTCCTGGGTAGCGCGCCTTCTCGTGCGGCGTGCTCGTCTCGTCGCCCGGATGCGGGGCGCTCTGCGCGGCTTCGATCTCCTTGCGCGAGCACACGCACGGGTAGGCGAGCCCGCGCGTGAGAACGTCCCGCACGGCTTCGTCGAAGGGCGCGAGGTCGGCGGATTGCACGAGGATCGGCCCGTCCCAATCGAGGCCGAGCCAGGTGAGGTCCTCGATGCACTGCTCGGCCATGCCGGGCTTCACTCGGCCCTCGTCGAGATCCTCGAGGCGCAGCACGATGCGTCCGCCGCTCGCGCGCGCGTGCCACCACGCGAGCAGGAAGGAGCGCGCGTGGCCGAGGTGCAGGAAGCCGGTCGGGCTCGGCGCGAGGCGGCCGATGCTTGGAGGCGATGGGGGAGCCGGCGTTCGCGTCGCGCTCGGCGTCGACGCGGGATCGTCGTGCTCGCGCGGGTCGGAGGTCGAGGACGGCATCGACGCTACAGCCTGCACGAACTCTGGCGTCGTCGTCGAGCCTGCGTCGGTGGCGCGTGCGCGCGGTGGGCGAGGACACCGCGCGAGGCGAGGACGGACTCGGTGCGCGTGCTTGGTTTCATCGTCCGCCGACGCGGGAGAACGTGTGCGCTCGACGCGGGCCGCGTGAGCGTCGCTGCTCGCGCGGGCTCGACCCGAGCTTCCGCTCACGCGCGCGTCTTCGCGCGGTTCGAATGCGTGAAGTCGAGCGCGAGACCGGTGAGCGCCGATTTCAGCGCCGGCTTGTGCCTCAGGAGCCGCATCGCCAACGCCGCGCCGCGACCGGCGAAGCGGCTGACCAGCGGAGCCACGGCGAAGCCGATCGCCGCCGCCGCGCCGAGCGCGAGCCAGGGGTGACGTTGCACGCGCTCCTCCAGATGTCCGATGCGCTTCAGGTCGTCGCCGAGCGCCGAGGCGGACTGGTGGAGCTCGTGCAGCGTGCGCGCTTCTTCGCGATCGAGGAACTCGCGCAGCGTGCGCGGTTCAGGCGTCGGTGTGGGTTTCACGGCGGTGCTCCTCGAGCTGCTTGCGCAGCTCGCGTCGGTCGAGGAAGGTCCACGCGAGCCACGCGAGCGCGGCCGGCCCCGCGAGCAGCGCGAGACCGCCGAGCAGCTCGCCCAGCCACACGCGCTGGCCCGCGAGCTCGGCGATCGTCCCCGCGAGCCCGCGGGCGAAGAGCAAGGCGCCGTTGACGCACAAGACCGACGTCACGAGCAGCAGGAGCGCCCCAGCGACGATCGCGGCGATCGTCGTCCGCAGGTCCAGCTTCGCGCGGGCCGCTCGCAAGCGCGCGAGGCGCGTCAGGTGCCGGGCGATCTCCGAAACGTGCTCGAGCATTCCCGGAGCGTTTTCCGGAGCGGCCGTCGAAGACGGCGGCGGAGCCGATTCCGCGTCCGTCGATGCCGGCCCGGACTGCGCGTGCGCGTCGCGCTCGAGATGCACTCCATTCACATGCATTCGTGAGGTCATGATCCACCTGCGGAGAGGCGCCGTGCTCGCGAGCGGTCGCGCCGCGCTGGAGCGTCGACACGGGGCGAGCGGCCGCACCGTGAGTCCCGCGGCGCGGCCGGTCCTCGAACCTGATCAGCGCTGGCAACTCATTCGATGCCGCCGATGCGATCAGCGCCGGCGACCGAGGAGCCAGCCGAGAGCCACTCCCGCGCCCGCGGCGATCAGGAGCGACTGGATCGGTTTCTCGCGCACGTAGCCTTCGAACTTGTGCTCGGCTTCGACGACGCGCTCCTTGCCGCGAGCGAAGGCCGACTGGACACGGTCGCGTTCGTTGACGGCGACCTCGCCCAGCGCATCCTTGATCGCGCTCAGGTTTTCCGGCGTGGTTCGCCGGGTCGGATTCAGCACTTCAGCATTGCCCATGGTCATGACGTGTCCTCGTTCGTGTCCTGGCAGTTGTAGGGCAACTCGCGACGGC
>JBGATX010000089.1:0-22077 GCA_044228975.1 Planctomycetota bacterium | reverse complement strand
CACCTCCTGGTGACGAGCGTGCTCGAGCTCGACGAGCGCGCCCGCTTCCAGGGTGTCGTGACCGTCGGCATGGACGTGACGCACATCCGCCGCGCCGAGGAGGCGATTCGCGAGAGCGAAGCCCGCTATCGCGCGCTCGTCGAGCACGCGCAGGAGGCCATCCTCGTCGTCGATGCCGAGACCGGCATGTTCATGGACGCGAACGACGCCGCGACGCAGACGTTCGGCTACACGCGCGAGCAGTTCCTCGGCATGCGTCCGCCGGACATCGCACCCGAGCGGCAGCCCGACGGGAGCCTGTCCACGGAGTTCGCGCAGCGCCAGATCGCGCTCGCGCACGCGGGCGGCACGCCCGGTTTCGAATGGAGCTGCCGCCATGCCAGCGGGCGCGAGATGGTGTGTCTCGTGCGGCTCTCGCTGCTCCCCGCGCAGGGTCGTGCGCTCATCCGTTCGGTCGTCACCGACATCACCGAGCTCAAGCTGCTCCAGGAGAAGGCGCGCCACGACGACCGCCTCTCGGCGATCGGCGTGCTCGCCGCGGGCGTCGCGCACGAGATCGGCAACCCGCTGCTCGCGCTCTCGATGGCCGTGCAGAGCCTGGAGCGCAAGGCGGCCGACGAATACGCGCAGAAGAAGCTCGGCCTGATCCGCGAGCACATCGAGCGCATCTCGAAGATCGTGCGCCAGATGAGCGACCTCGCGCGCCCGCGCGTGCCGCTGCGCTCCGCTTGCGACATGAACCGCGTCATCGAACGCGCGCTCGAGATCATCCGCTACGACAAGCGCGCGAAGGAGGTCGCGATCCGCTTCGAGCCCTGCGGCGAAGCGCCGCTCGTGCGCGCGGTCGAGGACCACCTGATGCAGGTGTGCCTCAACCTGGGCTTGAACGCGCTCGACGCCGTCGCGACGAACGCGCCACCGCGACCGCGCGCGCTCACCATCCGCACACGGCGCGTCGAGCGCAACGGCCGCGCTTTCGTGCGCGCCGGCTTCGCCGATTCCGGTCCTGGGATTCCCGAGACCGCGCGCGCGCGCATCTTCCAACCGTTCTTCACCACCAAGGAGCCCGGCAAGGGCACCGGATTGGGTCTGTCCGTGAGCTACCGCATCATCGAGGAACACGAAGGACGCCTGGCCTTCGAGTGCCCCGCCGAATCAGGCACCGAGTTCTACTTCGAGCTGCCCGCGCAGGAGACGCCGTGAAGCTGCGCGTGCTGGTCGTCGACGACGAAGCCGCGATCCGCGCGGAGATCGAAGAAGCGCTGCAGGAGGCCGGGTTCGAGACGCGCGCCGCCGCCGATGGAAAAGCTGCGGCGGAGCTGGCGCTCGCCACCTCCTTCGACATCTGCCTGAGCGACATCCGCATGCCGACGATGGGCGGCGTCGAGCTGCTCAAGCACCTGGGCGCGACGAGCCCCGAGACGGCGGTGCTCCTGATGACGGCGTACGCGGAGCTCGAGACCGCGCTCGAAGCACTGCGTCACGGCGCCGTCGACTACCTCCTCAAGCCGTTCAAGCACGAGGAGCTGCTCGCCAAGCTGCGCCGCATCGCCGAACACCGCCGGCTCGTGCTCGAGAACCGCAATCTGCGCCGCGCGGTCGAGACAGCCGATCCCGCGGGCACGTCGCGCATGATCGGCCAGAGTCTCGCGATGAAGAAGGTGCTCGCGATGGTCGATCGCGTCGCGTCGTTGCCCAGTCGCGTGCTGATCACGGGCGAGAGCGGCACCGGCAAGGACCTCGTCGCGCGCGCGCTGCACGAGCGCGGTTCGCGAGCGCAGGCCCCGTTCGTGCCGATCAACTGTGCCGCGATCCCCGAAGCGCTGCTCGAGAGCGAGCTCTTCGGGCACGCCAAGGGCGCCTTCACCGGCGCGATCGAGAACAAGGAGGGCCTGCTGCGCACCGCGGGCGACGGCACGATCTTCCTCGACGAACTCGGCGAGATGCCCTTGCCGGTGCAGGCGAAGCTCCTGCGCGCGATCGAAACGGGCGAGATCCAGCCCGTGGGCTCGACGCGCCGCGTTCCGATCGGCGCGCGCATCGTCGCGGCCACGAATCGCGACTTGAAGGACGAGGCGCAAGCGGGACGTTTCCGCGAGGACCTCTACTTCCGCATGGCCGTCGTCGAACTCGCCGTGCCGCCGTTGCGAGAGCGGCGCGAGGACATCCCGCTGCTCGCGAGCCACTTCGTGCAGAAGTACGCGCGCGAGCTCACGCGCGACGTGCGCGGCATCTCGCGCGAGGCGCTGCGCCTGCTCGTCGGCCACGACTGGCGCGGCAACATCCGCGAGCTCTCGAACGCGATCGAGCGCGCCGTGATCTTCGCCAGCGGGCAGGAGATCCAGCCCGAGGACCTGCCCGCGAGCTTCGCGCAAGTCACGCCGCGCGATCCGGACTATCCGGCCGAGCTCGACGCCGCCACGCGCGAGTTCGAGCGCGCGCACATCCTCAAGGCGATCGAACAGTGCGGCGGCAACAAGCGCATGGCCGCGAAGCGCCTGGGCATCGGCGCGACGTCGCTCTACCGCAAGCTCGGCGAGCCGACCGATGGGGAGCCGGTGTGAACGGGAGCGGACCGGAGTCGAGGGTTCCCGAGCGCCACTCGAACGCCGCGTTCGGGTGCGCGCTCGTGGCGCCTGCCGTGCGTGTCGACGCCTACAACGTTCCGCTGCGCGAGAACACGTTCGTGAACAGCATCAGGATCAACAGCACCAGCAAGACGGCGCCGAGACCACCGCTTGGAGCGTAGCCCCATTTGCGACTGTGGGGCCAGGCGGGCAGCGCGCCGACGAGTAGCAGGACCAGGACGACGAGGAGGATCAGACCCATGACGAATTCCTTTGGTTGTGCCGCTGCACGGTAGAAGGATTGCGCGAATCCGTCGATCGGCGCTTCCACCCGTCTCGCTCGGTGGAGTTGGGTACGTCCGAGCGGAGGACTCGTGACGACGACGCGGACTCGCGCTGCGCGTGTTCGAGCTGGACGCCGTGTGCACGCCTCGTGCGCGCGCGACGGTCACACGCTCGAATCGTCCGCCCGATTCACGGCCGCCAGCTCACCGACAATCCGTTGCTCCAATTCGCCGTCGCCGGAGGGCAGAACGTCGCGGACGCGTTGCGGTAGTAGACCTGGTAGTTGAACGTGCCGCCGGCCGCGGGCACCGAGCCGCGCACGGAGACCGTCGGATCTCCGCCCGCGGGGAATTGCGACGCGCTCGCGCTGTTGCTCTTCGTCGCGAGACGCACGATCGAGCCCGTGACGCAGCGCACTCCGTCGAAGAGCTGCGTGCCCAGGCCGCCGCCATCCTGCGCCGTGCCTTGCAGATAGATCGCCGTCGAGTCGGGCATGCCGCTGCCGAGCAGCGTGAACGTGTCGCTCGACACGCTCGGTTCGCCGCTCCACGAGAGCAGCGCGCCCGCGCCGACGATGGAGTTCGCGCAGCCGCGGCCCGTCGCGCCCGAGTTGCCGCACGGACACGGCGTGCCCGTGCCGTCGCCGAAGCAGAGCGCGCGCGCTCCCGGGATCACCCACGTCTGGAAACCGATGCGCCAGCCGCAGTCGTTGAAGCAGCCGGGGCCGTTCATGAAGAGCGGCTCGGCGTAGAGCGGCGGTCCGCTCGCGGGATCGATGTGGCTGCCGAGGATCAGCGTGCCCGTGTTCTCACCCTGCAGCTCGATCACGAACACCTGACCCTCGACGATCGAGATCGCGGAGCTCGTGACGTCGACGAACACGTCGTCGACGCCCGAGGTCGGTTTCATGATCGAGGCTTGGAAGAGCAACGCTCCCGTGCTCCAGCCGGGACCGAAGCGCAGTCGTGTCGAGAGCGTCGAACCCTGGACGCCCTTCAAGCGCAGCGTGAAGCCTTCGAGCTGACCGGTCAGTCCCGCGCGCACTTGCGCTTGCCACGTCGTCGAAGGTGTGTCGCCGTTGAACGACGCCAGGTCCAACCCGGGCGGAGCCGGGCTCGTTTGATCGAGCGTGCCCGACTGCGCGGGCGCCGACGCGGCGAACGAGCACACGGCGAGCAACGCCACGGACAGCGAGCGCGAGTTCATACGGTACACGGCATCTTTCTCACCCATCCGCGCGCAAGCGCACACGTGACGTCGGCGTATGGTACACGGACTCTTTCCCGTCGATTCGCGCGACTGCGCGGGGCGCGAGTCGGCGCGGGCGAATCGGTGAGAAAGATGCCGTGTACCGTACGTCGAGCTTCACCTCGGGTCGCAGTGCGTTCCCGCGGAGCAGAACGTCCGCTCATGCGCCGAACGACCCTCGCACGGCCGGCGAATTCCCGAAACTCTGCCGCGACGGCGCCTCGAAAGGCTCCGCGGATCGGAGCGGTTATCATCGACGGTGCATTCCGGAGATCGCACGCGGATCCGGGTGCTTTCGATGCTTCCCATCGATTCCCGTCACGAACCCGACGATCGAGCTCCGGCCTCGGCGCGCGCGCGCAGTGCCACCGAGTTGCTGCCGCTGCTCTACGACGAGCTCCGCAGCCTCGCGCGGCAGCAGATGGAGCGCGACGCGCCCGGCGCGACGCTGCAGGCGACCGCGCTCGTCCACGAAGCCTACCTGCGCCTCGTCGGCGAGCAGGATCCCGGCTGGGACGGGCGCGCGCACTTCTACGGCGCCGCGGCCAAGGCGATGCGCCGCATCTTGATCGAACGCGCGCGCGCGAAGCACAGCTTGAAGCGCGGGTCAGGAGCGCGACCCGTCGCGCTGGTCGACCAGGTCGCGACGCTCGCGGGCGACGCCGGGCCGGAGATCCTCGCGCTCGATGAAGCGCTGGAGCGGCTCGCGGGCGAGGCGCCTCGCGCCGCGCACGTCGTCGAACTGCTGCACTTCGCCGGCCTCGCGCAGGAGGAGGCCGCGGCCGTGATCGGTGTCTCGCTCACGACGTTGAAGACGGATTGGAGCTTCGCGCGCGCCTGGTTGCACCGCGAGCTCACGCGCTGAGGCTCGCGTGGACCGAACGGAGCGCAGTCGCCGGTTGCAGGAGCTCTTCGCGGCCGCGCTCGCGCTCGACGCGCGCGAGCGCGACGCGTGGATCGACTCGCTCGCGAACGACGATGCGGAGCTGCGCGACGAGCTGCGCGAGCTGCTCGAGCACGTCGATTCGTCCGAACGACTCTTCGAGCACCCCGCGTTCACCGCGCCCGAGCGTTCGTTCGCCGTCCCCGAGCGCATCGGATCGTTCCGCATCCTGCGCGAGCTCGGCGCGGGCGGCATGGGCGTCGTGTACCTCGCCGAACAGGATCATCCGCGCCGCCGCGTCGCATTGAAGGTGCTCTTGCCGGGTGTCGCGAGCCCGCAGGCGATCAAGCGTTTCGAGCGCGAGGCGCAGGTCCTCGCGCGTTTGCAGCACCCGGGCATCGCCGCGATCTACGAGGCCGGCACCGCGAACTGGGGCCGAGGTCCGCAGCCGTACTTCGCCATGGAGCACGTCGAAGGCCGCCGCCTGTCGGAGGAAGTCGCGACCCAGGCTCTCGGCACGCGCGAGCGCATCGAGCTCCTGGCGCAGATCTGCGACGCCGTCGAGCACGCGCACGCGCGCGGCGTGATCCATCGCGATCTGAAGCCGTCGAACGTGCTCGTCGAGCACGCTTCCGGACAGCCGCGCGCCAAGGTGCTCGACTTCGGCATCGCGCGCGTCACGGGAGCGGATCTGCAGACGACGTCGTTGCGCACGGACGTCGGCCAGTTGATCGGCACGCTGCCCTACATGAGCCCGGAGCAGGCGGGCGCCGATCCCGAGGCGATCGACGGGCGCAGCGACGTCTACTCGCTCGGCGTGATCGGCTACGAGCTCGTCGCCGGCCGCTTGCCGCTCGAGATCGTCGGCAAGCCGCTGCACGAAGCCGTGCGCGTCGTGCGCGACGAGACGCCGCAGCCGCTCTCGCGCGCGGCGCCCGGTCTGCGCGGCGATCTCGACACGATCTTCGCCCGCGCGCTCGAGAAGGAGCCGTCGCGCCGCTATCCGAGCGCGGGCGAGCTCGCGGCGGATCTGCGCCGTTTCCTCGACGACCGTCCGATCGTCGCGCGGCCCGCGAGCCGCGCGTACGTGCTCGCGAAGTTCGCGCGCCGCAATCGCTGGCTCGTCGGCGGCGTGATCGGGACGCTCGCCGCGCTCCTCGTCGGCCTGCTCTCGACCTGGCACCAGGCGAGCGTCGCGGCCGCCGCGCGCGATCGCGCCGACGTCGAAGCACGTCGCGCGCGCCGCGTCGCCGATTTCCAGCGCGAGATGCTCTCGCGCGAGCAGCCCGGGGACGCGGGCCGCGACGTGAAGCTGATCGACGTGCTCGACGCGGCGGCGAAAGCGCTGCCCGGGGATCTCGCGGGCGATCCGGCGGTCGAAGGCGGCGTGCGCAAGACGCTCGGCGAGTCGTTCCAGTCGCTGGGCGAACTCGAGCGGGCGGAGAACGAGCTCGCGCTCGCGGTCACGCGGCTCACCGACGGGCTGGGCGCGGACCACGACGAGACGCTGCGCGCGCGCTCGGCGCTGTGCTCCGTGATCGCCGACCGCGGCCGCTTCGACGAGGCCGCGCAGCTGCTCGAGCGGCTGCTGCCGGCGTGGAACGCGCGTCACGGACAGGACGAGCGGGAATCGCTCGTGCTCCAGATGCTGCTCGCGGACCTGCGCTCGGTGACGGGTCACGGCGAGGAGGCCGAGCGCTTGATGCGCGACAACGTCGAGCGGCGCGTGCGCGCACTCGGGCCGGACGATGCAGCGACCCTCACGGCGCAGAGCCTGTTCGGCCAGCTGCTCTGGTCGCACGGGAAACTCGACGAGGCCGAGCCGCTCTTGCGCCGCGCCTACGAACGTGCGCGGATCGTCGAAGGGGAAGCGCATCCCGACACGCTGCGCGCGCGCGCCATCCTCGCGAGCCTGTCGATGCAGCGCGGGAACCTCGACGAGGCCCGGTCGCTGTTGCTCGCCACGGTCGAGCAGGCACCGCGCGTCTTCGGTCCGGAGCACCCCGAGACGCTGGCCTTCCAGCACAATCTCGGCGCGCTGTACGAGCGCATGCAGGAGCCGGCGCGCGCCGAGGAGCTCTTCCGCGACGTCGTGCGCGTGCAAGCGAGCGCGCTCGGTCCGCAGCACCCCGACACCTGGGCCGCGACGACCAGCCTCGCGATGCTGCTCGTGCGCGAGAAGCGCGGCGCGGAAGCGGTTCCGTTGCTCGAGGGCTTGCTCGAAGCGATGGAGCGCGAGCTCGCTCCCGACGACGCGCGGCTCGCGTCGACGCGCGGCTGGCTCGAGAAGGCACGCGCGTCGCCGGTGGAGCCCAAGCCCGCCGCGCGTTGATCCCGGGCGCCGGCTCGCGGATCAGTCGCTCGTCGACGACGAATTGCCGGCCGGGAGCGGAGCGAGATCGGTGCGCGCGAAGTTCTGCACCGTGTATTCGGCGACCTCTTGCGCCATGCGGCCGAGCGCGTCCTCCATCGTGCCGCCGAGGAAGCCGCTGCCGATGCGACCTTCGCACTGCACCTTCGCGAGGTCCTTGCCTTCGGAGTCGAGGTACGTGACCTCGCAGGTCAGCGAGCCTTCGCCGGCGTTGCCGATGCCGCCCCAGAACCAGCGCTGGAATTGATCGCCGGCTTCGAACTGGATGAAGCGGTACTTGAGCAGGAGCTCGTCGTTGGCGGCGAGACCGGACTTGCGCGTGCGCTCGCGCACCGCCGACTCGAAGCGCGCCACGATCTCCGCCGGCACCGGCGCGGTGGAGTCGGCTTGCTGCATGCGATAGCCCGAGCTGCGGTACTCGTGCGCGGGCGACTGCAGGATCATCGTGCGGCCGGCGCCGCAGGCCGTGAGACCGATCAGACCGAGCGAGACGAGCGCGAGCGCGCGCAGTGCGGCGAACATCGGGAAACTCCGTTGCGGGGGGACAGTGGGGAGCCGGGTACGGCGGACAGTCTTGCGACCGTCCGCCGATCGAGCCACGAAGTCCTGCTCGCATTCGGTGGCTTGCGTTCGAGCGGAGCGCGTCGCGCGACGGAACTTCCTTCCCGCGCCTTCGCACGCCGCGGACCTCCGCCGCGGACGGGGATCAACCGTCGCGCCCCGGCCTGCCGAAAGGTCGCCTGGGCGGTCAGGAGCTCCTCATACATGGGTCTGCAAGGCGACCTCGCGACGCTGGACATCACGAACCTCCTCCAGAACCTGGAGGGCGCGCGCAAGAGCGGGTTGCTCGCGGTGCGCGACGAAGGCGAGGAGACGCAGCTCTTCTTCGCCGACGGACGTCTCTCGCTGATCGCGTATCCAAGTCGAGCGTCGCTGATCGAGTTCCTCGCCGCCGCGGGCGTGATCGATGCGGGCGCGATCGAAACGGCGAAGAAGCGCCGCAAGCGCGGACATCCGCTGAGCTCGGCGCTCGTCGAGACCGGAGCGCTCACCGCCGAGCAGCTGCGCGCGATCGCGAGCGCGCGCCTCGTCGACGAGGCCTGCGAAGTGCTCGCCGCGCGCGCGACGCAGTTCGAGTTCAGCGAGACCGACGCGCCGAGCGAGCTCTTCGATCCCGACGAGCGCGCGCTGGCCCTCTCGCTCGCCGCGAGCCCGCTCCTGCTCGAGTCGGCGCGCCGCAGCGACCACTGGGCGATGATCCGCGAGCACCTGCCCTCCGATTCGGCGCACTTCCCCACGCGCCGTTTCGACGTCTACCAGCGGCTCGCCGAGCTCTCGCGCACGCAGTCGATCCGTCCGATCGCGACGAGCGACTTGAACCAGCGCGTGCTCGAGCTCGCTCGCCGCGACCGCAAGGGCGCGCTCGCGCTGCTCGAGCGCGGACTGGAACAGAATCCGCATCACCTGGCGCTCTTGTGCACGAAGGCGTTGCTCGCGGAGAAGGCCGGAGATCTCGAGCAGGCGAGCGAGGCTCTCAAGCTCGTCGTGCACCTGCAACTCGAGAACTCCGAGCGCGAGCCTGCGCGCGCGACGCTCGAGAGGCTGAAGAAGCTCGACCAGTCGGATCCGTTCGCGTGGGAGAAGAGCTTCGAGCTCGCGCTGGCCGAGAAGCGCCGCAAGGACGCCGTCGCCGATGCGCGCAAGCTGATCGAGCTGCACCGCAAGCCCGGTCTGCATCGCAAGGTCGCGCAGGTGCTCGAGCGCTTGATCGCGCTGCAGGGTTCGAGCTGGAAGCTGGTGCAGGAGCTCGCGCGCGCACGCGCCGAAGCCGGCGATCGGGATGCGGCGGTGAAGGGGCTGGAGCAGTTCGCGGCGGACTCGATCGATCTCGAGTCGTACCCGCTCGCGTGCAAGGCGTACGAGGAAGTGCTGCTCATCCAACCAACGCGCGCCAAAGCGAAGGAGAAGCTGCAGGAGCTGCGCAGCGGGGCGCTGCTGCAACGCAAGCAACGGCGGCGGCGCATGCGGCGCAGGCTGCTGGCGCTCTTCACGATGCTGGTCGTGCTCCCGTGGTGCACGGCGGAGCTCCTCGCCCGGCGCGCGTATGTCTCGACGACGCGCTCGATCGTCCATGACCAATTGCTCGAGGCAGGCGATTACGACGGTGCACTCGCGCGCTATGCAGCCGTGCGCTCGCGCTACGCGTGGACCCTTACGGGCCACTTCGACCTCGATCCATTGATCGAGGAACTCGCCACGCGCGCGCGAAAGACCACGAAGTAGCTCGTCCCCTTCCGGCCCTCGAACCCCGCGCGGATCCGGGTCGGCCGCCGCGGCCGGCCCGCGTCCGCGCGGGGTCAGCGATGCGGAGCACGCTTGTGTGGCGCGTTGCTTCACAGTTGCCTTTGGCTCGGTTCTGGCAGCGCCGTTCCGACCGACACGCGAGCAGAGTTGCTGTCGATCGTTCCGAGTGTCGTGGGTGATGGAGCCTTCGAGGTCTGCTGACAGCCGTCACACCAACGCTGGAACGCGAATGCCAGAACCAGCCAAAGGCAGGTTGCGGAGCGCGCATGCTGCATGGACCCCGCGCGGACGCGGGCCGGCCGCGGCGGCCGACCCGGATCCGCGCGGGGTGCTGGGGCGGAAGGGGAGGTGGGTCTTGGGTGAAGAAGACGGTGGGTACCGTTCCTTGTTGCGCTGTGTGCGTATGCTCTCCCGCTCGGGTGGGTGCTCGTTGCGCGGGCGTTCGTCTCGATTCCGCGATGTTCGCATCGCGCGGGAGCGCGATCGACGACACGAACCCACGGCCATGACCGATCTCTTCCGCTTCTTTCGACGCGACTCCGGCGATGGGGCACGGAAGCGGGAAGTCCTGGCGGCGCCGATCGACGAGCGCGCGTTGCGGCTGAAGACGATCCGCGCCTACCACGCCGCGACGGCCCATCACTTCCACCGCTATGCGCACGGGCCGCAGGATCTCGACTGGGATACGCAGCCGGACCCGTACCGGCGCTATCACGGAGCTCCGCTGCTCGCGCTCGAGCAGTTCGCACCCGAGGACGCGCAGCGCGGGCCGCGCTACCTCGACGTGTTCGGTGCGGGCCCGGTCGAGCCCGCGCGCGTCGACCGGACCTCGATCTCGCGCCTCTTCCATGATTCACTCGCGCTGTCGGCCTGGAAGCAGAGCGAGGAGTCGCGCTGGGCGTTGCGCGTCAATCCGTCGAGCGGGAACCTGCATCCGACCGAGGGTTACTTGCTGTGTGGAGCGATCGAGGGACTGTGCGAGGTGCCGATGCTCGCGCACTACGCTCCGCGCGAGCACGCACTCGAAGTGCGCGCCGAGATCCCGCGCGAGTCGTGGGATGAGCTTGCGCGCGAACTTCCACTTGGCTCGTTCTGCATCGGACTCACGTCGATCCACTGGCGCGAGGCGTGGAAGTACGGCGAGCGCGCGTACCGCTATTGCCAGCTCGATGCCGGCCACGCCCTCGCGTGCGTGGTCACTGCGGCCGCGGCCCTCGGTTGGAGCGTGCGGCTGTGCGACGACCTCGGGCACGAGGACCTCGAACGACTGCTCGGAGTGGGGGCTGCGCGCGGCGCCGAGCGCGAGGAGCCGCACTGCCTGCTGGTCGTCACGCCGGGCAGTGCTCCGCGCGCGACGACGACGCTCGCGAACCTCGCGACAGCGCCGTTCGCAGCGCTCGCGCTCGCTGGCGAGCCCAACTCCCTCTCCCCCGATCACGTGGAGTGGAGCGCCGTCGACGTCGCCGCCGAGACGTCACGCAAGCCGCGCACACTCGACGTCTACGCGGCGGAGCTCGAAGTGCCGGAGCCGCGCGCCGTGCCGGCGGACACGCGCGCATCGTTGCGCGAGATCGTGCACCAGCGCCGCAGCGCCGTCGCCTTCGATGGCCGGACGGAGATTCCGCGCGAGCCGTTCTACCGCATGCTCTCGAGCACGCTGCGCGGTCCGGCGCGTTGTCTGCCGTGGGCTCCGCGCGTGCACCTCGCGCTCTTCGTGCACCGGATTCGCGGACTCGATCCGGGCCTCTACTTCCTCGCGCGGGATCCCGCGCAGACGCCGCTCTTCAAGGCCGCGATGCAGAGACCCTTCGCGTGGGAGCGGCCGGAGGGTTGTCCGGACGGCGTGGAGTTGTTCCAGCTCGCCAAGGGCGACGTTCGATCGTTGGCGCGCTCGGTCTCGTGCCATCAGAACATCGCGGCCGACGGCTGTTTCGCCGTGACGATGCTGGCCGAGTTCGATCCGGCGCTGACGCTCCACGGTGCCTGGTTCTATCCGCGCCTGTTCTGGGAGTGCGGTGTCGTCGGGCAGGTGCTCTATCTCGAAGCGGAGGCGATCGGAATCCGAGCCACGGGCATCGGCTGCTTCTTCGACGAACCAACGCACGCGGCGTTCGGCATCTCGACGTTGCGCTTTCGCAGCCTCTATCACTTCACTGTCGGCGGAGCGGTGAGCGATTCGCGACTGCAGGTCTGGCCGGCGTATCCACCGCGCGACCGATTGGCGTGACGACGAGAGTGTGGAGGAGTTGCTCGGAATCGATATTCGCGATCACCAGGTGATTCGTACTCCATTCGTCGAGTTGAACGTCGCTGCGGTGCAGTACGCAGCCGCGTTACGGTAGTACACCTGGTAGTACGCAATCAGCCCGCTGCCCGGAGGCGTCATGCCGCGCACCGAGAGCAACGGGTCACCGGATTCGGGGAACCGGGACGCACCGTTGACGTTCTGCTTGAGTCCCAATCGCACCAGGTGACCCGCCGCACACCGCAATCCGTCCCCGAAGTCGACACCTTCGGGGATGACGGCGTCGCCCTTCAGGAAGATCGAAGGAGGCATGGCCGGCATTCCGCCAGCCAGGAGCTGCATCGTGTCGGGGTTCGGCTCTCCGTTCGCAAGCAGCTGGGCTCCCGCAGGGCCGTTCGACCACGCGCACCCATGTCTGCTCGCTCCCGGATTGCCGCACGGGCATGCGGTCGTCACCGCGGGATCGAGACCATCACCTGAGCAGAACAGATCGACCGGACAGTGCGCGAGGTCGAATACGTAGACGGATCCCGCGTCCGTCATTCCAGAGTGATCATCGACAATCGCTCCAACGATCGCCGTATCACCCTCGAGCGCGAGCCCGAATCCGAACGTGTCGGTCGCGGCCGCATCGCTGGCGCGAAGCCAGCGGGACTCGTCCCAGGTCATCGTGAGACCGTCGTAGTCGTATACGTACACCTGACCAGCCTGCGTCGCGCCTGGAAGCTCGTGCAGACTCGCGGCCGCGATCAAGCGATTCCCGTCGACCTCGAGTCGATGTCCGAAGCCATCGAATGCTCGCAAGCTGTCCGGCACCAGAGTCGGGCAAGCGATCATCGTCGTCATCGGCGGCCAGCCGCCGACAGGTTCGCGGAACACGTAGACGGCGCCGGTGTCCTGGATGGAGGGCGAGGCTCCCTGTCCGCGATAGGCGCCGACGGCGATCACGCCTTGATCCACGGACACCCCGAGGCCGAAGAGATCGTCGATCTGTGCTGGTGCGTTGGTCAGGCACGGCTCCAATCGAGTGGTCTCGCCGAGCGGAGCCGGACCGCCGCTTGCCCAACCACCGGCGGGTCTCACGTAGACGTAGGCGACTCCCGTGTTGGGTGACGCCTGGCTGGTATCGTGGATCGCTCCGACCACGATGACGTCATTCTTGATCGCGACAGTTCCCCCGAGTTGCGCGTTGTCGGGAAGCGGACTGGAGCTTCGCAATCGTCGGACTTCGGGGAGCGGATCGGGGGCGGCGGCCCAGCCGCCTGGCGGCGCGACGAACACATAGGCTTGGCCACACTCGTGGCCGGGAGGCGAGCACGTGTGGTCCACCATGTTGGCACCGATCACGATCGTGTCGCCGGAGATCGCCACGGACTCGCCGAAGAAGGGCCGCGTCGAACTCGTTGCGTCGCTCGCCAGGAGTTTGAGTCGTTGCTGCCAGCCACCAGCGCCGCGAACGAACACGTAGGCCGCGCCTGTCTCGCTTCCCTGCGTGTCGTCAGACCGTGCTCCCACCACCAGGACGTCGCCGTCCAGTGCGACACTGATCCCGAATTCGTCTCCCGCGGCGAGGGCCACAGGGCTCAGGCGTTGTTGAAGGGCCCAGCCTCCGGGGCCACGTTCGTACACGTGGACCGCACCACTGTCGATCGCGGCCCCGTCCTCCAGGGAAGCACCGACTGCGGCGTAGTTCCCGCTGAGTGCGACGCTCGTCGCGAATTGGCCAGAGTTCCGAGGCGTCGCCGGGAGCCAGTGTTCGCGCTCGATGCTCAAGCATTGCGAGCGAGCCTCGACAACGAGCGACGGCAATACGAGGGTGAAAGCGACAGCAGCTCGAATGCGCATGTGATGGACCCTGCCGGATGCGGTGTTCGTCGGGAGCGACACGCCATCGAGCGTAGCTTGCCCGCGATGTGGATGTTCGTCCCTTGGAGACAAACGGGACGGCTCTGCCGAGCGAGGAGGTCTGTGACTCGGAGTCGCGACACGATCCAACCCGGGTCGCGCACCTTCGCGCAAGGGTCGAATGCGGGAGCCGGAGCAACTCGTTCACGGTTTCGCGGCCGCGAACTCTGTGGACGAGTTGCTCAGGCTCCGCGTCAGAGCGCCGCATCGAGCAGCACGATCTCCGCGGGAGAGCCGAGGAACTCGCTCCCTGACACGGAGCTGAACACCGCCTGCGCGTGGATGACGCGCGCCTCGACGCCCGCGCCGAGATCGCCGATCGGCAGGCTCCAGCTCAATGTGCCGTCGCCGGCGACGACACCTGCGAGGACGATCGAACCCGCGGCGCGCCGGCGCACGAGGCTGACACCGCGGAGATCGGGTCGGTGAACGAAGCGTGTCGCGTCGGCGAGGACGAGCTGGACCACATCTCCCGGAACGCCCACGAAGCTCAACACCAATGTGCCCTGCTCGCGCGTGACGAGCGGAGCGCGCATCTCGCGCGACGTCCCGGCGGTCTCGACGGCGGTCGAACCTCCCGCCAGCAGCACCGGCACGGTCGGCACCGTGCATGTCCATCCCGGTGCACCGGGAACGATGAGCGTGTCGTCGGAGAAGAGCTGGCTCGTGGCCGACAGCCACACGCCCGGACTGCCCGGGCAGATCGGCGGGTCGGTCGTGCCCAACCCTCCGCGGATGGTGCAGCCCGAGGTGATGATCCTGGTGTTCGTGAATCCAAAGACGCCCGGGCCACCGCCATAGCCGTATCCAGGCAACTGATTGCCGGCGTCGGAGCCGGTGATCGACGTCAGGCTCACCGAAACGCTCGACGCCTCCGCGGTCAAGCCCGGTATGCCTTCGTAGCGCGTGCTCATCCCTCCGACGAGAACACAATCAGCCAACGCGACGTCGGCGCACAGCCGCGCGCTGATTCCACGGGCGAGGATCGGGATCGGCAGCGATTGCGTCATCAGTGGCCCGCGCAGCTCGCAACCGACGACGCGGATCGATCCGGCGTTGGATTCGAGGTCGAGCGCGTCGAACATCGCATCGGCGACGGGCCGGATCTTCAGCCCGCCGAGCACGACCGTGCGCGTCGCGGCGAGGTTGCGCACGCGCACCTCCTCGGTGACGTGCACGTCGGCGCCGGTGTCGGCGACGATCGAGAGCGCCTTGTTCGTGATGGTGAAGCCGGCATACGTGCCCGTCTTCACCAGCACGACGTCACCGTCTTGCGCGGCGGCGACAGCAGTCGCAATCGAGGTGAAGGGTTGGCCCGGTCCGACGACGAGGACACTGGCGCGCGCGATCGGCGAGAGGACGAGGCACGCGAGAGGACGAAACATGGCTGACTCCGGAGGGCGGGTGCCGAGACTGCGAGCCCACAGGCTACTGGCGATCGATCGACTGCTGGAGAACCGACGTCGAATCCGCTGACGGCGCGCGGTGTCGAGTGCCGTCGGTCCGTCGCGCGAGTGGTGCTCGGGCCGTCGAGGCCTTTCAACCCGCGTTCAGGACTTGCCCTTCGGGGCCTTGGCCTGCCGCAAGCGCGCGAGCGTCTCGTTCATCCGCTTTTCCAATGGACCGCATGTGCCCTTCCGCTTGCCGACTGCGCGCCAGTTCCCGGGCCTTCGTCAGGTCCGTCGCCCACGGCGGATCCGATCGCAAAGCCGGCTGACCATCGGCCTCCTCGGTCCTCGTTTCATGCACGAAGACGCTCGAGAGTGAGGCCGAAGCGTGCGCGAACACGCAGCAGGCACAAGTCAAGGCCGCGCGCCTGGCGTCACCTCGAGATCCGCGCGTCGAAGTCCTCGCCCGCCGGAGCGCGGGCAGCGCGCGAGAATCGTCCCCGGGCGCGGTCGGCGGGTCAACATGCGTCGCGTTCTTGCGAGGAGAGCACGAGACGCGCGCTGGTTGTCCACCGCGCGACGCGCCTGGCTGTTTCGCGGCGAGGCAAGCTCGCGCCGGGTTTGGTTGTCCACAGTCGCCCAACAGCGAACGACCCACGAATCTCGCCCTTCCGGCGCGCGGCGACAAATCACAGCCGTTTCGCTTGAACAGTCCAAGGGATTGAGTCGTAATCGTTCCCAGCTCGCGCGTCCCCAACTCCGGCGCTCCAACCGCGCCGCCCTTTTCTCCATGGCAAACACTCCGTCGGTCGATTCCTTGGTCGCGCAGTTCGTGAGCGATCTCACCACGTTGGTCCGTCGTTCGGCGTTGGAGCAAGTGCTCGCGTCGCTCGGCGGTGACGCCGCTCCTGTGCGTCGCGGCCCCGGCCGTCCAAAAGGCTCCGGTCGGCCCGCGGCCGCCAAGCCCACGAAAACAAGCGGCCGCATCCGTCGCTCGCCGCAGGATCTCCAGGCGTTCTCCGCTGCGCTCCTCGCGCATGTGAAGGCCAATCCCGGTCAGCGTGGCGAGCAAATCGCCGCTGCGCTGCGCACGGACGTCAAGACGATGCGCGGACCGATGCATGCGCTGATCGCGGCGAAGCAGGTGCGCACGGAAGGACAACGTCGCGGGATGACCTACTTCGCGGGCGGCGGCGGCGCGAAGGCGGCCGCCAAGTCCGGCAAGGGTCGCAAGAGCAAGCGCGGTCGCGGCAAGCGGAAGGGGTCCTGACATGGCGAAGCGAACCATGCCCGCACCCGAGCCGGCTCCGGTGACGCGCACCCGCCGCTCCGAGGAAGACCGCATCCACGAGCTCGAGCAGAAGATCGCGCAGATCAAGGCGCGCGCCGCCGCGAAGAAGGTGAAGCGCGATCCCGCGCTGCGTCACATCAGCGGCGCACTGCGCCTCGTGGACAAGGCGCTCGCCGCGTCGGAAGACACGGCCACGCGCCAGGCGCTCGACGAAGCGCGCTCGACGCTGAGCGCGTGCCTGTCGCTGAACGGCGTCACGTCCAAGGCCGATCGAGGCGTCTTGATTCCGCAGAGTCGCCGCTCGACGTCAGCCATCGAGCCCGAAGCCCTGCTCGCCTTCATCCAGCAGCACCCCGGCTCCCGCGGCGAACAGATTGCCGCGCAGCTCGGCACGGACACCACCTCGATGCGTCCCCTGATGCACCGGCTCATCGACGAACGGAAGGTGAAGACGAAGGGGCAGAGGAGGGGGATGCAGTACTTCGCGGTGTGAGGGGCCCGTTCGCGCCCGTCTCCGCGACTCTGGTTGATGTGTCTCCTTCATCTGTCGACGTGAGCGTGCCACATGAGTCATCCCGTCGAGACGCTGCTCGCGCTGTACAAGGAGCAGACGGATCAAGCGCGCCATCACGAAGACCAGCGCGCGACGATTTCGAACTACGCGCTGCTGTTGGCCGGTGCCGTGCTCGGCCTGATCAACGCCGACGCGCTTCGATCGGCTCAGCTCCAACTCGGTTGCTTCTTGGTCATCACGGGTTGTTTCGGTTCATTCGTGACTGCAAAGCACTACGAGCGCAGCCGATATCACGCGCGATCGGCTGGGAGCTATCGAAGGAGGATCGAGGCGCTTCAACCCGATACCGCGATAGAGCGCGAGGACATCAGGTCGGAACAGCGACGGGAATTCCCGTTTCTCAATGGAGAACGCCTTTGGACTCTATGGGTGTCGCTTCACATTCTCGTCGCTGTGCTCGGGGCGCTGCTCGCAGTGCTTGCATTTCGTCGCCAGTCGTAGTGTTCGTTCCATTGGCCCGCTTTCCCTCACCGCTCGGCGGTTTGGCCCCAGCGCGATAGCATCGCGACCCGCATGCGCTCGCAACGCCCCGCCCCTCGCAGTCTGGAGGGCATCCACCTCGCTCCACCCGATCCGCCGGCCAAGCCCGACTACCGGCACGCCAGCGGGAACGTCTTCCTCCGCGCGCTCCGCGGGCACGCACCGCTCTCCGTTGTTTGGTGGGCGATCGGTCTACCGCTGCGCATTGGCGTAACGCTGCTGAACGGCGACTGGACCTTCGAGGCCCTCTACGGGGGAAGCACGACGGTGCAGCGCTGCGTGGCGTGGACTGCCGTCGCAGCGACAGCGGTCTGGAGCTTCATGGCGTGGCGTTGCGCCCCGAACGTCGAGGAGAAGTACTGGACGTGGGTGGCGCGTGCTCTCGTCGTCTACATCTGGCTGCGTTTCGCGCAGGACCTCATTGCATGAGCCTCACCGCTTGGCGAGGCAGGAGCACGCACGATGGCATCGATCATCGACTCCGGTGGCGTGACACGCTCGCTCGCGGGAGCCGGCCTCGCGCTCGTGCTGACCGGATCGGCAATGGCGCAGGTGACGAGCCTCGCGAGCAGGAACAGTCCGTTCCAGAACGACGACGCGCTCCACCCGGTGCTCTCCGCCGACGGCCGCTACGTCGCGTTCTTCTGGTACCAGGGCTTCGTCCGATCGGACGTCGTTCTGGGCGACCGGCTGACGGGCACGATCGAGCTCATCAGCGTCGACTCGAACGAGGTGCGCGGCGACAACTACAGCTACTCTGCGTCGCTCACTCCCGATCTGCGGTATGTGGCGTTCTCGAGCTGGTCGACCAACCTCGTGCCTGGGGACACCAACGGACCCTATCCGGTCGGGCACGACGTGTTCGTTCGCGACCGGGTGAACGGCACGACGACGCGCGTGAGCGTCAGCTCGAGCGGCGCGCAGGGCAACGGCGAGAGCTACCACATGGCGATCTCGGCGGACGGTCGGTACGTCGCGTTCACGAGCCACGCCACCAACTTCGCCGCCGGAGATTCGAACGGCGTCGAGGACATCTTCGTCCGCGACCTCGTCAACGGCTTCACGGAGCGGGTGAATCTCGACTCGACCGGCGCACAGGCGGATGGAGCGTGCATGGGTCCGTCGATCTCCGCGGACGGTCGCTTCGTGGTGTTCCAGGGCCTCGCGACCAACCTCGTCGCCGGCGACACGAACGGGAAGTGGGACGTGTTCGTCCGAGATCGCTTGAACGGGACCACGCAGCGCGTGAGCGTCGATTCGAGCGGAGCACAAGGAGACGGGAACAGCGACAGCGCGACGATCACGCCCGACGGTCGCTTCGTGGCGTTCCGCAGCGCCGCGACCAACCTGATCGCGGGCGATACGAACGGGAAGTCGGATACGTTCCTGCACGACCGCCAGACGGGAGCGACGGAACGCGTCAGCATCAGCTCGAGCGGCGCGGAGGGCGACGGCGACACCTTTGCGGAGGCGCTGACGCCGGACGCGCGTCATGTCGTGTTCACGAGCGCGGCTTCGAACCTCGTGCCCGGGGACACGAACGGCCGCTGGGACGTCTTCGTCCGCGATCGTCAGCTCGCGACGACGCGGCGCGTGAGCCTCGGCGTGAACGGAGCGCAGGGAGACGAGAACAGCGGCACCCAGGGGCCGTCGATCTCCGCGAATGGTCAATTCGTGGCTTTCGACAGCCGAGCGAGGCTCCTCGCGGTGGACACGAACAACTACCACGACATCTACGTCCGCGACCGCCGGTACGCGCCGCTCACGAGCGCGTGCTCACCGGGTGTCGACGGCGTGATCGCGTGTCCGTGCTCGAACCCGCCGAGCGGTCCGGGGCGCGGGTGCAACAACGCGGCGGCGACGGGCGGAGCGGGTCTGTCGGCGTCGGGCATCGCGCATCTGTCGGTGGACTCGCTCGTGCTGACGACGAGCGGCGAGGGATCGACGGCGCTGAGCATCGTGCTCCAAGGCGACGCGCTGCTCGGTTCGGGCGCGGTCTTCGGCCAAGGCGTGCGCTGCGTCGATGGAGCGCTCCGACGCCTGTACACGAAAGCCGCGTCGGGCGGCAGCATCACCGCGCCAGACTCGAGCGCCGGCGACCCGCCGATCTCGGCGCGCTCCGCGGCCCTCGGCGATGGGATCCTGCCCGGCCAGAGCCGTTGGTATTCCGTCTACTACCGCGACCCGCTGCCGCTCGGCGGCTGTCCGGCGGGCAGCACGTTCAATTCGACGCAGGTTGGGGGAGTTGTGTGGCTGCCGTGAGGTGAGCGACGTCCGCGAGAGTTCGTCCGAAGCGGGCGATCCGGTTCTCCCGTTCTCCATCGAGGACTTGGTCGCGCTCGTCATTGCGGACCGACTCGCGTCCTCCCCCGATCAGTCGAGCCGAAAGCGAAGTCTGTCCACCTGCTGCAGCACCTTGCCGGTCGCCATGTCGAAGTCGATCAGGCGCACGCGAAAGAAGACGGAGCGGCTCCCGTCGGCATGCTCGTCGACGAAGAAACGTCCGTCCCAGCCCAATGGCGGCGGCGGGGCCTTGACCGGCTCGAGGCCGTTGACGCGCCGGTTCGTGCGCACCTCGGCGGTGAACACGAGGACGTCTCGGTTGCGGCGGTGCTCGGCGTCCCAGCTGCACTCGACTCCGACGCCGGCGCCGCGCCAGCTGTAGATCAGCGGGGATTCGCTGTAGTTCCAGTCCGCCGGCACGAACTCCTCGCCGCGCCACCACTCGGCCGGCGCGTTCACGGTCACCTCGCGCCCGCGCACGTCGACACTCGCCGGCGCCGACTTCGGCGCTCGTGGCAAAGGCAGGACGAGGGCCGGGTCTCCATAGAACGCTTCGTTGTAGAGCTCGTAGCGGTGCAGTCCGTGTTCGCTCTCGTCGTGGGCGAGCATCGCGACGAGCGCGCGGTTCTGCGCGCAACGATTGGCTTGTCCGAGACTCTTGCCGGCGAGGATCGCGTTCCAGAACTCGCTGCGATAGAGCTCCTGCTGCGCCACCGCGCGCCGCACGTTGCCGACGAAAGCGATCGCGCCGTTGCGCAAGAGCCGCAGCGCGACAGATCGGCATTCGGGATCCTGATCGAGCGACGCGGGGCTGCAGCCGGCCGATTCGACGAGACAAGGCGCGAGCAGCACACCCGAATCGTGCGCGTACGTGGCGCCCAGCTGGAACCAGGAGGAGTGCGCGTTGTGGACGAGCACCGCGACCGAGGCGAGCGGTGAATCCTGCTCGAAGGGCTTCTCGCCCGCATGCACCGCCGGCGGCGCGAAGCCGACGTTGGCGAACGACGGCGCGCACATGCGCTCCCACTCCGCCATCGCGAAACGACCGGCGACATCGGACGTGAGCAGCTCCTCGTACGCGAGGCTGCGCGCGGCGAGCAACGTGCCGGCGGCGCCGTCCTCGGCGACGAAACGGCCGACGGCGAGCTCGAGGAACGGATCGGCGTCCACGTTTCCATACGTGAGGTCAGACGGCGGATCCGTGTCGATGCCTTCGCCCGAGGGGATCACCGCCATCGGAATCGCCTCGGGCATGGCGACGATGCAGAGCGAATCGGGGAGGACACCGATCGCGGTACGGCAACGATCGAGTGCCTCGCGCACTGCGGCCACGCTGGGTGCCGGCGCATCGTCGGCGCCGATGGTGACGACGGCGCCTTGCCGTCCCGCGGCGAGCACCGCCGCCGCGAGCGAGAGCTTGCGCACGTGTCCCGCGCTCCGATCCGCCGGTGCGGCCGCGGCGAGATACCCGACCGGGAGAGCGTGCTTCTGCATCCAGCGCGCGACATCCACGGGCTCGCGCAACCGCTCGATCGTGTGCCTGCCGACAGCGAGGTTCTTCGTGTCGAAGTTGCCGACGAGCAGCAGCCGGACTGCGCCGATCCGCTCGATCGCGGCACGCGCAGGCGCCGAGAGTCCCGCGCTGCCGCAGAAGAACAGCGGCACCCGCAAGCGCGCCGCCAGCGCGGCCGCGGCGAGCGCGCTGCCGTAGTCGGTCTCGGAGCTGACGACCGCGCTGTCGCTATGCGGGAGGAACCGCTCCGCGAGCGCGCACGCCGCCGCGTCGGCCGTGAGCGCGGAGATGCGCTCGGAGGCGACACCGTCCACGGTCTCCGCCTCGGGTCCCGAGCCGATCCACACGATTCGCTCGGGGCGATAGCGCGCGAGGAAGTCCTTCGTCTCCCGCGGCAGAGTTCCGTCGGGACCGACGGCGAGCACGACGGGCTTGCCGTCCGTCACCACGCTCGCCGCCGGCACCGATGCGAGGAACGCGAGATCCTCCCAAGCCGCCGTCGCCGGCATCGGCACGATCAACGCCTGCCGCTGCGAAGCGCCGAGCACGCAGAGCAGGAACGTGGCCAGCGGTTGCATACCGTGTCAGAGCCATTCTTCCACGGAGGCTCGCTCGCGCAACCGTGGAAGAGTGGCTCTGGCTCTGCATTCAGACGAGATCGAAGCGATCGAGGTTCATCACCTTGTTCCACGCCGCCACGAAGTCGTGGACGAACTTCTGTTGCGCGTCCGCGCTGCCAT
>JBGATX010000088.1:16225-22308 GCA_044228975.1 Planctomycetota bacterium | reverse complement strand
ACGAGCGCCGTGCCCAGCTTTCCGGCCGCGTGGCGAGCTGGAAGTCCTCCGCCAGCGACGAAGCCGAGCGCGCGCAGAAGCTCGCGACCACGCTCGCGACGCGCGCGTCGGAGCTCGCCGGCCTCGCCAACGACCGCGGCCGCGTGGCCGCGCGCGCCGAGACCTCGCAGGAACAGTCGCGCGCGCGCCAGGAAGCGCTGCGCGCGCTGGAGACGAGCTACCGCGACAAACGCACGGAGCTCGCGCGACTCGAGGAGCAGGTGCTGCGCCTGCTCTCCGAGCGCACGACGCTCGAGAACCGCGTGCACGGCCTGAAGCAGGCGCACGCATCGGTCGCCGACCAATCGACGCGCGTGCTCGAGCGACTGTCTCTCGCACGCGCCGCCACCGAAGCGATGCGCGCCAGCGAGACGCAGGCGCGCGAGCGCGTGACGCACTCGCAAGCGTCTCTCGCGGCGCACGACGAGCTGCGCAAGGACCTCGCGCGGCGCATGCAGGACGTCGCCGCGCAGGCCGGCGCCCTGGAGCGCGAGAAGAACCAGCTCGAGCTCGAGCGCGCCAAGTCGCAGAGCACCGTCGAGTTCCTCCTCGCGCGCGAGCGCGACCTCGAGGAGCTCTCGCGCGGCGCGCGGCGCGTGCTGTCCGAGGCCGAGAAGGCCGGCGCGTCGTCGAACGGAGGCTCGGGCGTCGCCGCGGGTGACCTCGTCGGACTGCTCGCCGATCACCTGCGCACGGACACGGCGCACGCGCGTTCCCTCGACGCGGTGCTGGCGGCGCGCGGCTCGGCGCTCGTCGTGCGCGACGGAGAGGCCGCGCAGCGCATCGCCGGCTGGCTGGCACAGAACCAGGCCGGCCAGGTCGGCCTCTTGTTCGCGGGCGACGAGGCGAAGCCCGTCGCGCGCGCGAAGACGCAGCTCCTGACGCTGCAGGGCGAGGAGTCCGCGCTCGTGCTCGGCCGCCTGCGCGAGCACGTGCGTGCCGGCGCGGGCTGCGAGCGCCTGGCCGAGCTCCTGCTCGCCGACGTGTGGATCGCGCGCGATCTCGCGGCGGCGCTCGCGCTCGCCGAGCGTCACGCGGGTCTGCGTTTCGTGACGCCCGAGGGCGAGCTCGTCGATGCCGCGGGCGTGCTCGCGGGGACGCGCGAGCTGCAGCAGGGCGCGATCGGGCGCCGCTCGAGCGCCGACGAGATCACGGTCGAGATCGCCGCGCTCGGCGAGCGCATCCAGGCGCTCGAGACGCGTCGCGGCGAGCTCACGCGCGAGCGCGTGGCGATGCAGAAGGACTGGGAACGCTCGAGCCACGAGCTCGAGAGCCTGCGGCGCGCGGTGGGGGAGGCGCAGACCGAACTCGGCACGTCGTCGGCGCGCCTGCGCGACCTCGTCGCGGCCGAGCGCCTGTTCCAGCTTCGACTCGCACGCGGCCGAAACGGCGCGCGTCGAGAAGGAACTCGCGACGGCGAGCGCGCGCCTCGAGACCGCGCGGAGCGAGCACGAGCGCGAGAACGCGCGCCTGTCGGAGCTCTCGCTCGCGCGCGGCGCGACGGAGGAGGAGCGCGATCAGCTCGCGCGCAGCAGCGCGCAGGCCGATCTCGAAGCCGCGCAGGCGCGCGCCGAGCTCGACGCGCTCGTGCGGCGCCTCTCGGACTTCGAGCGCATGCAGATCGAGACGCGCGCCGAGCACGAGCGCGCCGAGCGACTGGCGCGCGAGCACGCCGAGAACGCGCGCTCGGGTGCCGCCGAGTGCGAGGAGCTCGCTCGTCAGAGCACCGCGCTGCTCGAGAGCCGCGCGAGCCTCGAGCAACAGGTGGCGGAGTTGAAGCGTCTCGCCGAGGGCGGCCGCGAGGCGATCGACCTCTCGCGCGGCCGCGCGGGCGAGGTCACGCGCGCGCTCGAGGAGCACGCGCGCGAGCTCTCGGAGCGCCGACTCGATCGCCAGCGTCTCGAACTCGAGCGCGGCGAGGTGCTCGTGCGCGCCCGCGAGGAGCTCGCGCTCGACGAGCTCGGCTTGAAGACCGATTTCGAGGCCGACGAGGCGCTCGGCAGCCCCGAAGCGCTCGAGGAGCTCGAAACGCGCGTGCGCGAACTGAAGGCCCAGCTCGACAAGCTCGGGCCGGTGAACGTCGAGGCGGTGGCCGAGCTCTCCGAGGTCGGCGGACGCCTCGAGTTCCTGCAGAAGCAGCGCGCCGACGTCGAGGCGTCGCGCGTGCAGCTCGATCTCGCGGTGCAGACGATCGACGGCGAGAGCAAGCGCCTGTTCCAGGAGACGTTCGACGCCGTGCGCGCGAACTTCCAACGCATCTTCCGCCAGCTCTTCGGCGGCGGCCGCGCGGACGTCGTGCTCGAGGAGGGCATGGACATCCTCGACGCGGGCGTCGACATCGTCGCGCGCCCGCCGGGACGCGAGCTGCTCTCGATCGGCCTCCTGTCGGGCGGCCAGCGCACGCTCACGGCGCTGGCGCTGCTCTTCGCCGTCTTCGAGGCGCGCCCGAGCCCGTTCTGCATGCTCGACGAAGTCGACGCGGCGCTCGACGATGCCAACGTCGAGCGTTTCCTGCGCATGCTCGACGGCTACCGCGAGAGCACGCAGTTCGTCGTCGTGACGCACAACAAGGCGACGATGACGGCCTGCGAGAGCCTCTACGGCGTGACCATGGAGACCAAGGGCGTCTCGCGCCAGGTCTCGGTCGAGCTGGGCGAGGTCGATCGCTGGGTGGGCGGCGCGGCCGTCGCGCCGGCGGCGCCCGCGTCGAACGCTCAGGCCGAGAGCGGCGCGCGCGTCGCACGCTCGGCCGCGGCGCGGCGCGTGCTCGACGCCGAGAGCGGCGAGCCGGTCGTGGAGCTCATCCCAAGGCGCGCCGAGGACGCGCCGTCCGAGCCGGTCGAGGTCGGCGGTGACGCGATCGTGCTCGAGAGCTCCCAGGCAGCGCCGCTCGAGCAACCGGGCTGAGCACGCGGAGCGCGGGGCCGGCCGGGTGCGCTCGAGTGCGCACGTCGCTGGGCGCGCGGCCGTGCACGCGCGCTGCACCAAGACTTTCTCGTCGCGCTCTTGCCGGGACCGGCCGACTTTTCACACCCTTGGACGCGGGCGCGAGCGGATGCGACGGCGCGCGTCGGCTCGCGGTGGGGCACGAAGGGGAAGGCCGTCGATCCGAGACGATTCGGACGCCGATACCCACGCACCGAGGGACGATACGTAGGGGGCAGGGCTTCGGGCAGGCATCTGGGACGCGCATGACGCTGATTCACCGACACGGATTCGTCGCGGCGCTCGCGCTCGCTGCTCCGTACGCCCCTGCGCTCGCGCAGGATCCGCCGGCCGTGTCGCCGACCGTCCCCGTCCCGGCTCCGGCCGCACCTCCCGCGCCCGCCGCGCAGGCCGGGCCCGTCTGGGAACCGCGCTACCACCCGCTCGACTCGGTTCAGGCGCTGTGCGAACGCTGGGTCGCCGAGGCGCCCGCGCGAGGTTTGCTCGTCGAGCGCGTCGTGCTCGGCGCGACGCACGGCGGTGCGAGCGCCTGCGCGTTGCGGCTGGGTCGCGCGGAGGGCGCGGCGCTCGCGCAGCGTCCCACGCTCGTGCTGCTCGGCGGGCTCGACGGGGTCTCGCTCACCGGGTGCGAATCGGTGCTGTCGGTGCTCGCGGCGGTGTTCGAGCGTCCGCAGGAGCTTCCGACGGGGGTCACGCTGCTCGCCGTGCCGTGGACCGCGCCCGACGCGCTCGCACTGCAAATCACCTCGGGCGGCGATGGCCGCGACCTGCGCCCGGTCGACGACGACGGCGACGGCAAGCTCGACGAGGACGGGCCCGACGATCTCGACGGCGACGGACAGGTGCTCGACATGCTCGTCGACGATCCCGAGGGACCGTGGACGCGCAGCCAGGACGCACGCTTCCTCGTCCCGGCGCGCCCCGGCGATGCGCCCCGCTACCAGTGGGTACGCGAGGGTCGCGACGACGACGGCGACGGGCGCTTGAACGAGGACCCGCCCGGCGGGATCGCGCTCGCGAGCGCGTTTCCCCACGACTTCGCGCCGTCGGGTTCCCTCTCGACAGGACTGACGCTGCCGCTCGAGGACGAGCACGCGCGCTCCTTGTGCACGCTGCTCGCGGAGAGCCGCGCGCTCGGGATCCTCTGCTTCCAGGGCGACCACGGCGGCGTCGCGCTGCCCGCCGCCGCGTGGGCCGACGCGGCCGAGCGCGAGGTCGCCGAACACGTCGCGCGCACCTTTGCGCACGCCGTCGGGCGCGGCGCCGACGAGCACGCGCGCTCGCTCGCGGACCTGGGACGCGAGGTCGAGCACGGCTCCGCGATGGCCTGGATGCGCGCGCGCCTGGGTTGTTTCGTGCTCGAGGTCGCGCCGTGGGGGCCGCAGGTGGAGCGCAGCGGCGTCGAGATCACGCCCAGTCCGGCCGCGGCGCGCCTCGACGAGCAGGGCAACATCGGCCCGGCCGCGGCCAACGGTCGAGCTCCGGCGCCGCTCGATCGAGCCTGGGCGCGCTGGGTCGACGACATGCACGGCGGTTCGGGCTTCATGGAGTGGCACCCGGTCGATCTGGGCCCGGACCGGCGCGTGCTCGTCGGCGGCTGGCTGCCGTTCACGCGCCGCAACGCGCCCGAACGCTCCCTCGCCGGAGCGGTGAATGGCATGAGCGCGTTCGTGTTGCGTCTGCTCGCGGAGCTGCCGCGGCCCGAGCTCGCGGTCGTCGAATCGCGCCGCGACGGCGAGCTGTGCTTCCTGCGCGCGCGCGTCGTGAACCGCGGGATGCTCGCGTGCAGCGCGCGCCCCTCGAGCGGCGCGCATCTGCGCCTGCTGCTCGGTCTGCCGCAGGGCGCCCGCCTGCTCGCGGGAGCGGAGGCGTTCGATGTCGAGCGCCTGCGTGGCGGCGAATCGAGCCGCGAGTTCGCGTGCACGGTGCTCGCGCCCGCGCAATCGGCGTTCGTCTGGACGGTCGAGCTGCCGTGGGGCGGCGCGATGCGCCAGGAGGTGCGCCCGTGAGCGCGCGACGCCTGCTGCGCGCGCTCGTCGCGCTGTCCGCGCTCGCTTGCGGCGCGCGAGCGACGCTCCCCGGCGTTCAGGATCCGAGTCCGGCGCCCGCGCCGACGCCGCCGGCACCCGCGCCCGAAGTGAAGCCGACGCCCGCTCCGCCGCCGAGCGACCCGGCTCCGGTCGTCGTCGCGCGCAAGGAGGACACGAACGCGCCGTCGACCGACGCCGGAGCGGTTCCCGCGGCGAAGACGGCGAGTCCCGCGGCTTCGGCCCCGGCGGCGAACGGTGCCGCGCCGCGCGAAGGGACGCCGACGACGACGCAGGATGCCCTTCCGGCTCTCGTTCCCGAGCGCGTGACGCCGACCGAGGCTGGCGCCGCGCCGCTCGCCTGGGACGGCGAAGCACCAGCGAGCCCCGAGGCGCTCGCGACGCTGCTCGCGTCGTTCGAGAACGCGTACCGCGACAGCTTCCGCTACCGCAGCCTCGGTCGCTCGCGCCGCGGACGCGACGGGTGGCTCGCGAGCGTGTCGCGCAGCCGCGCGGACGAGCTCGCCAACGTGCCCGCGGTGTTGTGCGCGCCTCGTTGGGACCTGCCGGCGGGCACGACGGCGCTCTCCGACGGCTTGAACCAGTGCGCGGCGCTGCTGGAAGCGCTGAATCGCGACGCCGCGCTCGCCGCGCGCCTGCAGAGCTGCGCCGTGCACTGGCTGCTCGAGCCGCAGCCCGAGCGCGTCTTCGAGGCGAGCGGCGTCGAGGCGCCGACGGCGCTGGATTTCCCGGTCGGCTGGGCCGTGGGTGGCGCGTCGCGTCCGCATCCGCTCTTCTATCCGGAGTCGCGCGCGGTGGCGAGCTTCGCCCTCGCCTCGCCGTCGATCGCGGCCTTCGCGCGCATCGGCTTGGCCGGCGATGCGGCCTTCGCGCCGGTGGCGCAGATCGACGCCGCGGCGGGCGGTTCGTTCGAACGTTTCGTGTCCGAGTACCTGGGCGCGCGCGTGTACGACCTGCCGGGCGGGACGGAGGCGCGCTCGGAATCTCGCGCGGCGTCGGCGCAGCGCCTGGCGACGCTGCTCGCCGCGCTGCCGCACCTCGCCGCCGACG
>JBGATX010000088.1:0-16186 GCA_044228975.1 Planctomycetota bacterium | reverse complement strand
CGCCGACGCGCCGCACGCCGAACGCCTGCGCGAGGACGTGTGGCTCTTCGACATCCCGCTCTCGAACACGGGCAAGATCGCCACGCTCGAAGGCAGCGCGGCAGCGCGCGAGCGCGCGAGCGTGTGGATGCAGCTCGGCGGCGCCACGCTCGCGGCGGTCGCCTGCTCGCGCGCGAACGGAGCGCCCTTCGAACCGCTGCCCGCGACCGCGGAGCGCGTGTGCCTGGGCCATCTCTCCGGCGGTGCCACGAGCACCCTGCGCATCATCGTGCGCGGCGCGGAGGGTTCGCACGCGACGCTCGCGATCCGCTCGTTGCGCGCAGGGTCGATCGACGTCGCGCTCGAGCTGAAGTAGCGGCGCGCGCGGCGCGGGCTCAGCGCCGCGAGAAGCGCTCTTCCACGTCGGGCAGGGCGGCGAGCACGATCTTGCCGATCGCACCCAGGCTCTCCTGCGAGCAGTGATCGAGGTCGTCGGAGCTCGTGTGCCAGACGCTGTTGCCGGGGCCGTACTCGAAGTCGATCAGGTCGATCGAAGGGATGCCGAGCGCCAGGAACGGCTGGTGGTCGTCCTCGATCGCCTCCGAGCGCTGCGAGAGGTACTGACCCAGGCCGGCTTTCTCGGCGCTCGCGCGGAAGAGCTCCGTGAGGCGCCGGTCCGACCACGACTCGCGCCACAGGCGCAGCTCGCGATCGCCGACCATGTCGAGCAGGACGAGCGCGCGCACGCGCGCGGCGGTGCCGTCCTTCGCGAGAGTCGCGGCGTGGTGGCGCGAGCCGTAGCAGTTGTCCTCGCCCTCCCACTGCGGACGCGTCGCCTCCTCGCCGTCGAGGAACAGGAAGCGGTAGGCGAGCGGGCGCGCTCCCCCGGCGACGATCACGCGCGCGAGCTCGAGTTGTGCCGCCGTGCCCGAACCGCCGTCGTTGGCGCCGACGAAGCCGGGGATGCCGAGCTTCGTGTCGAAGTGCGTCGCGAGGACGATCAGCTCCGCGCCGGGCTCGCGCGAGGGGAAATCGGCGTAGATGTTCGCGAGCTGGAACTCGCCGCAGGGAGTGTGCGCGGAGAAGTCCTCGCGCACGGGAGTCAGACCGACGGCGGTGAGCTCCTTGGCGATGTACTGGCGGGTCGCCTCGAGCTCCTTCGTCCCCGGCGGCCTCGGACCGATGTGCACGAGCTGTCGCAAGTGCGTCCAGGCGCGCCCTGAGTCGAACGCGGGGAGCGCGGGCGCGGCCGAACCCGCGGGACAGGACCCGAGCGCGCACGACGCGGCGAGCGCGCTCGCGAGCCACAGGAGGCGGACGGGGCGGGCCGACATGCGGCGGAACGATACGCGATTGTCCGGCTCGCGGCAGCGGTGAAGTGGCGGAGCGCGCGCCTCGAGCCGGTGGATGCAGCCACTCGCTCCCCGCCAGCTCCCGACGGGCCGCGCGCGAAGGCGAGCGAGTCGAGCTCCGTACCCTCGATCGCGGCGCGCGGCGCGATTCAGGTTGCGGCGCGCGCCGTCCGACAACCCGCGTGCATGACCCTGCTCCGCGGAAGCGAGTGGATCGGCGCTCTCGGTACGGGCGCGTTCGACGTCGTCGCTTGGCTCACGCTGGTCGTGGGGGCCATGTCGATGCTCGCGGCCTGGGCCGCCGTGTTCGTGATGTGCGTCCAGGTCGTGCAGGCCGCATCCAACGACGCGACCGCCTCGCGCTCGGCGAGCGCAGCGTGCGCTTGGCGGCCGACGTGCCGGCCGAGGGGGCCGAACCGGGCCGCCGTGCGAGCCCGAGCGAACCGCGGCGCGCGACCGATCGAGCGCGTCGTCACGCTGCTGCTGTAGACGCCACCGTTCGCTCGAAACGGGCCGCGGAGGCACGAAGCGATGCGTCCTGGACGCCTCCAGGACTCGGCCGCGTCTGCGGTCGCGCCGGGGCTCGCGCAAGCGCGTGAGCGCGAGTCTCGCAGAGCGTCGAGCGGGTCCAGTGCGCTCCTGCTCGTCGAGTTCCTCCCGACTTCGCGCGATCGAATCCCGGACGCGACAGGGCTAGGGAGCCTGCGGGCCCGCGCGGGGCAAGGCCTTGCTCAGGTTCCCGGCCATCGTGGCCGACAACCGAAACGGCCCACCCCGGCCGCGCAGCGCGCGACGAGCACCCCCAATGACCATGATCGACTCCTCTTCACCTCTGTACGACCTCGTGCGTCAGACCCTCTCGCCCGAGCGTTTCGCGGCACTGCACTGGGAGGGGAGCTTCCAGGAGTACCTCGAGATCGCCGATCGCCAGCCGGCCGTCGTGCGCAACGCCTGGCAGCGTCTGCTCGACATGATCGAGAGCCACGGGAGCTCGCGGCCGGAGCGTGGCGATGGGCGCGGCGACGGCTCCTCGCGGCGCGCGACGCACCGGCGCTGGAAGATCTTCGACGACCCTTTCGACGACGGACAGGACGCGGTCTACGGACTCGACGAGCCGCTCGCGCAGCTCGTGCAGACGATCCGCGCCGGCGCGCGCGGTCTGGGCCCCGAACGGCGCGTGATCCTGCTCCACGGGCCGGTCGGCTCGGCGAAGTCGACGATCGCGCGTCTCCTGAAGCGCGGGCTCGAGGCCTACTCGCGCACCGACGACGGCGCCTTGTACACGTTCTCGTGGCACGTCGACGGCGAGATCGTCCCCTCGCCGATGAACCAGGAGCCGCTGCTGCTCGTGCCGGCCGAAGCGCGGCGCGTGGTCGAGGACCGGCTCAACAAGAAGCTGCGCCGCGAGTATCGACTCGCGTTGCACGACGAGCTCGACCCGGTCAGCCGCTACTTCCACGAGCTCCTGATGCAGCGCTACGGCGGCGACTGGACCAAGGTCGTCGAGCACGTGCGCGTGCGCCGCATCGTGCTCTCGGAGAAGGACCGCGTCGGCATCGGCACGTTCCAGCCGAAGGACGAGAAGAACCAGGACTCGACCGAGCTCACCGGCGACCTGAACTACAGGAAGATCGCCGAGTACGGCTCGGACTCCGATCCGCGCGCGTTCAACTTCGACGGCGAATTCAACGTCGCCAACCGCGGGATGCTCGAGTTCGTCGAGGTGCTCAAGCTCGACGTCGCGTTCCTCTACGACCTGCTCGGCGCCACGCAGGAGCACACGATCAAGCCGCGCAAGTTCGCCCAGACGTCGATCGACGAGGTGATCCTCGGGCACACGAACGAGCCCGAGTACAAGAAGCTCGCGAACAACGACCTCATGGAGGCGTTCCGCGACCGCACGATCAAGATCGACATCCCGTACAACCTCGCCTGCACCGACGAGATCGACATCCATCGCCGGCAGTTCGGCAAGAAGCGCATCAGCGGGCGCACGCTCGCTCCGCACACGCTCGAGATCGCCGCGTTGTGGGCCGTGCTCACGCGCCTCGAGGACCCGACGCACCCGAACCTGACGCTGCTCCAGAAGTCGCGCCTGTACGACGGCCAGGAGGTGCAGGGCTTCTCGCGCGAGCAGGTGCGCGAGATCAAGGAGCAGCACCCGCGCGAGGGCATGAGCGGCATCTCGCCGCGCTACGTGCAGGACCGCATCGCGACCTGCATCGCCTCGGAGGCCGTGTACGTCGGTCCGTTGCAGGTGCTCGACGCGCTCGAGCAGGGCCTGCGGCACCACTCGCTCGTCTCGAACGAGGAGACGCGCAAGCGCTACGTCCAGCTCGTCGCGACGGCGCGCGAGGAATACGAGGAGCTCGTCAAGCGCGAGGTGCAGACCGCGATCGTCTCCGACAAGGAAGCGATCGATCGCCTGTGCAGCAAGTACATCGACAACGTCAAGGCCCACATCACGCGCGAGAAGGTGCTCGACGAGCACGGCCGCCTCTCCGATCCCGACGAGCGCCTGATGCGCTCGATCGAGGAGAAGGTCGAGATCCCCGAGTCACGCAAGGGCGACTTCCGCCACGAGCTGATGAACTACATCGCCGCCGTGCATCTCGAGGGCGGCACGTTCCACTTCCGCGAGAACGCGCGCCTGACGCGCGCGCTCGAGCTGAAGATGTTCGAGGACCGGCGCGACACGATCCAGCTCACTTCGCTCGTCTCGACCGTCGTCGATCCCGACACGCAGGAGAAGATCGGCGTCATCCGCGACCGGCTCATCCGCGACTTCGGGTACGACGAGATGTCGGCCGAGGAAGTGCTGCACTACGTCGCCGGGCTCTTCGCGCGCGGCGAGGCCAAGCGCGCACCGTCGGAGGCGGCGTGACGGACCGCGCGTCGCGCTGAGGCCGCATGTACCGCATCGAACGCGACCGGGCCCGCTTCCGCGAGATCGTGCGCGGGCGCCTGCGGCGCGACTTGCGGCGCTACCTCTCGACCTCGGAGCTGCTCGGCCGGCGCGGCGATCACGCCGTGTCGATTCCCGTGCCGCAGATCGAGCTGCCGCGCTTTCATTTCGGCGAGAACAAGAAGGGGGGAGTCGGGCAGGGTCCGGGGGAGAAGGGCGAGCCGCTCTCGGGCGAGGCCAAGGAAGGCGACGGCGCGGGCGCGGCCGGCGAACAGGAAGGCACGCACATCCTCGAGGTCGACGTCGAGCTCTCGGAGCTCGCCGAGATGCTCGGCAAGGAGCTCGAGCTGCCCGACATCCAGCCGCGCGGCGACAAGCAGCTCACGACCGACGGCGGCCGTTTCACCGGCATCCGCAGCGCGGGGCCGAAGTCGCTGCGCCACTTCCGACGCACGTTCAAGAACGCGTTGCGGCGCACGATCGCCTCGGGCGAGTGGGATCCGGCGACGTCGAAGGTGACCCCGATCCCCGACGACGAGCGCTTCCGCATGCGCAAGAGCTGCCCGCAGCCCGATTCGTCGGCGGTGATCTTCCACGTCATGGACGTCTCCGGCTCGATGGGGCGCGAGCAGAAGGACATCGTGCGCATCAAGGCCTTCTGGATCGATACCTGGCTGCGCAGCCAGTACAAGAACCTCGAGGTCGTCTACATCGTGCACGACGCGGTGGCGAAGGTCGTCGACCAGGACTCGTTCTTCCACCTGCGCGAATCGGGCGGCACGAAAATCAGCTCGGCCTACGAGCTCGTGCTGCAGCTGATCCTCGACAAGTACCGGCCCGAGGACTGGAACATCTACCCGTTCCACTACTCCGACGGCGACAACTGGAGCGCGCGCGACACGGAGCGCTGCGTGCACTTGCTGCGCGACGAAGTGCTGCCGCGCGTCAACCAGTTCTGCTACGGGCAGGTGAAGTCGGCCTACGGCTCGGGCCAGTTCAAGAAGGACCTCGACCAGGCCCTCGAAGGCCAGGAACGCCTCGTCACCGTCGCCATCAACGATCGCGACGGCATCCCCGAGGCGATCCGCGCCTTCCTCGGCAAGGGGCGCTGACCATGGCCCTCGGCAACTCGCTCTCACCGAAACTGCGCGAGGAAGCGCAGCGCATCGAGGAGATCGCGCGCGCGGCCGGTCTCGACTTCTTCCCCGTCGTCTTCGAGATGCTCGACGCGAAGGACGTCAACGCCGTCGCGGCGTACGGCGGCTTCCCGGTGCGCTATCCGAGCTGGCGCTTCGGCATGGAGTACGAGCGCCTCGAGAAGGGCCGCAGCTGGGGCCTGTCGAAGATCTACGAGCTCGTGATCAACAACGATCCGACCTACGCCTACCTCGTGCGCACGAACTCCGACATGGAGCAGAAGCTCGTCATGGCGCACGTCTTCGGCCACGCCGACTTCTTCCGCCACAACATGTGGTTCCAGCCGACCGAGCGGAAGATGCTCGACATGATGGCCAACCACGGCACGAAGCTCGCGCGCTGGATCGACGAGCTCGGCCAGGAGAAGGTCGACGAGTTCCTCGACCTCGCGCTCTCGCTCGACAACCTCGTCGATCCGTTCCTGCCGCTCTCCGAGCACCTGCAGAAGAAGAAGTCCGCGCAGCCGACGACGCTCGCCGAGCGAGCGCGCAGCAAGCTCGACGCGTTGCTCGAGCCGCCCAAGGCGACCGCTCCAGCCTCTCCGCCGGCGTTGCCGGTGGCGGCGCCGCGGGGACGCGTGCCGACCTTCGACGTGCTCGGTTTCCTGCTCGAGCGCGCGCCGCTCGAGCGCTGGCAGCACGAAATCGTGCGCATGGTGCGCGCCGAGGCGTACTACTTCATGCCGCAGCGCATGACGAAGATCATGAACGAGGGCTGGGCCTCGTACTGGCACAGCCGCATCCTCACCGGCGGCGTGCTCGACGTGAGCGAGGTGATCGACTTCGCCGACTGCCACAGCGGCGCGACGGCGAGCCCCGGCGGCCAGCTCAACCCCTACAAGTTCGGCATCGAGCTCTTCCGCCACGCCGAGGAGACCGGCTACGACCTCTTCCGCCTGCGGCGCGTGCACAACGACGCGAGCTTCATCGACGAGCTCGTCGACGAGAGCTTCGCGCAGAAGAGCCAGCTCTTCCTGTACGGCAAGAACACCCGGACGGGGCGCACCGAAGTGCTCGACCGCGACTGGCGCGAGGTGAAGGAGAAGCTCCTGCAGGAGCTCGCCTGGGGCGGCCTGCCGCAGATCGAGATCGTCGACGACGACCGCGAAGGGCGCGGCGAGCTCGAGCTCCTGCACCGCCACGACGGGCGCGACCTCGAGCTCGCGCACGCGGGCGAGACGCTCAAGCACCTCGCGCGCCTGTGGAAGAAGCCCGTGCACCTGCTCACGCTCGAAGAGGGCCAGGGCCGCCGCCTGACCTGCGACGGCGGGACGATCAAGTCGAGCGACGCGCTCGTCCCGGGCTCCAAGGCGACGAGCGACGTCGGCTGAACGTCCGCGTTCCGCGGGCCACGCCCATGGGCGTGGGGGAGTCGCGCCACGGGCCGCAGCCTCGACGCGCGTGCAAGGCTCGAGCTGCGCCTGATAGTCTCCGCGCCCGCCGCGTCGCCGTGCGCAGACACGCGATGCGCGTTGCGTGACCGACGCCCTTTCCCGACGGACTCTCGCGCTCACGATCGCTGCCCTGTGCGCGTTCGCAGCCAACTCGCTCCTGTGCCGCGCGGCGTTGGGTCTGCGCGATGGCGTGCGCGAGATCGACGCGGCCACGTTCACGAGCGTGCGCCTCGTCTCCGGCGCGCTCGCGCTCTGGATCCTGGCGCGCGCGCAACGCGTCGAACGCGGCGGCGGGAGCTGGCGCGGCGCGCTCGCGCTCGCGGGCTACGCGCTCGCGTTCTCGTTCGCGTACGTGCGCATCGCCGCGGGCGTCGGCGCGCTGATCCTGTTCGGCTCCGTGCAGGCGACGATGCTCGCCAGCGCGCTCGCGCGCCGCGAGCGGTTGCGCGCGGCGCAGGCGTGGGGACTCGCGCTCGCGCTGGCGGGTCTCGCGTGGCTCGTCCTGCCGGGTGCAGGCGCTCCCGACGCGCTCGGCGCCGCGCTCATGGTGCTCGCGGGAATCGCCTGGGGCGTGTACTCGCTGCTCGGGCGCGGAAACACGCGACCGCTCGCGAGCACGGCGCAGAACTTCGTCTGGAGCGTGCCGTTCGCGCTTGCCGCTAGCGCGATCGACTGGCACTCCGCCCACGCCAGCGTGCGCTCGTTCGTGCTGGCGAGTGCCTCGGGTGCGATCGCTTCGGGCCTGGGCTACACGATCTGGTACGCCGCGTTGCGCGGGTTGACGACGACGGCGGCCGCCATCGCGCAGCTCTCCGTGCCGATCCTCGCCGCTGCGGGAGCCGTGGTGCTGCTCGGCGAGACGCTGCATCCGCGCCTCCTCGGCTGCGCCGCGCTCGTGCTCGGCGGCATCGCGCTCGCGCTGCTCGTGCGCCGCCGCTGACGAGCCCGTGTCGCTCGGCGGCGTGCTATCTTCGAACGCGGCCCGCGACCTCCGCGCGCGCGGCCTCCGCGACCCCCCTGCGCTGACCTCGGAAGAGACGCTCTCATGTCGAATCGCCTCGTGCGCTCCACGCTCCCGTTCTTCGTCTGCGTTTCGCTCGTTGCCGCGTCGCGTGCGCAGAGCTTCAACATCGACGTCGGCGCGGCGACGGGGAACCCCGTGCCTCAGGCCACGTTCAGCGCGGGTGGGGGACAGCAAGGACTGTGGACCATCGCACCGGTCACCAACGGCGTGCCTACGGTGCTCACGGACATCCAGGGCAACGTGACGACGGTGACGGCGACGTGCTCGGGCGGCTCGAACTACGCGAACATCGCCAACCTCGGCGGAGCGACCGTCAACGACCTCAACCTGATGTCGGACATCCACGATCCCGCGGGCCAGCCGCGCACGTGGACCTTCACGAACCTCTCGGCCGGCGAGTACGACTTCTTCACCTACGCGATGGCGCCCGATGTCGCGTCGTTCCTCACCGACGTCTCGGTCTCGGGCTCCCCGGATCCGTTGCAGTCGGTCGGCGGCGCCTGGACCAATGCGTATGTGCTCGGCACGACGCACGCGCGCCACCACGTGAGCGTGAGCACCGGCGTGCCGGTCGTCGTCTCGATCGCCGCCACGCCGCCGCCGCTCGGCATCCCGGGCAACGCGGCGTCGGTGAACGGCTTCCAGATCGTGCGCATCGACACGAGCGGCGCGGCGTTCTGCTTCGGAGACGGCATCGACACGTCGCACACGAGCAACTGCCCGTGCGGCAACGTCGGAGCTCCCGGTCACGGCTGCGCGAACAGCGTCAACGCGAGCGGAGCGCTGCTCGCGGCGAGCGGCAACGCCAACCCCGACACGATCGTGCTCAGCGCGTCGGCGATGCCCGGCACCGCGACCGCGATCTACCTGCAGGCCGATGCGCCCGACGACGCGGTGTTCGGCGACGGCGTGCGTTGCGCGGGCGGCACGCTGGTGCGTCTGCGCGCGCGCGCGAGCGTCGGCGGCGCGAGCCAGTTCCCGGACTCGACCGACACGGTCAGCCTCTCCGTGCGCGGAGGCGTCGCGCCCGGCAGCGGAGCCGTGCGCTTCTACAGCGCGTACTACCGCAACGCCGCCGCCGCGTTCTGCCCCCCGGACACGTTCAACGTGACCAACGGCTGGCGCATCGCGTGGTGATGCGAGTCCGCGCGACCGCTCACCGGCTCCCGCCACGCTGAGCCACGACAGATGGACGCCACGACGGACTCGCAGTCACGCCGCGACGCCGGGCATCTCGACCTGCTCGCGACGTTCCACTTCGTCGTCGCCGCTCTCACGGCGCTGTTCTCGTGCTTCCCGTTCATCCACCTGATCATCGGCATCGTCATGGTGAACGGCGGGATGCAAGGAGCGCGCGGCGGACCGCCACCCGCGTTCGTGGGCTGGCTCTTCATCGCGATCGCCGGCGCGCTGATCCTCGGCGGCTGGACCTTCGCCCTCCTGCTCGCGCTCGCCGGCAACGCATTGCGCCTTCGTCGCCGCTACCACTTCTGCTTCGTCATCGCCGCCATCGCCTGCCTCTTCGCCCCGCTCGGCACCGTGCTGGGTGTCTTCACGATCCTCGTCCTTTCCCGCGACACCGTGAAACAAACCTTCGGCCTCCCCCAACCCGCCTGACTCCGCCCTCCGCCCCTCCGCCCCCAACCCGTCTGCCTCGCGCTCTCACCCCGCCTCGCGCCCTCGCTCCCCCAAGACCCCGCGCGGAGGAGGGGCGCCGCTGCGGCGTCCCTCCTCCGCGCGGGGTTCGCGATGCGGAGCACGCGCGTGTGGCGCGTTGCCCCTCACTTCGCCTTCGTCCGGTTCCGGCATTCGCGCCCCGACCGACACCTGGAACACGTCGCCGCACCTCACCTCGCCTGCGCCTTCACGGTGCGCGCCAGGAACTCGAGCATCGAACGCAGCTTGTCGTAGTCGGCGTCGCGCAAGCGAAACCACGTGTTCACGTGCCAGCCCTTCTCGAGCGGCTGCGTCGGGCTGCCGGCGCGCGGCACTTCGCACTCGACGAGCGCATGCGCCACCTCCCGCTGCGCCTCCGCGAGCCCCGTGTGCCCGACATACCGACCCTCGCGATCGGGACGGATCTGCACCGACCCCACCGCGAACTTCCTCGACGCCTTCCCCTCCGCACGCCCGTCCGTCACCGCCGCCGCCCACGCGCCGTACAAATCGAACTCATTTCCCGCCGCGTGCATGTCCCAGATCCTCTCACCCGCCGGCCGCGCGCCGATCTCCGACACCTTCAGCCCCTTCGGCCCGAAGAACCATTCCATGTGCGTCGCGCAGTCCACGAGTCCGAGCACTTCGATCACCTTCTGCCCGACGTCGCGCAACTCGCGATACCCCGGCGAATCCACGCGGTTCGTGCACGCGATCTGCGGCGCGATGGCGCGATCCTGCAGCGCCTCGAGGCAGCTCGGATAGTAGTGCCCGATGAAGTCGTGCACGACCCGCCCGCCCGCGGTCACCGTGTCGTAGAACCCCTCGTGCCCTTCGACGAACTCCTCGACGACGATCGATCGGTCCGCGCGCGGATCCAGGCGCTGGAGCGCGCGCTCGAGCTCGCCCTTGTCGTTCACCCGGAACGTGTCGAGCGTCCCGAACCCCTCGCGCGGCTTGAGCACGAGAGGGAATCCTTCGCGCTCGGCGAATGCCTGCACGCTCGCGCGGTCGCTCGCCGCGATCGACGCGGCGCACGGGAGCCCGGCCGCGCGCAACGCGTCCTTCATCGCCTGCTTGTCGCGGCAAACGCGCGCCTGATCCGGCGTGAGGCCCGGCACGCCGAGCGCCGCGCGCGCTTGCGCCGCGGGCACGACCGCGGGCTCGTCGATCGTCTCGACGCGGTCGATGCTCGCCGTCTTCGCGAGCTCGCGCGCGGCCGCTTCGAGCTCGCTCTGCTCGAAGATCGAACGCACGGGCCGGTACGCGTCGAGCAGCGGCCGCAGCGCCGCGGAGAGCTTCTCGGGCGCCGCGTGACCCAGTCCGCTGACGCGCGCTCCGCGACGTTTCAGGGCCTCGAGGAAGCGCAGGTTGTAGACACCGGTCTCGGGCGCGAGGAAGAGCACGTGCATGTTCGCGAGCAGCATAGCGAGAGCTCGCGCCGGCGCGTGTCGCCCGTTCGGTGGCGAAGCTAGACTTCCGCCCGCGCGCCGGGCCCTCGAGAGCGTCGCCACGTCCGCGCGCGCCACTCATGAACGATCCCGTCGACCTCGTCGCGCTCCTCGAGCAGGCCTTGACCCGCGTCGAGCGCGATCCGCGCCGCGTGTGGTGCAAGCGCTCCGTCGACTTCGAATCGCGCCTGACGAGCGCGTCGGCCGAGCTCTGCGGCGGGCTCTGGTCTCCGTTGTACCTCGGGACGGAAGAGAAGCCGGCCTGGTCGATGGCGCTCGAGGGGGAGAGCGTCGTCCATCGCGTCGCGAACGCTCGCGCTCCGCTCACCGACTGGATCCCGATGCTCGAAGCGGCCGTCAAGGCGAAGGTCTCGCTGGTCCTGATCGCCGGCGAGGTCGAGACGGAGCTCCTGCACACGCTGCTCGTGAACCACCTGCGCAGCGCGCTGCACAACGCGCTCGTGCATCCGGGTCCGCCGCGCGGCGGCGCGCGGGTCAGCGACGGACCGGCGCAAGACGTGGACGCGTTGCCGCGCGCGCGGCTGGTCTGGTCTCGGCGCGCGGCGACCGCGATCTTCCCCGAGGACGGCACGCGCTGGGCCGGGGCGCTCACGCAGCTCGCCGTGCTCGAGGTGGGCGGAGCGAATGCCGCCGACGTGCAGGCACGCGCAGCCTTCATCGAGCGACGCCTGGCCGAGATGACGTGATCCGCGGCGCGTGACGCGCTGTCGCGACCTCCTCGCGCACGGACGGCGCGCACACGGCTCGCGAATCGCGCGCGCGCGGGGCACGAACGGCGCGGACGCGCGCGAGCGGCTTGCGTCGTGTGCCCTCACAACCGACACTCCAGCGCATGCCGCTTTCGTCCGATCGGACCGCACTCGTTTCCTTCCGCGTTCCCTTCACCTGGAGCGCCGCGCTCGCCCTTGGTTGCCTCGCCGCGTGCCGAAACGCCTCCGATTCGGGCCCGGTGGGGCAGTCGATCGCGCCGAGCACGGTCGGATCGAACGGTTGCAGCGGCGTCGAGCCCGTGCTCACGCCCGCGACCGTGCCCGTGACGGTCACGGTGCCGAGCTGGACGATCGCCGCGAGCTCGCAGATCGCCGCGGCCGCGGGGAGCGAGCTCCTCTACGCCAGCGGCGCGAACGGCACCGTGGTCGCGATCGACGTGTCCGGCGTTTCGCCGACGACGACGAGCCTCGTCTCCGCCGGCGCGATCGGCGCGCTGCTCGCGCTCGAAGGCGTGTCGGGCTCCCCGCAGCTCTCCGGGCTCGCGGTGCTCGACGCCTCCACGCTGCTCGTCGTCGAGAGCACGTCGAACACGATCCTGTCCGTCGATCGCACGACGCCCAACACGATCGGCTTCTGGGCCGGACAGCCGAACAACGTGCCCGGTTTCGCCGACGGCGCCGCGACGGGCAGTGCGGGCCTCGCGCGGTTCAGCTTCAGCGAGGGGACGCAGATCTGTCCGACGGGCGATGCGTCGCAGCGCGTCTTCGTCGCCGACGCCGGCAATCACGCCGTGCGCCTGATCGACGCCGACGGCTCCGTCGTGACCATCGCGGGCGGCGGCACCGCGCTCTTCAACGACGGCGATCTCTCCTCGACCTTCTTCGACACGCCCACGGGTCTCGCGGTGAGCTGCGACGACCATCTCTTCGTCAGCGAGCGCGGCGCGAACGGCTTCGGCAACCGGCTGCGCGCGCTCTCGCTCGGCGCCGCGAGCCCTTTCGGCGGCTTCTTCGGCGAGTCGACGACGCTCGCGGGCGACGGCGTGAACGCGACGACCGGCGGAGCGTCGTTGACGGCCGCGCAGCTCGCCCATCCGGTCGCGCCGGTCATCAGCGAAGGCGGCGTCGTCTTCTGGATCGACTCGGGCACCGGCGTTCTGCGCCGGCGCAACAGCGATGGAAGCTGCGATTGCGCGTTGCACGCCGACTGCGCCAGCGCCGTGATCGCGAGCGATTTCCCGGCCGGACACGCCTTTTCGATGGCGCTCACCAGCGCCGGCAAGCTGTTCGTTCTCGACGCGACGGCGGGCACGCTCTGGCGCGTGAATCCGTGAGCACGGCGCGAGGCGAACCAACGCGTTCGAGCGCTCGAGCTCGCCGCGTTGCTCCCGCCCGAACTTGATCGCGGGGACCGGCCCGCTAGCATCCCCACGCCGGGACGAGGCGCCGCCACGGGCGAACGCCACCCGCGCCTCGATCCCAGGAGAAGGAGACACGCGTGGGTCACCAAGAGCCGAGTGCCGCTCCGACACAACCGGTCGCGCAGCACAAGCCGTTCATCCCCGCCGACCAGAACATTCCCGAGTTCACGGTCAAGGCCGTGGTCTTCGGAGCGCTCTTCGGCGTCCTCTTCGGCGCGTCGACGGTGTATCTCGCGCTCCGGGCGGGCTTGACGGTCTCCGCGTCGATCCCGATCGCGGTGCTCTCGATCTCGGTGCTGCGCCTCTTCGGACGGCCAACGATCCTCGAGAACAACATCGTGCAGACGATCGGCTCGGCGGGCGAGTCGGTCGCCGCCGGTGTCGCGTTCACGGTGCCGGCGCTCTTGTTCCTCTCGAGCGGCTCGGGCGGCGCCGACTACTTCAACTACCTCCAGATCATGATGATCGCCGCCACCGGCGGCATCCTCGGCGTCCTCTTCATGGTGCCGCTCCGACGGTCGCTGATCGTCGCCGAGCACGCCAACCTGCCATACCCCGAGGGCACGGCGTGCGCCGACGTGCTCATCGCCGGCGAGAAGGGCGGGAAGATGGCGAGCCTCGTGTTCGGCGGCGTCGCGGTCGCCGCCGTCTACAAGGCGCTCAACTCGATCTTCGTCTTCTGGAAGGAGGCGGTGACGTACGCGACGAGCGCGGTCGCGAAGCTCCCGAACGCCCTCGTCTCCTGCGAGATCTCGCCCGAGTACCTCGGCGTCGGCTACATCCTCGGTCCGCGCATCGGCGGGATCATGGTGTCGGGCGGCGTGATCGCGTGGCTCGTGTTCATCCCGTTGCTGACCGTGCTGCCGATCGCCGACAGCGCGATCGACGGGCAGCTCGCGGCGCTCGGCTTCAGCCAGGGCGCGATCGACGGCTGGCGCGCGACGGACAGCCCCGAGCGCTACTACCGCGCATACGTGCGCCTGATCGGCGCCGGCGCGGTGACGATGGCCGGCATCATCACGCTCATCCGCACGTTTCCGACGATCGTGAAGTCGCTGCGCGGTTCGATGGGCTCGATCAAGGGTGGCGCGGCAGGGGGCGGCATGCTGCGCACCGAGCGCGACCTCCCGATGTCCTTCGTGATCATCGGCTCCTTGATGCTCGTCGGCATCCTCGCACTGCTCCCGATCCTGCCGGGCAGCTTCGGCGGCAAGGTTGCGATGGCGCTGATGATGCTGGTGTTCGGGTTCCTGTTCGTGACCGTTTCGTCGCGCATCGTCGGGATCATCGGCTCGTCGTCGAATCCGATCTCGGCCATGACGATCGCCACGTTGCTCGCGACGTGCTCGGTGTTCCTCGCCATGGGCATGGGCGGCGACGTCAACCAGCCGATCGCCCTGTGTGTCGGCGCGATCGTGTGCATCGCCGCGGCGAACGCCGGCGCGACGAGCCAGGACCTGAAGACTGGATACCTCGTCGGCGCGACTCCGATCCGCCAGCAGATCGGCCTGATCATCGGCGTCGTCGTCTCGACGCTCGTGATCGGGTTCACGGTCAAGTTCCTCGACAACGCCTACGCGACGCCGCTCGAGCCGCACGGCATCGGCGGGCCGAAGTTCCCCGCGCCGCAGGCGACGTTGATGGCGACGATCATCAAGGGCGTCATGTCGCAGAACCTCGACTGGGCGTTCCTCCTCGTCGGGGCCGGGCTCAGCCTGACCGTTTTCCTGTGCGGCGTGTCACCGCTCGCCTGGGCGGTCGGCGTCTACCTCCCGATCGGCACGACGTTCCCGATCTTCGTCGGCGGTTGCCTGCGCTGGGTGTGCGACAAGCTGCGCGGCCAGAAGGAAGAGAGCGAGATCTCGACCGGGATGCTCTTCGCGACGGGCCTCGTCGCTGGAGGCACGCTCACCGGGGTCTTCAGCGCGATCCTGAAAGCGATCACGTTCCAGACGACCGGCGCCGACGGCCAACCGGCGGAGACGGACGTGCTCACGGTTTGTCAGGGGATCGGCGAGCGTTTCCAACACAGCATCTCGGGCTGGATGAACCTCGATCTCTTCGGCCTGATCTTCTACGTCGCGCTGGGCTTCATCCTGATCAAGGTCGCGACGAAGAAGCCGGCTGCGGCGTGAGCGCACCGGCCGACACCGGTCCGAGCTCTCCTGCGGCCTTCGAGCCGCGCGTGCGCGCGGACGAGGTCGCACCGGAGCTCACGGCGCGCGCGCTGATCCTCGGTGCGATCCTGGGCGTCGTGTTCGGCGCGGCGTCGACGTACCTCGCGCTGCGCGTCGGCCTCACGACGTCGGCGTCGGTTCCGATCGCGGTGCTCGCCATCTGGGCGATTCGCCGGCGCAACGGGCAGCGCGCGATCCTCGAGCACAACATCGTGCAGACGACGGGCTCGGCGGGTGAATCGGTCGCCTCGGCGGTCGTGTTCACCGTGCCGGCGCTGATCTTCCTCGGGTATCCGCTGCAGGTCGGACCGACGGCGTTGATCGCCGTGACCGGCGGCGTGCTCGGCGTGCTCTTGATGGTGCCGCTGCGGCGCTACTTGATCGTCAAGGAGCACGGCGTCCTGCGTTATCCCGAAGGCAAGGCCTGCGCCGAGATCCTGCAAGCCGGCGAAGTCGGTGGCACGTCGGCGACGAAAGTCTTCGTCGGTCTGGGCATCGGCGCGGCGTTCAAGGCCTTCCAGGCGATCCTCGGCGGCGCCAAAGCGTCGCTCGCGACGCCGATCTCGTTCTTCCGCGGCGCGGCGCTCGGTTGCGACGTCGCGCCCGAGCTGCTCGGCGTCGGCTACATCATCGGCTATCGCACGTCGGTGATGATGGTCGCGGGCAGCGTGCTCGCGTCGTTGATCCTCGTGCCGCTGATCCTGCTCTTCGGCAGCGGCCTCGCGACCCCGCTCGCGCCGGCGACGGTGTTGATCCGCGACATGTCGCCCGATGACGTGTGGGGGAACTACGTCAAGCACATCGGAGCAGGCGCCGTCGCGACGGGCGGCATCTTCGCGCTCGCGCGCGCCCTGTCGTCGATCGTGTCGTCGATCCGCGCCTCGGCGGGCTCGCTCCTCG
>JBGATX010000294.1:0-2572 GCA_044228975.1 Planctomycetota bacterium | reverse complement strand
GGGCCCGACTGGACGGACTCCAACGTGCAGCGGCTCCAACACGGAGCCCTCGAGACTGCGAATGGAAGCGTGGCGGAACGGGGTGTGTGGCGGAAACTCGGACGGGGCCTTGACGGGGGGTGGCCCTCTCATGGAAGCACACGAGTGTGGCGCGTTGCTCTGCACTCTGCCTTTGGCCCGGTTCCGGCAGCGCCGCTCCGTCTGCACGCTGCGCGTGTGACGAAGACCAGCGCCGAACGCGCGCCCGCGCGCCTCGAGCGCGAGCTCCCTTGAGCCAACGTCGATTCCAGCGGAGAATCGCGCGCCTCGTCCCTCCCCCCGGAGCTCTCTCTCATGCTGCACCGTCGTTCCTTCATCATCGCTTCGACCGTCTTCCTGTCTCTGTCGCTCGCGACGACGCGCCTGCTCCACGCCAACCCCGCCGACGCGCTCACGCTCACTCCCCACCGCGTCGCCGAGATCCAGAACGTCAGCGCCGTCGCGATCTCGCCCGACGGCGCGCTCGTCGCTTACACGCTCTCCGTGCCGCGCAAGCTCATGGTCGACGACGACGGCGCCAACTTCACCGAGCTCTGGATCGTCGGCCGCACGAGCGGCGAGCCGCGCGCGTTCGTCAGCGGCAAGGGCGAGGTCTCGAACATCCAATGGCTGCCGAGCGGCACTGGCATCGCCTTCACCGCGAAACGCGGCGACGACAAGGCGAACTCGCTCTACATCGTTCCCGTCGACGGCGGTGAAGCTCGGCGCGCGCTCGCATCGACGACCGGCATCCAGGCCTACAGCTTCGCCTCCGACAGCCGCCGCGTCGCGTTCGTGTCGACGGACGCCGACTCCGACGCACGCAAGAAGGCGCAAGACAAAGGCTTCAAGGCCGAGATCTACGAGGAGGACGTCAAGCGCGCCAAGCTCTTCGTCGCCGAGATCGACGCAGTCGATTCCAAACCGCGCGAGCTCGCGCTCGAAGGTTCGCTGCACCAGGTGCAATGGAGCCCGGTCGACGATCGCCTGCTCGTATCGCTCGCTCCGACGCCTCTCGTCGACGACGAGTACATGGAGCAGTCCGTCGCGATCGTCGATGTCGCCAGCGGAAAGATCGCGGCGCGTTTCGAGCACAAGGGCAAGCTCGGCGCGATCGACTGGAGCCCCGACGGCAAGCACATCGCGCTGCTCGGCGGCGCGGACATGAACGACCCCAACGACGCGCGCCTCTTCGTCGGCGGCGCGAGCGGCGGAGCGTTGAGGGAGCTCGCGGCGGGCGAAGCGCTCGATTTCGACGCCTTCGCGTGGCAGGGGCCGAACGACCTGATGGCGATCGTCAGTCAAGGCACGGAGACGAGCTTCGCGAAGCTCGCAGTGGACGGCGGAACGATGAAGACGATCGTCGCGCCCGGCACGGCCGTGCTCACCGCGTTCTCGCTCTCCTCGAACGGCCAACACGCAGCCTTCATCGCCAGCACGCCGACGCATCCGGCCGAGGTGTTCACGATGAGCCACGGCGACACCGCCCCCACGCGTCGCACGCACTCGAACCCGTGGCTCGACGGCTATCGCTTCGCGAAGCAGGAGACGATCACCTGGAAGGCGCGCGACGGGCAGGAGCTGCAAGGCGTGCTCATCCATCCGCTCGAGCGCGCGGGCGACGCGCGCGTGCCGCTGATCGTGTACGTGCACGGCGGTCCCGAAGCGCACGAGCAGAACGGCTGGCAGACCGCGTACGCCAAGCCCGGTCAAGTCGCGGCCGCGCGCGGCTTCGCGGTGTTCCATCCCAACTATCGCGGCAGCACCGGCCGCGGTCTCGCGTTCAGCAAGCTCTCGCAAGGAGATCCGGCGGGCAAGGAGTTCGACGACCTGATCGACGGCATCGATCATCTCGTGCAGACCGGGCTCGTCGACACGAAGAAGGTCGGCGTCACGGGCGGGAGCTACGGCGGCTACGCGACCGCATGGTGCTCGACGCGCTACACGGATCGCTTCGCGGCCGGAGTCATGTTCGTCGGCATCAGCGACAAGATCTCGAAGCTCGGCACGACCGACATCCCCAACGAGGAGTTCCACGTCCACGCTCGCCATCGCGTGTGGGACGACTGGAACTTCTTCCTCGACCGCTCGCCGATCAAGTACGCGGGTGACGCGAAGACACCGCTCCTGATCCTGCACGGCAAGGACGATCCGCGCGTGAACCCGGGTCAGTCGCGCGAGCTCTATCGCCACTTGAAGCTGCGCGGCAAGGCGCCTGTGCGATTGGTGCTCTACCCGGGCGAGGGTCACGGCAACCGCAAGTGCGCGAACAAGCTCGACTACAGCCTGCGGATGATGCAGTGGATGGAGCAATACCTGACGGGTGCAGGCGGCGCGGCGCCGGCGTGGGAGCTCGACTACGCCGATCCGGCGGTGAAGAAGGCGGCGGGCTGAGCACTCGAGAACGACGCGCGCCTGTCGTCGCGGCTGACGCAGAAGTGCTCGCGCCCGGAATGATGGAGGAAGAGGAACAGCCGCGAGTGCGCGCAAGTTTTCCCAGCGACGTCGCCTGCCCCGCAGCGTTGCATCTCCTCTGAAAACTGGACCCCGCGCG
>JBGATX010000087.1:17860-22428 GCA_044228975.1 Planctomycetota bacterium | reverse complement strand
GTGTGTCGTTCGAGATCGGCGATCGGCTCTGGGAGCTGCACGCCACGTCGCATCGCCCAGGCGTTGGCCGAAGTGCGCTCGAGAAGCGCGCGCACGACCTCCGACGAAGCCGACACGTTTCTCGTCGGCGTGCGGCTCCAGCCCTGACGCGTCACACGACGATCGCCAGCCGTCCGTCGTGTGGAACGTCGCGCTCGTGCAGTACGGAGACGAGTTGCGGTAGCGCGTCGGGTGGTGGCGCGTCGCGCCGCTGCCGGGGATCACGTTGCCGCGCTGCGGGACCGGAATCGAGTCGAATGCAGCCGGGCTCCGGCTCGCGCCCGCGACGTCACGACGCGCCCCCCTCGATGCAACCGAGCCCGTCGCCGAGCCACGCGTCGATCGCCCGCTCGCCCGCTCGCCCTGCACGTGGAGGCACACGACGTGATCGGGCATCGCCCGCCCCGCGCGCGCAGGCCGGGGCTGGGCTCGCGACATCCGGGAAGCCGTCGACAGGCGACCACCACCGCTCGCCGGGCTCCGGTTCTCTTGCGCGCCTCGCGGTGGATGACTGCGCGAAGCACGAACGTGGAGCTCGCCTCTCGAGCGCTGGAGCGGCGCGCTCGATCAACGGCACCACTTCCGCAACCGCCTTCACCCGATTCGAGCCGCTAGACTTCTCCCCGATGTGGCGTCTGGGTTCGATCACTTCGACGGAATGGGTGCGGCGCGTCGAGGCGCAGCCGCTCGAGCTGCTCTCGGACCACGCGCACTGCGAGCTGCGCGCGGCGGCGTCGGCGCAAGCGCTGCTCGCGCGTCACACGGACAAGCCGCATCTCGTGCAGGCGCTCTGCGAGGTCGCGCGCGAGGAGCTCGCGCACTTCGCGCAGGTCATGGCTCTGCTCGATGCGCGCGGCGGCGTGCTCGCGCCGGCGCTGGCCAATCCCTACGTCGAAGGGCTGCTCGCCTGCCGTTCGCATCGCGCGCCGGAGCTCTTGCTCGATCGGCTGCTCGTTTCGGCACTGATCGAAGCGCGCAGCCTCGAACGCTTCGTGCTGCTCGCCGAACATCTCTCCGACGCCGGGCTCGCCGCGTTCTACCGCGCGCTCGTGCCGTCGGAAGCCGGCCATCGCGCTCTCTTCGTCGAGCTCGCGCGCGAGCACTACCCGGTCGAGCGCGTGCGCGAGCGCTTGTCGGAGCTGTGCGCGGCCGAAGCGCGCATCCTCGAGTCCCTGCCCTTCGAGCCGCGCATGCACTCGGGCCTGGGTGGAACGCTCGCGCGCGCCGGGCGCGGAGACGCGTGAGCGCGCGCGTGCGACGCTCCTTCGATGGCTTGGCCATCGCGCTCTTCGCCGTCGCGCTGATCGCCCCGGCCGTCGACAGCATCGCGCGGCCGGGAGCGCGCGCCGACATCGCCGTCGAGCGGCGCGTACCCAACTCGCTGCCGGAGCGACCGCGCGACCTGGCGCAGTTGCAGCTCTACCCGCGGCGTTTCGAGGCCTGGTGGAGCGACGCGGTCGGGTTGCGCGACGTGCTGTTGCGGCTCAAGAGCCGCGTCTCGATCCTCGGCTTCGGCGTCTCGCCGTCGGCGAGCGCCGTGATCGGTCGGGAGCGCTGGGTCTTCCCGACGCAGCTGGGCATGCTCGACATCAGCCGCGGCGAGACGGTGCTCTCGCGAAGTCGACTCGAGAACTGGCAGTCCGTGCTCGAGAGCCGGCGCGATTTCTGCGAAGCGCACGGCGCGTCGTACCTGATCGCCTTCGCGCCCGAGAAGAGCACGATCTATCCCGATCGCCTGCCCGCGGGCTGGGAGCCGCGCGCGCCGACGGCGTACGATCAGATCGTCGACTGGATGCGCGCGCACTCGAGCGTGCAGCTCCTCGATCTGCGGCCCGTGCTGCGCGCCGAACGCGCGCGCGATCGCGACGGCGACTTCGCCTACTACCCGCTCGGCACGCACTGGACCGACCGCGGCATGTTCGCGGCCTACGCGGCGATCGCGGACGCGTTGAGCGCGCGCCATCCGAACCTGCGCGTGCGCGCGCCGAGCTCCTTGCACTGGCAGGACGATCCGTTGGAGGGCGACACGTGGGCGTCGTCGCTGCGCATGGAGGGGTTGCTGCACCAGCGCTCGCGCATCATCGGCGAGATCGAGTGGGGCTACGACTGCGAGCTCGCGCGCGACTCCGCCGACGAGACGCACGTCAGCGTGCTGGGCGCGGACGAACATGCGCCGCGGATCGTGCTCTACCACGATTCCTTCGGGGATCGCATGCGCAAGCTGATCGCGCTCTCGAGCTCGCGCGCGTACTTCGCCTGGCAAGGTGCGCTGGATCCCGAGCGCGTGGAGCTGGAGCGCCCCGACGTCGTGATCGAGCTCTACGCCGAGCGCAAGATCGTCGTCGATCGGCCCGTGCCGCTGATCCAAGCGGGGATCGATCCCCTGCGCGCGCGCTTCGAGGCGGCGCGGCAGGTGCTCTTCACGCTCGACGCGCGCGCCGCGAAGGCGCAGCTCGCGGCTCTCGGCGCGGGCAGCGTGCGCGCGAGCGAGCGGGAGTTGCGCATCGCGCAGGAGTCCGGCGCGGACTGGTTCGAGCTCGCGCCTTTCACCTTCGCCGACGGCGCCGGTTGCATCCTCAGCCTGGAGCTCGAGACGCCCGCGAGCACGTTCGTCGACGTCATGTTCCGCACGCGCCACGCGCCACGCTACGGTCGCGCGCAGGTCGCGTCGGCGCGCGCCGCGGCGGGCGCGAGCCGCGTGCACGTCGAGATCGACGCCGCCGATCTCGACGGTCCGTTGCGCCTGCGCTTCTCGCGCGAGCGGACGCGCGTGAACCTGCGCGCCCTCCAGGTGCGCGCGCTCGCGCGTTGAGCCCGCGGCCGGCGCGCGCGTGCCGTGCGCCGCAGGCATCGTCGCGCGCTCCCGCGCGACCTCATCGTCGCGACGTCATCAGCGCGCCAGCTCGGCCAGCGCCGCGCGCGCGTGTGTCGCGACCAGCGGATCCAGGTCGCGAGTCAAGGTCTCGAGCGTCGCGCGCGCTTCCTTCCGACCCAGACGGCCCAGCGCGTGCGCACACTCGCGCCGCAGCGGCGCGAATCCGTGGGTCGCGTTCTCGATCAATTTCGGCAGCGCCTCCACGCGTTTCAGGTTGCCCGCGAGCCAGGCCGCCTGGCAACGCACGAGCACGTCCGCGTCGTCGAGGAAAGGCGTCGGATCGACCGGCGCGGCGAGCTTTCGTTCTCGCGTCGCGCGCGCCGCGCAGTAGAGCGCGTCGCGGCGCGCGCGCGGATTCGCTTGCTCGAGTGCGTCGGCGATGCGCTCCGGCGCCACGGCCCACGAAGGCACGGCGATGGCGAAGCCGTTGGCGTCGGTGCGCATCAGGCTCGGATTCGTCGGGCGTTCCTCGGCGACGAGGCGATGTCCGACGTCGAAGGGATCGAGCAGTGCTTGCGCCTCGAGGTCGAGATGGAAGGCGCGATCCTCGAAGACCACCGTCGAGCCTTGCGCGCGCAGCGCGAGCTGGCCGCCGATCCTCTGCATGTCGGCCTCGTAGCTCGGATCGTTGCTCGAATAGCGCCCGTCGCGCTCGTTGCCGAAGATCGTCGTGACGAAGCCGTTGGGCTCGTCGACCCAGCGCCCCGAGGCGATCTTGGGCCAGATCGTGCTGCCGGGAGCGGCGGGCTCGTTCACGAGCTCCTCGGCGATCTGCTCGAACTCGCGCACCAGCGCGTCGTGCGCCGCACCCGTGCCCGGACCGCTGTAGCCGCAATGAACGCCGCGCACGCGCCCGTCTCGATGGAAGAAGATCGTGGTCGGGAAGGCGCGCAAGCCCGAGAGCGGCGGCAGCGCCTGCGCCGAGAGCCGGGCCTCCGAGCGTCCGGCGACGAGCATCGGGTAGGCCGCCTGGTGCCGGATCGCGGAGCGCCGCACGAGCTCCGCGTCGTGCGCGAAGTCGCCCGAGTGCTCGAAGGAGAGCCCGACGATCGCCAGCCCGTTCGCGCGCATCTTGCGGTCGAGCAGCGCGAGGTCGTGCATCTCGTCCTGGCAGTTGGGACACCACGAGCCCGAGATCACGAGGATCAGTCCGCGGCACGAAGGCAGCCATTCACCGAGCGAGCGCTCGTTGCCCGAGACGTCGGGGAACGTGAGCAGCGTCAGCGGGAACGAGTCGTCCCAGCGCGCGAGACTCCACGCGTCCGGCAGCGCCGCCTTGTCGTCGCGCGCGGCCGTCCAGGTCTCGTGCGAGGCGTCGCCCGAGTAGAAGTCGCCCGCGAGCTGGCCTTCCTTCAGGCGCGCGTCGAACAGGAGAGCGTGCGCGCCGTCGAAGCACGAAAGGCGCAAATGATCGCCCTCGAAGCTGCCCGCGAGGTAGCGGAAGTCGCCCGTCGTCGTCAGGAACGTGCCCGTGAGCGTGTCACCGGCCGCCTCGAACACCGCCACGGCGGGGTCTTTCGACTTCTCGAAGCGCACGCTCCAGCGCCCCGCGACGGATGCGCTCGAGCTCGAGCCCTCCTTGCGGAAGCGCGGCGCGGCGCCGAGCTCCGCGTGCAGGGCCATCGTCGCCGGCTTCTCGCTGCGCGTCTCCTTC
>JBGATX010000087.1:0-17829 GCA_044228975.1 Planctomycetota bacterium | reverse complement strand
GTGCGGCCGTCGGCGCCCGGCCGCGCGCGGATCTCCGAGGCGTACTGCGGGAAGCCCAGGACGAGCTCGCCGTTCTCGAAACGCACGGGCGAGATGGAGATCGATTCCGCGCCGTTCTGGATGCGCGCGCTCGGTCCGCCGGTCGAGAGCTCGAGCTCGAAGGGCAGCTCGCCGCCGGGGCTCTTCAACGTCGCGCGCCAGGTTCCGGCCAGCGCCGGCGGCAGGTTGTCGGATGAGGGCGCGAGGACGGCGAGCAGTGCGGCGAGGAGCATGGCCGCCATCGTAATCGCCGGTGGGGGAGGTTTCCGACAGCGGCTCGTGCGAGTAGGTTTCCTCCTCCGCGCGCGTCCGTGATCTGCGCCGCGCCGCGGAGCGCGCATGCCTCAGGCCGTACGAGTGCTCGTGTCCGGAAGAGTTCAGGGAGTCGCGTTCCGTCACTTCACGCGGCGCACCGCCGAACGGCTGGGGCTCGCCGGCTGGGTGCGCAACCTCGACGACGGACGCGTCGAAGTGTGGATCGAGGGTGCCCGCCCGGCGGTCGAGGAGCTCGTGCAGTGGCTTCACCACGGTCCGCCCGCCGCCCAGGTCGCGCGCGTCGACGTCGACGCCGTCGAAGCGCGCGGTCACGCCGGCTTCGAGGTCCAGCGCGACTGAGCGAGCTCGCTCGAGGGCGAGGGACGGCCGCACGGCGACGTCCGTGCTCACGACTCCGATCGGGATCGAGACGCGAGCAACCGCGCGCGCGAGCCTGCGTTCGGCTTCGACGTTGGCGCGCGTCGCTGTCGCTTCCTCGAACGCGCCGCGCGCTCGAACCGCGCGCCGACGCGTCCGCCGCGGGCCGCGCCTGAAACAGGTCGCGCCCCCGGCGTGACCGCCGGAGGCGCGATGGCGAGCGACGTCCCACGCTCGCGCGTGATCCGAGCGGAAGCCCGAGCTTCCGCGCGGTCAGCGGGTCGCGCGCGGGAGTTCCTGCATCTCGCCGCGCAGCTTCTGCATGCGTTCACGCAGCGCGTCCATCTGCTCGCGCAACGTCTCCATCCGACGGTCGATCTCCTCGCGCATCCTGGATTCGTCGGCCGAGCGCGCTTCGCTCTGGCCGCGGCCCCGAGCGTCGCCGCCGCCGAACGCGCGCGCCGCCTGATCGGCGTCGATCCAGTTCCACCCCTTGCCGTTCGAACCGCCTTCGTTCGGCGCGAGCGCGCGCAGCTTGCCGTTGCCGTCGAGCACGAACGCGCGCGGCGAGGCCTTCGACTTTTCCTTGGCCTTCTCGTGCGCCTTCGCCTTGGCGTGCTCCTCGAGAGCCTTCATGACGCGCTCCTTCGCCTCCGGGGCCCGCATCCAGCTCCCGCCGGAGTCGTCGTGCGCCGCGAGGCGACGCTCGAGCTCCGCCACTCGCTCCTCGAGCGAACGCGAACCGTCGCCGTTGTCATCGGCGTCGCCGTGCGTCGCGTGCTCGAGGCGTGCGATGCGCTCCGCGAGCTTGCGCGCCTCGGCCTCGCCCGCGCCGGCACCGCCCGGCGGATTGCCGCGATCCTGGTCCTGCGGGCTGCGCGCGGTGCGCAGCTCGCGCGCGCGTTGCCGCCGGCCGCGCTCGATCTCGCGCAGCTTCGTGCGCAACTCGTCGGCGTGCGCACGTTGCGCCTGTGCCGCTTCGCGCGCACGCTCGGCGAAGAGCTGCTGGCTGCCGTTCTGGTTCTCGCGCCAGGTCTTGTACTGCTCCTGCACGCGCTGTTGGAGCTCGCGCGCGCGCTCGGCGAATTCCTTGGCATGGGCCTGCCACTTCTCCTTCCACTCGGCGGCATGCTCGCGCCACTGCGCGCCCTGTTCCTGCGCGGCTCGGGCGGCTTCGCGAGCGTATTCCGCCGCGTCGCGCGCTGCTTCCTCGATGTCCGCGCGCGTCTCGTCGTCCATGCCGGCCCAGGTCGGACCGTCGAAGTCGAACTCGAAGCCCGGAGCGACGGCCACGGCGAAGGGCTGCATTTCTGCGAAGGCGTCGAGCTCGGCCAACGGAGCGAGATCCGGCAGCTCCATGTCGTCGTCGCCCTCGTCGTCTCCGTCGTCGGCGTCGGCGTCATCGCCATCGGCGTCATCGTCATCGTCCGACCGCGCCGCGAGCGCGTGATCCGCGAGCAACGCCGACCCCGGCGTTCCCACGCGCATCAACGATCCCAGCCCGGGAACCGACTCGTTCTCCGACGGCGCGCAGGGCGGGCACGGTGCACACGGAGGGCAAGGCACAACGGGAGCGCACGGTGCGGTCGCTTCACACGGCGCGGGCGCTGCGCCCGGCGCGAGCGGCGGCGGCAATGCCGGAGCCGCGGGAACGGGCGGCGTCGCCGGTGCTCCGTCGGCGGCCGGCGCGGAGCGCACGCGCGAGAGCAGCGAGCGCACGCGGTCCGGCGCGGCCGAGGGAGCTTCGCTCGATCGAGGTACACGCGCCTGCTCACCGACGATGGCCACGCGCGGCGCGTGCTCGCCCACGCGCACGACGCGCACGGGTGCCGAGCTCCGCGAGCCGAAGAGCGAGTTCGTCGACACGCCCGCACAGGCCGGGGCAGAAGCCGACGACCCGCAGTCCGATCCGCCACTCGCGCGCGCCCGGACGATCATCGTGCCCGCAGGCGTGGAGATCGCTTGTGCGTCGCCGTCGCCGTCCCCCTCGCCCTCATCGATCGTCTCGATCGTGATCGCGTCGGAGTGCGCGCCGCACGCTCCGCCCGGGTTCGCGGCGCTGTGCGCCGGCTGGCACGCGGAACCGGGCGTCGTGATGCAGACTCCGTTGCCGATCGCTTGCGCGCCGGCGGGAGCCGGCGATGCGCTGGCGGAGGCTGTGCAGCTGCCGACAGCCGTGGACGTGGAGCTCTGGGCGCAGCAACCGCCATGGCTCGTCAAGACCTGCACCGTCTGCGGCGCGCCGCGCCGCGCACGTGCGTGCACGACTTGCGCCGGCACGCTCGCGACCGTCGTGTTCGGCGCCGGCAGCACTTGCACGGTCGTCGCCGTGCAGTGGCAGCCGTGTTGATGATCGCAGGGCATCACGCAGGCCCAGGAGCTGACTGCCACGACCCCCAGGGTCGTCAGCACGCGTAGCAACGTCGTACTCATCGCAATTCCTCGTCGGTTCGGGGTGGGCTCTAGGGAAGGTCTGCGCTGGCGGACCGGGTGTTCTCGAAGTCGCGCAGGAGGTCGAGCAGCTCGGCGTGCTGTTGGCGCACGGAGGAGAGCTCGCTCGAGAGCTCGTCGAGCTGCTGCGCGAGACACGACGACATCTTTCGTCGCGACGCTTCTTTGCGCAGGCTGCCGAGCTCGCGCTCGAGCGAGTCGAGCGCAGCGAGTGTCGCGTCGACTTCCTGCTGCTCGTCGGCGCGCCGGGGAGCGCTCGCGATCGCCGGCAGTCCGAACGATGCGCCGGGCGCCGCGAGCGTCCGCGGACTCGTGAAGGAGAAGCGCGCGGGGGAGCGTGCGAAGTCCGCGGTCGGGCGATCGAGCCACAGCCCGCTCTCCAGCGCTCGCGCGACGAGCGGAACGCCCTCGACGGGTGTCGCGAGCACGACGTAGCTCAGCGGCTCCGTCGGGAGCACCGTCCGCCCACCGAGCGCATCCGTCGCGAGCCGCGCGGGCGCGCCGAAGAGCGTGACCTCCGGTCCTTCGCCGGCGCGCTCCGCGAGCGCGATCGTGGCCTGCGGTTCCGTCGACGACGCCGCGGGCTGCGCGTCCGCGAGCTCTGGCGCGTGCGTGCCGGCGCGCGTCTGCGCCGCGACGCCTGGGCCAAAAAGCGCGACGCCCGTGACCGCCAACCCGGCCAGGAGCAGGAGACCATGCGGACGTCGCGCCCGTTCGGGGTGATGCTCGTCGTCGAGCAGCCGGTGCACGCGCAGCGAGAGGCGCGAGCCGCGCGCGGCCATCGCGGGCGCGGGCAGGCGCTCGCGATCGTTCACGATCCAGCCGGCGATCTCCGTCAGGCAGCTCGCCAGGGAGACGCGCTCCTCGACCTGCGTCGCGGCCCAGTCGTCGGCGAGCAGCTCCGCGTCGTCCTGCAGCCGCACGCGCGCCACGCGGTTGAGCGGCTGGAAGAAGAGCGCTACCTCGAGCGCGCGGTAGATCACGAGCCACAACGGATCGTCGCGGCGCGCGTGGGCGAGCTCGTGGGCGAACATCGCTTCGAGCTCGTCGCGCGAGAGCTGCGTCGTCGCGCGCGGCGGCACGATGATCTCGTGGCGCAGGATCCCGATCGTGATCGGCGTCGAGAGTCCCGCGGCGCAGCTCAAGTGCACGCCGGGGGTGTCGCTGCGCCGGCACAGATCGGCGAAGACGTCGGCCGCGAAGCCGCGGTCGAGCGCGACGCGGCGGCGCAGCGTGCGTCGCAAGCTCAACCACTCGCGCAGCCAGCGCAGACCGCCGATGGCGACGCCGGCGACCCACAAGCTGAGTGCGGCGAGCGTCCAGCGCCCCGAGTTCTCCGACGCGGCGTCGTCGACGCGCGCGAGAGGCTCGAACTCCGCGCGGTTCGCGGGATCGCTCGAGTTCGCGGACGTTGCGCTCGAAGCCAAGTGCGGCGATGCCATCGGTGCTGGTGCGGCACCCGGTTCGCGCGGCGCGCGCGGCGCGGCATGCAGCGGAGCAGGCGCGGCGGCGACGAGCTCGGAGCGCGGCGCGGATTGCGTGCTCGCGGCGGGCCCGCTCGCCGAAGGTCTCGGTTCCGAACGCGGAAGCGCCGCGACGACCGGAGACGGAGCGGCAGGCGCCGTTCCCTCGACGATCGGCGCGCTCTCCGACTTGCAAGGCAGCTCGCAGGGCTTCTCGCGGCTCGCGTCGAGCGCGAGCTCGGACGATTCGATGGTCCAGACCGCGCGCGCGTCGAACTGCGCGGCGCGTTGCACGCTCGCGGTGACGATGCCCGCGAGCAGCGCGACGCGCCAAAGGCCCTCGCGCATCGAAGGCAGGCTGTCGGCGAGACGCCGCGAGCGCGAGAGCGCCGCGGAGAGCGCCCAGGCCGCGGCGAGCAGCAGGGTCGAGTGCAACGCGTAGGTCCCCAGCCACGCGAGCACGCCGGCGGCGAGCGATTCAGCGACCACGGCGACGCTCCTTGGAGCCGTGCTCCGCGATCAGCGACTTGAGCTTCTTGAGCTCGGCCCCGTCGATCTCCTGCTCGGTCAGCAGGTGACTGACGAGCGCCGTGAAGTCGCCACGGAAGAGCAGGCCGGTGAGGTCCTCGACCATCGAGCGCTGCACCTCCGCCTCGCTGACGAGCGTGCGATAGACGAACTGGCGGCCCTCGCTCCGGTGCGCGACGATGCCCTTCTTTTCCATCTTCGCGAGCATGGTCGCGATGGTCGTGAGGGCTCGATCGCGATCGCCTTCGAGCGCCTCCTGCACTTGCGCGACGGTCGCTTCTCCACTGCGCCAAAGGATGCGCATGATCGCGTACTGCAGATCACCCAGGATGTGTTTGTCTCCCATCGGAGTCCTCCAGTTTCGTGCGGCGGAATCCGGCGTTCCCGTGCGCGTGCTCGGGCGCGGCGGATCGAATCGAGGCTGCGGATCGGCGTGCGTCGCGGCGGCGGATGCTCGAGGCGTCCCGAGCGAGTCCGGCGGCGACGGGACCACAATTACTACTCAGGTAGTAGTCACGCCAGGGCGAAGCTCCGGTTTCGAGCGGGATTTACATGCACGATGCCCGTTGTGGCGGGTGCATCGAGGCCTGCCTAGACTCGCCCGGCCGATCGTGAGTCCCCTCCGTCCAGCCCCTGTCGCGCTCCCGCTCCGGGCGGGACGATCGCGGTGATGAAGGGCGTGCGCACGCTGCTCCTCACGGCGCTCGCCGGTGCCGGATTCGCGCTCACGGCGCTGGGCATTCGCGCGCTGGTGCCCTGGCCGGCCGAGTACGGCCTCGCGGCCAAGATGAGCTGGTTCGACGAGCACGCCGACGAGTACGACGTCGTCTTCATCGGCTCGAGCCGCGTCTTCCGCGCCTTCGACCCGCGCGTCTTCGACGAGCAACTCGCCGCGCGCGGCATCCACGTGCGCTCGTTCAACTTCGGCGTCCGCGGAGCGACCCCCTTCGAGTTCGATCGCATCCTGCGCACGATCGTCGAGCGCCGGCCGCGTCGCTTGCGCTGGGTGCTCTGCGAGAACGGCGTTCTCGACCCGCGCTACGAGGAGAAGAACAAGGAAAGCTCGCGCGTCGTCGGCTGGCACACGCCGGCCGAAACGCTCGCGGCGTTGGGGTCGGTGCGCTGCGCCGCGCTCGAAGCGTCCGAGCGCCTCGAGCTCGCCGCGTACCACGCCAGGCTCGGTCTGTGGAACCTGTCGAACTACGGCCAGGGCGCCGCGATCCTCGGTGCCTGGCTCGATCGCGACCTCGTCGATGCGCGCGGACCGAGAATGACGGCGGAGCAGATCGAGCGCGGGCGCGGCTACATGTCGTTCGAGGAGGATCCCGACGACGAATCGTCGCAGCGCTACCGCTACCTGCGCGCGAACCAGGCGGCGTACTGGGAGCGCATCGAGCAGTTGAGACGCGAGAACGAGGTTCTTCCGCCGGTCGAGACGCTCAACCTGCCGGCGATTCGCGAGCAGAGGGAGCTCGTGCGTTCGATCGGCGCCCAGTGGATCGTCGTCGTGCTGCCGCAGCGAGTGGCGACACCCGATGGCCGCGCGCTCGAGCAGGCGGGGGAGTTCGACACGCTGTTCGACTTCAACCGCCCGGAGCTCCACCCCGACCTCTTCGCGATCGAATCGCGCTACGACCCCGGACATCTGTCGCGCGACGGTGCCCTGCGCTTCACCGCGCTCCTCGCCGAGCGCTTCGCCTCGCACCTGGAGAAGGGCAGCAAGCAGTGACCGGCTCGCGCGTGTCGCGCGTCGCCGCGCGTCGACTGCAGGTCCCGAGGCGATGAACTTCACCGAAGCGCGCTTCTTCGTGCTCTTCGCGGCGGCCTTCGTCGTGCATTGGAGCTTGCGCAACGCGACCGCGCGCAAGCTCTGGCTGCTCGCGTGCAGCTGCGTCTTCTACGGCGCGTGGGACGTGCGTTTCCTCGCGCTGATGTTCGTCACGCTGACGATGGACTGGGGCATCGGCGCGGCGCTGGGACGCGAACGGCCGCCCGGCGGCAGGCGCCTGTGGCTCGCGCTCTCGATCGCGGGGAACCTCGGCATCCTCGGCTTCTTCAAGTACTGGAACTTCTTCTTCGATTCGGCGGTGAAGCTAGCGCACGCGCTGGGCTTCGAGGCCTCGCCGTTGACGCTCTCGATCGTGCTGCCGGTCGGGATCAGCTTCTACACGTTCCAGTCGATGAGCTACACGATCGACGTGTACCGGCGCGAGATGCGGCCGGCGAAGAGCTACCTCGACTTCGCGCTCTACGTCACGTTCTTCCCGCAGCTCGTCGCCGGTCCGATCGTGCGCGCGGTCGATTTCCTGCCGCAGCTCGATTCGATGCGACGTTGGGCCGACGTGCACGTGCGTCCGGCGTTGTGGCTGTTCCTGATCGGCTTCTTGAAGAAGACGTGCATCGCCGACCAGCTCGCGGGCACGGTCGATGTCGTGTTCAAGCACTCCGAGGCCGTCGGAGCGCACGATGCGTGGCTCGCGGTCGCGCTCTACGCCGTGCAGATCTACTGCGACTTCTCGGGCTACTCCGACATGGCGATCGCGTGCGCGGCGCTGCTCGGTTATCGCCTGACGCTCAACTTCGACTTCCCGTACCTCGCGACCGACATCGCGAGCTTCTGGCGCCGCTGGCACATCTCCCTCTCGAGCTGGTTCCGCGACTATCTCTACATTCCGCTCGGCGGCAATCGCGGATCGGCGGGGCGCACCTACTTCAACCTGTTCCTCGTGTTCTTCCTGTGCGGCCTGTGGCACGGCGCGAGCTGGAACTTCGTCGTGTGGGGCTTGCTCCACGGCTTCTACCTGGTCGTGCAACGCGTGTGGAGCCGTGCCGTCGCCGCCGAATCGGCGTTGCGCAAGCTCGTCGCGGTCGCAGGTGTCGTGCTCACGCCGCTCGCCGTGCTCCTCGCGTGGGTCGTGTTCCGCGCGGGGAACTTCGACGTCGCGCTCGCCGTGTGGCGCGCGATGCTCGGACTGCAGGGCTCGGAGGCGACGTTGAGCGCGCTCTGGTGGCCCTTCCTCACCGTGCTGCTCCTCGTCCACCTCGCCGCGCGCAAACGCCTCGTCGCGGGCGTCGAGCAGCGACTGCCCGCCGCCGGCTTCGCCTTCGTCTACGGCGTGTGCTGGGCGCTCGTCCTCCCGTGGGTCGCGACGGGGTACAAGCCGTTCATCTACTTTCAGTTCTGACGCGCGACATGCGCACTCTGCACCTCACCACCCCGGCAACAGCTTCGCGCGCTCCTTGACGAGCTTCTCGAGGATCGCGCGCGCGGCGATCGCGTGACCTCTCGCGTTCGGGTGTTCGGGATCGGCGCGCACTTCCTCCGGCGTCGCGCCGCTCGCGCGGAACGCGGCGAGCAGGTCGAGCGTCGCGAAGCCGCGCTCGCTCGCCGCGGCGACGACCTTGTCGTGCAGGAAGCCGTGCAGGTAGAGCTCGAAGCTCGGGAAGCCGAGGTACACCGGGAACACGACGAGCAGGATGCGCACGTGCGCGGCCTCGGCAGCGGCGCGCATGCGATCGAACGCGGCGAGCACGCTGTTCCAGCGCGCCTCGCCCTCGAAGTGGTAGAAGGCGTACAAGTCGCCGCCCCCGAAACGCTCTTTTTCCAGGTCGAAACGGCGCTTCGCCATCAAGCGCAGCAAGTGCGAGTGCTCCCACCACTCCGTCCCGCGGAAGTAGCGGTGCAGCGGCTGGCTCGGCTCGAAATCCGGATCGTTGAGGAAGTAGCCGACGATCACGAGGTCGGGTTGCAGCGGCAACGCCTTCGCTTCGAGCACGACCGCCTCGTCGCGCGTGCTGTAGCCGCCGACGCCGAAGTTGAGCACCTCGAAGCGCTTGCCGCCGGTGCGTTCGGCCGCGTTGAGCTCGCGCTCGAGCACGGAGCAGTACGTGTCCTCGACCGGCACGGAGAAACCGAAGGTCACCGAGTCGCCGAGCACCGCGATGCGCACGAGGCTCGCATCCTTGACCGCGGCCGGCTCGTGACAACGCATGCCGAGGCTGTTCGTCTCGATGTGCATGTCGCGCACGTCGCGCACGACGTTCGGCGCGAGCTCGTAGCTCAGGCCCGGCACGCTCGAGCGGCGGTGGACGAGCGAACTCCATGCGATGTCCTGCGGCTTCGAGAGCGGCGCGCGGTACGAGACGGGGCGGAAGCAGCGCAGGTAGAGCTCCGCACCGATCAACGCCGCGATCGCGGAGAGCGGCACGATCAACAGGCCGCGCAGCCAGCGCGAGCGCGGGAGGAGCTTCACGGCGCGACCCCGAACAGCTCTTCGTGCCGCTCGAGCAGGAGCTGCATCAGCGCGCGCGCGGCGAGCTCGTGTCCGATCGCGCCCGGATGATCCGGATCGCGCGAGATACGCGCGGGCGCTTCACCCGAATCGCGATACACGTCGAGCAGGTCGAGCACGACGAACTGCTGCGCCTGCGCCGCGCGCCGCACCTGCGCGTGCAAGGCGGCGTACGGGTAGTCGGGCCAGCGCTCGTAGTTCTTGAACGTCGGGAAGATGGCGAGCACGACCTTCAACGAGCGCGCGGCGCACAGCTCGCGCATCCGCGCGAAAGCCTGCGGCACGCTCTTCCATTCCGGCGTCGATTCGTTGTGCAGCCAGCGGTAGTAGTCGCCGCCGCCCAGTCGTTGCTCGTCCCACTCCTGCCGCTTGCCGGCGATCAAGCGCAACAGCGACGAATGCTCCCACCATTCCGCCTTGTGGAAGGCCATGCGCAGCGCGTTCACCGGCCCGAAATCCGGATCGTTGAGGTAGTACGCGACCAGCACGAGATCGGGCGCGAGAGGCAGCGCCTTGAACTCGAGCACGCTCGCCTCCTCTCGCGACGAATAGCCGGTGACGGCGAAATCGAGCACCTCGTAGTCGTGCTTGCGCTCCGCGCGCGCGTTGAGCTTCTGCTCGAGCACGCGCGTGAACATCTGCGACTCGTCGACGCCGAAACCGAAGGCCACCGAGTCGCCGAGTGTCGCGATGCGCAGGTTCCCGAGCGGCTTGGGCTCCACCGGCAGCGGCCCGCGCATGCCGAGCGCGTTGACGATCACGTGCGCGTCCTTCGCATCGCCTTCCGCGCCCGGGCGCAACTCGTAAGTGAGCCCCGGCGTCGTCGAGGGCTGGTGGATCACGGTCGTCCACACGTGACCGCTCGGAGGCTCGACCGGTTGGCGGTACTTGACCGGGAACCAGATGCGCGTGACGACCTCCGCCGCCGCGAGCGCCACGACGAGCGATCCGAGCGCCAGCGCGAGCCGGGTCTTCCAGCGCGCGCGCTGCGGGGGTGCGACGCTCATCCTGGGCGATTGTAGGGCATGGCGGCGGGCGGATGCGCGCGGCTGTTCCTCACGCAGCGTGCGCTCGAGTGGGCGCGCGCCGAACTAGGAGCTGCAACGTCGCTTCGCGAGCGCCCGATTGTGGCCACGTCTGGGTCGCGTAGTCTGGGCCCACTCCGACTTGCAGATTCTCGCCCGGATTGTGAGTTCGTCGGATTCCCTTCCCGCCAGTTCTACACACTCGCTTCCATGCTTCAACTTCCGCGCGTTGCTGGTGTCCTCGCTTGCTTCGTGGTCGTCGGCTTCGCTTCGTGCGGCGGCGCTGACGAATCGAAGAGCGTGTCCGGCGGACCGAGTCAGCTCACCACTGCGCCGCCACTCCCACCGGCCGCTGGGACCGTCACGCCCGTCGATCGTCTCGTCCTCTCACCGCCGGACGGAGCCGTGATCCCGACGGCAACGGTGACGGTCCGGATCTGGAGAGCGAACTGGCAGGAGGCCTGGGTCGAGTCGAGCTCGCTCACCTCCACGCTTCCCGGGACGCAGGGCGTGCGCACGAACGCCTATGCGTATCAAGGCGAGAGCTTCGCCGTCGGCGTTCCGCTCTGGGAGGGCGCCAACCAGCTCGTCGTCCGCGCGCGTCTGCCGAGCGGACAGCTCGTCACGCGCACCCTGCAGGTGACTCGCGCGGCCACACCCGTCGACGGCGTGATCCTTTCGGCCAACCCCACGACCGTCTTCAGCACGGCGACGCCCATCCAGATCGCGGCGAGCTTCGTCGGCATCGGCGCGCCCGTGGAGGGATGGATCGACGCCGACGGCGACGGTCGTCTGGATGTCCCGTTCCCAGGCGCAATGCCGTGGACGTACGCGACGGAGGGCTACTACGTGCCGCGCATCGTCGTGCGCCTGGCGAGCGGGCTCCTCGCCGACTCGACGGCCCACCCGGTGGCGATCACAGTGACGGGACCGCCCAGCGTGACGGAGACCCCGGGCCAATTCGAGCTCCCGGTGCCGGCGCGCGACGTCGCCGTCGATCGGCTGAACCACCAAGTGTTGGCGCTGACCGAGGACTCGCGACTCCACGTCTTCACGGAAGGCGGAGCCGCGGTCGCCTCCTACACCCTCGCGTCCGTTCAAAACCTCTCCGCCATCGACCTCGACGAGGACGGCAACGTGTACGCCGTCGACCGGGCGCTGCACCAACTGCGGAAGTTCTCCCGCGCGAACGGGTTCCTGCCGGATGCCGCCTTCGGCACGAGCGGTGTCGTCGGCGGTCTTGGGAGTGAAGACGGTCAGTTCAACGACCCCGTCGACGTGCAGTGGCTGCAGACCGCGAACGGCGCGAATCTCTGGGTCGCGGACTCCGTCAACGCGCGCTTGCAGCTCTTCGACGGCGCGGGCCAATTCCAGCTTCAGCTTCCGACCGGCGCGGACGTGACGCGCCCCGCCAGCTCGGTGGCGGACTTCGCCGGTCACCTCACGGTGGTCGACGGCGCGGACGGGGATGTCGCGGTGTTCGAGCTCGGCGGAACGCGCGTCGCCTACCTTCCCGCGGCGGTCGGCGTCGATCCCGTGCGTCCGTCCCGCGCGTGCGTGGACGTGGAACTCGGCGTCCTGGTCGCCGATCCGGCGCAGCATCGCTTGTTGCGCTGCAACCGGGACGGCGCGGTGTGCGCGGGCCTCGACCTCGCGCCCGACGCACCGCTCGCACTAGCCTACACGCCCGGCGGAGAGTCGCTCCTCGCCGTCGCCGGTGCTGCGCGGCTGAAGCGCGTGCAGATCTCCGAACCGGCCGGGGAGAGCCCGATCAGCGTGCTCATGCGCTACTTCTCCGCGGTGAGCCAGAGTCTGGATCCGGCCGCCCGCGCCCTCGTCGCGCCGGAGGTCGGGGAGGAGCTTGCGACCTTGCTGGCGAATCCGATCAAGGGGCCGGCCTACCGCGCTCTCGCGGGCCGAGTTGGCGCCGCGACGGAGCTTTCGCGCTCCGAGCTGCAGGCAATGGTGCATGCCATGGTCGACCCTGGCACGCCCCAGGCGCAGCCGATCGTGATGGAGTTCCGGCGCGATCTCGTCTCGCGCCGCTGGTTGCTGCTCGGTCTCTGATTCCCACCACCCCTCGCCATCGAGCCTCGCCATGCAGATCCTTGGACTCCTCGCCGCCGTGTCGATGCCGACCGCGCTGTACGAGGTCAGCACCCACCGGTACATCGGCGCCAAGGCAGTCGAGCGCTCGAGCGTGCTCGCGCCGACGCTTGCGCGTCTGGAATGGAACCTTCCCGAAACAACGTTTGCTGGGCCGAGACTCGACGCGCTCAATGCCGACCTGGGCCGGGTGTCGGAGCCCTGGGTATCCAGCCCGCTGTCCAGCCCGCGCGCAAGCGATGTAATCGCGGCCGGCTGCGCGGCGGAGGACGCGCATGACACATTGAGCCCATCGACATGGAGGTTCCTCAACCACTTCCTCGACGGTGAGACTTTTCAAGGCTTCGCTGGTGGCTTGCTCGGTGCTCCCAGCGACGTCTGGGCATCTTCTCAGGCCTCGAACGTCTTCAATTGGGAACGCGCTCTCACACATTTCATCTCGTCGCTCACCGACGAGCTTGCCGCAGATCGTGAAGCCCATCGTGTCGACCTGTTCCGCTCACTGGGGCAGGTGCTGCACTTGATCCAAGACGCGCACCAACCTTCCCACACGCGCGATGATTCGCACTCGAACCACGCATTGGTGCCGGATGGCTACAGCGCACTGGAGCTGTGGGCTGCGCGCGCAGTGAGCCTGGACGGCACGAATCTCGATCCGAGCGTCGCGGCGGCCGTTCGCAACCTTGGTGGGCCGACCTACCGGAACCGCATCGTGGACTACATCCGCGAGTCGGCGCGGCGAACGAACCGCGGGTTCTTCAGCGACGACACGATCTGGCAGAGCCTGTGGATCCCCCAATACCCTCATCCGAACGGAACTGGCAATGGAACTGAGACGTACGAGGGGTCGGAGGGGACGTTTCCATTCGTCCAGAACTACGTCTACGCGTCGCCGGCGCTCCACAGTACGACACCTCCGCTGAAGATGGCGCGAGAGAGCTCGGGGTTGCGAAGTCTCGTGGACAGCGGGGGCGACCCGCGGCATTTCACGCTGCGCTCGCCCGACAACGAGATCGTCCGCGGGCAGGCGGCGCTCCTGATTCCGCGTGCCGTTGCGGAGTCTGCCGGTGCGATCAACCACTTCTTCCGATTGGGCATCGAAGCCGACATCGACACGACGACTGCGCCTGGAGAAGGCCGGCTCAAGCTAAGCAACATTTCTAGTGTGCCGGGCGCAAGCGTCGCGGATCTCACGCTCGCGGCGGGCGCAACGGTTGAGCTCCGCTACGAAACCCTGAGCGGACGTTTGTTGCCTTTGCCTGGCGTGGTCGTGCCCCAACCTGGGCTTATTCCGCCAGGCTCGACAGTGACGCTGCCGGTCGACGTGAGCGGAGTGCTTCAGGTGATCGCGAATCCCGTCGCGATTCCCGACCCGAACGTCCGAGCTCGGAGCGATCTGAAGTTGGTCGTCGTGGTCGAAGGCACGGTTGGACAGGAACAGGCCGTAGGGGCCGACTTGTGGTCGGGCTGCCCTGGATTTCCGACGCCCCCGGGAATGGTGCCGATTCAGGGCGGGACGTTTCAGATGGGATCGAACGCGGCGAGCGGCCCACCGTACTTCGGGCCGGTCGGGCCAGTGCACGACGTCACGATCAGCTACTGCTTCTGGATGGGGCAGCACGAGGTGACGCAGTCCGAGTATGCCGCTTTGATGGGCACGAACCCGTCGTCCTTCCCCGGCGCGAACAACCCCGTCGAGCAAGTCACTTGGTTCAACGCCCAGGCGTACTGCGCGGCATTGACGGCGCAACAGTCGGCGTTGGGCAACATTCCTCCTGGCTATCAGTACCGGTTGCCGACGGAAGCGGAGTGGGAGTACGCGTGTCGCGCTGGGACGACGACGGAATTCAACGTGGGAGTCGCGCTGCTCTGCAATCACGCGAAGTTCTACTACTCGCACCACTCGAACGCGTACTGCGGCAGCTTCTTCGACGGCCCTGTGCCGGTGGGCAGTTACGCACCCAATGCGTGGGGCCTGTACGACATGCACGGCAACGTGTGGGAGTGGTGCCTCGACTCGTACGCGCCGTACTCGGCCGCAGCGGTCACGGATCCGTTCGTCACGGGCGGGCCCTACCGGGTCATGCGCGGCGGCCAGTGGGACGGCAACTCAGAGGTCTGTCGGTCCGCGCTCCGGGTCTCGTCCGATCCCAGCTACTGGTTCGACAACCGCGGGTTCCGCGTTGTGCTCGCCCCGGTTCTCGTCCCGTGAGCAAACCGAGTGCGGCCTGGGGCGGCAGCACGGAGGCGCAGCGGAGCGCAGCCGGAGATGCCGCCGCCGGTGGAGGTGCTCAGCGGACTCGGTGGCAAGTGGAAAGAGCAAGGACATGCCGATTCAAGTGTTCTCGATTCCCATGGACCGCGTCGACAACGCGACGGGGCAGCTCAATCGAGTCCTCCGGGGACACGATGTGTCTTGCGTGCAGCAGTCATGCGTGTGAGCCGCCCGTCGATCGCGATCAAACAGCGACACGATCTCTTCAGTCTCTGCCTGCCGTTGCTCGGTCTTTGATTCCCACCACCCCTTTCCATCCAGACTCGCCATGCAGATCGTCGGAGTCCTCGCCGTCGTGTCGCTGCCGACCGTGCCGTACGAAGTCAGCACCCACCGGTACCTCGGCGCCAAGGCCGTCGAGCGTTCGAGCGTGCTCGCGCCGACGCTCGCGCGTCTGGAATGGAACCTGCCCGAGACGACGTTTGCTGGGCCGAGCCTCGCTGCGCTCAATGCTGACCTGGACCGAGTGTCGGAGGCGCGGGTTTCCAATCCGCGCGCGGTCGATTTGATCGTCGCTGGGTGTGCGACGGAGGACGCGCATGATAGGTGGAGCCCGTCGAGTTGGAGGTTCCTCAATCACTTCCTCGACGGGGTGACGTTCCAAGGGTTCAACCTCGGCTTGCTCGGTGCTCCCAGTGACGTTTGGGCGTCGACACAGGCGTCCAACGTGTTCAATTGGGACCGCGCCCGCACGCACTTCGTTGCGTCGCTCACGGAGCAACTTCCAGCTGACCGGGAAGCCCATCGGGTCGATCTGTTCCGGTCCCTTGGTCAGGTACTGCATCTGATCCAGGACGCACACCAACCCTCCCATACGCGCGATGATTCCCACTCGAACCATGTGCTGGTGCCGGATGGCTACAGCGCCTTGGAGGTGTGGGCTGCGCGGGCAGTGAGCCTGGACGGTGCGAATCTCGACTCGAGCGTTGCGACGGCCGTGCGCAACTCCGGTGGGGCGACCTACCGCAATCGAATCGTGGATTACGTACGAGAGTCGGCCGCGCGGACGAACCGCGAGTTCTTCAGCGACGACACGATCTGGCAGAGCCTGTTGGCCCACCGATACGCCCATCCTGACGACACCGAGACGTACGAAGGAACCGAGGGCACGTTCCCGTTCACCGAGAACTACGTCTTCGCGACGACTGCGCTCCACAACACGATTCCGCCCCTCAAGATGGCGCGCGAGCGATCTGGACTGCGCGATCTCGTGGACAGCATGGGCGACCCGCGCCAATTCACGCTGCTCTCGCCGGACGACGACGTGGTCCGTGGGCACGCGGTGACGTTGATCCCGCGTGCTGTCTCAGAATGTGCTGGCGCGATCAATCACTTTTTCCGACTGGGCATCGAGGCCGACATCGACACGATCACCGTGCCTAGTGAGGGCCGTCTCAAGCTCACCAACGTCTCGAGCGTGCCGGGTGCGAGCGCGTCGGATCTGACGATTGCGGCGGGAGCAACGGTGACCCTGCGCTATGAAACCGTGAGCGGGCGCATGTTGCCCGTGCCTGGTGTAGTCGTTCCCAGCCTTGGCGGCTTGGCGCCTGGCGTGGCAGTGACCACAGCGGCAAACGTCCTTGCGCCGCTTCAGGCGCTCGCGAACCCGATCACGTACCCCGATCCGAACGTGCGAGCACGGACCGATCTGAAGTTCGTCGCCGTGATCGAAGGCGTCGTCGGACAAGAACAGTCCGTGGGGGCGGACCTGTGGTCGAGGGAGTGCCCCGAGAACTTTCCTACCCCGCCGGGGACGGTTGCGATCCAGGCGGGGTCGTTTCAAATGGGATCGAACGCGGCCAGTGGTCCGCCGTACTTCGGACCGCTTGGCCCGGTGCACGATGTCACGATCAGCTACTGCTTCTGGATGGGGCAGCACGAGGTGACGCAGTCCGAGTACGCGGCGCTGATGGGCACGAACCCTTCGTACTACCTCGGCGCGAACAACCCCGTCGATTCGGTGACTTGGTTCGATGCCCAGGCGTATTGCGCGGCATTGACCGCCCAGCAGTCCGCGTTGGGCAACGTTCCGGCGAGCTATCAGTACCGCTTGCCGACCGAGGCCGAGTGGGAGTACGCGTGTCGAGCGGCGACCACGACGGAGTTCAACGTGGGAGGTGCGCTCTTCTGCAGCGACGCGAATTTCTACTGGTCGTACCACTCGAACTCGTACTGCGGAGTGCTCAGCACGGTTCCGGTGGGCAACTACGCCCCCAACGCTTGGGGCCTGTACGACATGCATGGCAATGTGTGGGAATGGTGCCTCGATTCGTACGCGGATTACTCAGCCGCACCGGCTACGGACCCGTTCGTAACGGGAGGCTACCGCCGTGTCGTCCGCGGCGGCGGCTGGGCCTTCTACTCGAGCAGCTGTCTCTCCGCAAGCCGGTGGAGCGGCGGTCCCGGTGCCACGTCGAACTACATCGGTTTCCGGGTCGTGCTCGCCCCAGTTCTCGTTCCGTGAGAGAGCGAAGCGCGGCCTGAGGCGGCGGCACGGAGTCGGAGCGGAACGAAGCCGGCGCCCTCGTCGCCAACATGTGCGCGACTGAGGCCGTACCTGTGCCACGGCCCCGTCGCCTTCCCTCGGTCGAAAACACTCCGACTCAGCCGCGGACCACTTCCATGCGCCGGTTCGTGCTCCTCGCCTTGCTCGTGGCCGCCGGCCTGACGATCTTCGAATTGTGGCGCTGGTCGGTGGGCGACGATCCGCGCGAGGCGCTCTCGACGCGCGAGCAGGACGCTCGCGGGGAGCCTGCGGCGCTCGAGCCTTCGACGCCTTCCACGGTGGCGAGCAATGCCGCTCCCGAGTACGCATTGATGTCCGAGCTCGCGCGCAGCGATCGCGAGCAGGTCGAGCGCGCGCCGAACATCGCGACTGCGAACGCCTCGCACGCCGCCGAGCACGCGGTCGAGCTCGCTGGAGTCGTCGTCGATGCCGCGGGCACGCCGGTCGCGAACGCGCAGATCGCGCTCTCGACTCCCGCGCGGAGCGACTTCCCGAAGCTCGCGTCGCTCGC
>JBGATX010000086.1:0-23199 GCA_044228975.1 Planctomycetota bacterium | reverse complement strand
CGTGCTCGACGGCCTCGCGCGCCTCGCGCTGCACAAGCAGGTGGTCGCGGCGGTCGAGGCGCTCGATGAGCCGTTCCGCACGACCGTGATCCTGCGCTGGTTCGAGGAGCTGCCGCCGCGCGCGATCGCGCAGCGCATGGACGTGCCCGTGCGCACGGTGAACTCGCGGCTCGAGCGCGCGCACGCGCGTCTGCGCGAACGCCTGCAGGCGGAGCACGGCGGAGATCGCGCGCGATCGTTGCGCGCACTCGCGCTCCTCGCGGACGCGAGCGGGCCCGTGCAGCCGTTCGAATCGAGCGCGAGCAGCGCGTCGAGCGCCGGGACGCACGCCGCAGGCGGCTCCCCGCTGACGCGCGTCCCGAATGCAGCGCGCTTCGCGTTCGTCGCGGTCGCCGTCCTGGCCGTCGTCGCGCTGCTGGCGTGGCGAACGTGGTGGAGCCCGGGCGACACGAGCCGTTCGCCGTCCTTGGCCAACGGAATGGGAAGAGCCGCGAACGATCTCGACGCGCTCGATGGCGCGGCTCTCGGCGCCACGCCTCCGACACGCAGCGCTCCGGCGCGCGTTCGCGCCGTGCGCGGCCGGGTGATCGACGCGGTCGGCGCGCCGATCGTCGGTGCCACGCTCGAACTGGTGCGGCCGGGATCAGGCGGGCTCGAGCTCCCGCGCGGTGTCGCCGCCGACGAGGAGCTCGCCGTCGCAAACGCGACGAGCGATGAGCGGGGGAACTGGAGTCTCGTCGCGGATCCCGCGCCGGTGTTCGTGCTCCGCGCGCGTGCTCCGGGCTTCGCGCTCCAGCGCGTCGACGGTGTCGCGGCGGATGACGTGCTCGAGGTGCGCCTGGCGCACGCGGCGACGCTCGTGGTCTCGGTTCGCGAGCTCAGCCGAGCGCCGTGCGCGCGTGCGAGCCTCGACGTGGATGGAGTCGGGCGCTCGACGCCCTGCCTGAGCGGTGTGACGAACGTCGACGGCGTGTGGAGCACGGACGAGCTCCCGCCCGGGGCGTGGTCGATCTACGCCTGCGCGCCCGACGGGCCGCGCTTCGCGAGCTTCGAGGTGCGCGCGCGCGCGGGCGAGCGCATCGAGCGCGCGCTCGATCTCGGCCCCGGCCTCGAGCGCAGCGGAATCGTCGTACGAGAGACGGACGGCGCGCCGATCGCAGGTGCCGTGATCGCGCTCGCTCGCGATCGTCGCGCGTGCGCGCTCGCGGGGCCCGACGGGCGCTTCGTGCTGCGCGAGCCCGACCGCGGCGGACCCTTCGATCTCTGCGCGCGCGCGCCGGGCTTCGCGTGCGCGTTCCGCCGCGCGAAGGAAGCGCCCTTGCGCTTCGAACTCGCGGAAGGCGTCGCGTTCGCGGGTCGCGTGGAGGACGAGCACGGCGCGCCCGTCGCGGATGCGTGGGTGCTCGCGTGGTCGCGACCGCGCTCGGCATCCGGCGCCGAATGGGACGCGCGCACGGCGCGCACGGACCGGGCGGGCGCATTTGCGATCGTCGATGCGCGCACGGACCTCGACTACTTGCTGGTCGCACGCGCGGAAGGCCGCGTGAGCGGCGAGCTGCGAGTGCGCGCGAACGTCGCGCGCGCGGACGTCGTCCTGAGGCTCGCACCCGACGCGCGGCTCGAAGGGACGCTGCGCACTCTCGACGGTCGCCCGCTCGCGGGCGCGCAGGTCATCGCGCGGCGTGTCGACGGAGCGCCGCAGGCCGACAACGCCATCACGACGAGCGTCACGATCGGCGGTGGAGCCGCGGCGGGCTCGCGCGCATCCGAAGACACGCTCGATCTCGATCCGCTGCGCACGCTGCGAGCGACGACACGCGCCGACGGAACGTTCCGCATCGCCGGGCTCGCGGCGGGACGTCATCGCGTATGGGCGCTAACCGCCGATCGCGGCCGCGTCGCCGAGCGCGTCCTCGACGTCGAAGCGGGCGCGCGTCTCGCCGGGATCGATCTCGCGCTCGCGGCGGGCGGAGCACTCGGCGTGCGCGTCGTCGACCCCGATGGCGCGCCGATCGCGGGCGGTTGGGCACTGCTCTACCGCGCCGACGAGCGCCTCGAGATGCGCAGCGCGCCGGTCGACGGCGACGGCCGCGTGCGTTTCGAGGGTCTCGCTCCGGCGCGCTACCGCGTGAGCGTGATGCACCGCGCGAGCTTCGCGAATGGTGAGGATGAACGGCCTTTCGCGACGGGCGAATTGCGCGATCTGGCACCTGACGGCGCCGAGGCGCAACTCGTGCTGCGTCGCAACCGCGCGCTCGGCGGCCAGGTCGTCGATGCGCAGGGTCGCTCGCTCGCAGGGGCGCTGATCAACGCGCGCACGCCGAGCGGCGCGACGGATCAGGTGCATTCGGACTTGCAGGGACGCTTCGTCGTGCAACTCCCCGAGGGTGAGCGCGTCACGCTCGCGGTCGACTTCGACGCGCCGCCCAAACGCTGGGTCGGCGGCGTCGAGGATGCGCAGGACGGAGTGGTCGTCGAGTTGCGTTGAGCGCGCGCGGAACGCGCTCGTCGGCGCGCGGACGACGCGCGTGCGAGCTCAGCGCGCCACGGCGATCGCCGGCTTCCAGCCCGGGATCGAGCGCGTGTCGTACTCGCCGCGGCGGAACTCGTCGCTCTTCAGCACGGCGAGATGCAGCTCGATCGTCGTCGGCACGCCCGCGACCTTCGCGGCGCTCAGCGTGCGCACCATCGTCTCGATCGCCGCCTCGCGCGTGGCGCCGTGCACGATGACCTTGGCGATCAGCGAATCGTAGAAGGGCGGGATCTCGTCGCCCGCGGCGAGGTGCGTGTCGACGCGCACGCGGCCCGGACCGCGGTCGAGCGGGAACTCGAAGGCCGTGAGCACGCCCGGGGACGGCCGGAAACCCTGCGCGGGATCCTCGGCGTTGATGCGGCACTCGATCGCATGCCCGCTCGGCGCGATCTGCGCCTGCGTCAGCGCGAGCCGCTCGTTCGCGGCGATGCGCAGCTGCTCCTTCACGATGTCGACGCCGGTGATCATCTCCGTCACGGGATGCTCGACCTGCAGGCGCGTGTTCATCTCCATGAAGTGGATCGGGCCTTCGGCGGAGCGCAGGAACTCGATCGTGCCCGCGCCGACGTAGCCGATCGACGCGGCGGCGCGAGCGGCCAGCTCGCCGAGCTCCTTGCGCGCGCGTGCATCGAGCGCGGGGCTCGGGCTCTCCTCGATCAGCTTCTGGTGCGAGCGCTGGATCGAACACTCGCGCTCGAACAGATGCAGCGCGCGGCCGAAGCGATCGGCGAGCACTTGCACTTCGATGTGGCGACCGCCGACGAGGTACTTCTCGAGGTACAGCGCGCCGTTGCCGAAGGCCGACAACGCCTCGGCGCTCGCGGAGGGGAACGCGGCGCGCAGCTCGTCGTCGTTGCGGCACAAGCGCATGCCGCGACCTCCACCGCCCGCGTCGGCCTTGAGGATGACGGGATAGCCCGTTTCCTTCGCGCACACGTGCGCCGCGGCGAGGTCGGCGAGCAATCCGCGCGAGCCGGGGATCACGGGCAGTCCCGCAGCGCGCATCGCCTCCTTCGCGGGCGATTTCAGGCCCATCTTGCGCATGACCTCGGGCGACGGACCGACGAAGGTGGTGCCGTGCTGCTCGGCGAGCGCGGCGAAGCGCGCGTTCTCGGCCAGGAAGCCCCAGCCCGGATGGATCGCGCTCGCGCCGGTCTGCAACGCGGCTTGCACGATCCGTTCGGCGACGAGGTAGCTCTCGCGCGGCGCCGAGCCGCCGATGGCGACGCTCTCGTCCATGAACTCGAGCCAGCGCGCGCCGCGATCGGCTTGCGAACAGACCGCGACCGTGCGCACGCCGAGCTCGCGCGCCGCGCGCGGCGATGCGCACGGCGACCTCGCCGCGGCTGGCGATCAGGAGCTTCTTGAACATCGGCGCGACAGCCTAGCAGCTCGCGCGCGAGCGTCCACGGACGGGAGCGCGAGCCGGCGGCTTCGGACGGCGCGCGCGGCTCGTGTAGTCTGTCCTCGATGCTCGGCGCCGCGCTCTTCGTCTTCAGGATCCTGTCCGGCGCCGTCGCGGCGCCGCGACGGTCGCGCCGCGACGGCGCTCGACCTCGCGCGTTGACCGCGCTTTCCGCGCCCTCTTCGAACGAACGCGAGCGCGCGGAGGGTGGCTCGCGCGCCACGTCGACGTGCCAGCGTTCGAGCGCGTGCTCGCGACGTGTCGCGCGGGCTCGTGGGTCGTCGTTGCGCTTGCGCAACAGCTCGCGCGCGCGCAAGACGGCCTCGAGCTCGGCGTGCGCCTCGCGTGCACGAAGGAGAGCGTGCGAGCTTCGTCGGACGCTCCGCGATCGTCGAGCGCGTCGCGCGCTGTCGGCCGCGTGGGTCGCGGCGCCGGATGCGCGCGCCGACGTGCCGCGCGCCTTGAACGGCCGTTTCGGCCAGTGGCTCGTGCTCGATCCTCGCGTTTCGAGCGGTCGCGTCGATCTCGCGCTCGACCAGCTCGCGCCTCGCGGCCGGCGCGCCGCCGCTGGTGCTCGAGCCGCAGATCGAGATCGTCGCGCGTCCCGCGCTCGACGCGCAGCCGCTCGAAGGCCCGTTCGACAGTGTGCTCTCGCGTCTGGCGCGCGCGCACGACCTCGAGCTGATCGGCTTCGGCTTCGCACCCGAAGCCGAGGATGCGGCGCAAGGTGCGGCGACCGCGGGCGCGCGCTTCGTCGTGCTCGCTTCCGAAGAGGCCGAGCATCCGCGCAATGCGGCCGAGCGCATCGCCGACTGGTGTCTCGCCACCGATGGCGACGAACGTCTTGCGCGTCGTCGCTCGTCGGCTCGCGCGCTCGGCGCGTGCGGTTGGCCGGATGGCGTGCGCTGGATGGCGGAGCGCTGGAGGGTGGAGCGCGCCGTGTCCGCGCCGAGCGCTCCCGATCTCGTCTGGCTCGACGGCGTGCTCGCGGCGGCGGGGCGCGGAGCGATCGATCCGCTGCTCTTCGAGCGCGGCGAGCAGGCCTGGCTCGAATCGTATCTCGCCGATCGCACGCGCGAGCCTAGGCCGGAGTTGTGGGCGCAGCGCGCGCTCGCGATCGCGCGCGCTCTCGCGGCCACGGGGCGGCGCGACCTCGACGGCGGAGATCTGCTCGAGCTCGCGCCGCTGCCCGCCGACGATCCGAAGGACGACGTGACCACCTGGTTGCGCCTGATCGTGTGGGAGGGCTACGAGACGCTCGGCGAGCGCGAGCTCGCCGCGCTGGATCAACGCATCGAGGCGCTCGGCGCGCGCGGAGAGCCAGCGCGCGCGTGGCTGCTCGAGCAGGCGCTGCGCACGCGCGCGGCGCTGCACACGCGCGCGCGCGTGCTCACGATCGAGCGACCCGAGGCCTTGTTCGAGCGCGCGAGCGCGGCGGGGGAGTCGAGCGCCCTCGGCCGCCGGTTGCGCGACGCGAACGTCGCTCCGCCGGCCCGCTGGGCCGATCCGGCGCAACTCCCCGAGTCGATGTCGGGCGCGCTGCGCGTCGAGCTCGTGCGCTGGCAGCTCGCGCGCGGAGACGACGAGGGCGCCGCGCGCGGCATCACGGCGTTGCTCGGCGGAGCGGATCCGCAGTTGCTCGCGCTCGCGACGGCACTGCGCACCGCGTCGCGCGAGCAAGGCCGCGACGTGCTCGGGCGCGCGCTCGCGCGCTGTCGAGCCGGAGCTCGAGGGCAACGAGCGGATGAGCTCTCGATCGCGCTGGGCTTCGAGGCCGTGACCCGGGCCGAGCTCGACGCACATGACGGAAGCCTCCTCGCCGGACTGAAGGCCGGTCGAGCCGCGGCCTCGGGATCCACGGTCTGGCGCGCGGCGCTGTTGCAAGCGCTGAAGGATCCCGAGTCGCTCGAGCGCGGCATCGCGGGCCTCGATTGGGCGCTCGAGGCGGCGCGCGCGGCGCTCGACGAGCATTCCGAGCGCGGGTTGATCCAGGCGGTGCGCGCGGCGTTGCACGACCTGCCCGCGGCCGCCGCCGCGCGTCTGCGCCCGGATGTCTGGCCGCCGGCAGCTCAGCCGCGCGCAACCGTGCTGAGCGAGATCGATCACGAGCTGCCCGAGCAGCGCCGTTGACGCGCGTGCACGGAACTCGGGCGCTAGAACGTTCGTCCACGAACCGAGCGCGCGCGTGCGCTGCCCCAACGGTCAGGACGGCTGGCTGACCGGTTTCGAGCTTCGCAAACGGCCCCGCGGCCGCCGCCAGCGGAAAAACCTCCCGTCGATTCCCGTCGCGGCCGATGACATGATGCCGCGCGCTCCACCCTTCCTCCGACCATGGCGCTCTTCTCCCGCAAACCCGTCCCATCCGGCCCGCTCCAGATCGCGGAGGCCGACGAAGACCGCAAGGTCGCGATCGAGAACGAGGAGCTCGTGATGGTGCGCGCTCCGCGCGGCCACATCGCCGAGCAGTTTCGCGGCTTGCGCAACTCGATCCACGCGCTCAATCCCGACGGCGCGCCGCGCACGCTCGTGATCACGAGCGCGCTGCGCGGCGAGGGCAAGAGCGTCGCGACGCTGAACCTCGCGCTGGCGCTGTGCGAGGTGCCGGGCAATCGCACGCTGGTCGTCGACGCCGACCTGCACCGGCCGTCGATCGAGGAGTACCTCGGTCTGCCGCGGCGCCAGGGGCTGACCGAGCTCCTGCGCGGCACGTGCCCGATCGATCGCGCGATCCGCAAGACCGCGGCCAACGACGTGTGGATCCTCGGCGCGGGCGAATTGCCGCAGAATCCCTCCGAGCTGCTCGGATCGGAGCGCATGCGCACCTTGATCGCGCAGTTCAAGCAGCGCTTCTCCTACATCCTGTTCGACACGCCCGAGGCGTTGACGATCAGCGACGCGAGCCTGCTCGGCGCGCTCGCCGACGGCGTGCTGCTCGTCGTGCGTCTGGGCTCGACGCCGCGCCACTTCGTCGAGCAGACGAACAACAAGCTCGAGGCGCTGGGCGCGAACGTGCTCGGCACCTGCGTGACGGCCGCGGGGATGGATGTACCCTCGCTGCGCTACGGGGCGCGCTTAACGCGCGGCTTCCGTTCAGTCGCCGATGAGCAGCGACTGCACGAGCCGAACGGAATTCCCGAGCGCGCTGTCGACGGCGCGCGGAGCCAGCGCGCGCGTCGCGGGTTTCGGCTGCGCGCTGGGCGTTCCCGGCGCGACGCGCCCGGGCTTCGCGCGCGGCGCGGCGAGCTCGAGCGGCTCTCCGCGGCGCGCCGAGCGCACGAGCGCTCGCAAGTGCGCGCGCTCCCATTCGAGCACCCGCGCGTGATCGGCGTAGTCCCGTTCGCGCCGGCGGAACTCGACGCCGTGGTGGATCCAGCGTCCGTCGCTGCCGCGTCGCGGCGGATGGAGCGCGTGCAGGCACTCGTGGAACACGACGTAGCGCACGAACCACTCGGGCACGGCGTCCTGGTCGAGCACCGCGTGCACGCGCACGACGTGCGTATCGGAGTCGTAGCTGCCCAGACGCAGCGAACCGCGCGTGCGCGAGGCTACGCGGCGTCCCCAGGTGAGACGCGGCGGACGCTCGTGCAAGCTCGGCTCGCGCGCGAACTCCGCGCGGAGCAATTCGGAGAGCAGTGCTTCGAGGTCGTGGCGTTCTCCGCGGCCGGAGAGGCGCTTGCGCGCGAGCGGAGCGGGCACTTGAGAGAGCCCGCGCTGGATCCAATCGTCGAGTGTCCGACAGGCGCGCGGTGCGCGATCTCCCGAACGGATCCAGGTCGCGACCGCACGATGGATCTCGGGCGGAGCGGCGGCGAACATTGCGTGCATGCGCAGCTCGATGCCGCGACGAGCGAGGCCTGCCGTCGAGCGCGTCGGTCGCACCTGGATCGGCGTGCGCCGCGCGCGGGTGTAGACGACGCGCACGGGGCAGTCGAGCTCGACTTCGAGGAACTCTCGCCACGGCCTGGCCGCGTCGGCAGGCTCGGCCGCGGTCGTCGGTGAAGGGCGCGTCCATCCGCTCACGCAGGCAGTCTGCGTGCGGCGCGCGATGCGTACAAGGGCGCGGAGCGCTCCGGTGGAAACGAGCGAAGCCGGCACCGTTTCCGGCCGCCGGCCTCGTTGTTCGCGCGCTTCGCGTGCGACGTGCGCACGCGCGCGGGTCACTGCGTCAGGTTGACGTCGACGCCGTTCTGCATTTCCCCGTCGTTGACCGTGATCTGACGCTCGGAACTCTTCTGCTGCATGAGCTCCTCGAACGGGTTGCCGCTGCCGTCGCCGCTCGCCGCGCCGGTGAGCTTGTATCGGCCGGGCGTGATGTTCGGGATCACGTAGGCGCCGTCGAGCGCCGTCTTCGTGCGGTAGATGATCGGGCGGTCGCCCTCGGTGATCGAGAGCTCGACCTTGCCGCCGGGGACGGGCTTGCCGGACGGATCGAAGAGATGTCCGCGGACCGTTCCGCCGCGGATCAGGCGCACGTCGCCGACCGAGCCGATTTCGCCGGCCGGGACGTTGATGTCCATCTGGATCTTCTGCGTGAAGCCCGAGGCGTCGACCGTGATCTGGTACAGGTCGGGCGTCAGGTTCTTGATCGTGAAGTAACCCTGTGCGTTGCTGCGCGCGCTCGCCGACGTCGCTTGCGTCGGATACTCCGCGCCGAGCGCCTCCGTGAAGGCGTCCTCGGTCCAGTCGTTGGGGTGCGTCGCGATCAGCGCGTGCGCGACCGGCTTGCCTTCGGGATCGACGATGCGACCCGTCATGCCGCCGCCGTGGCCGAGACGCACCGTGATGCCGGAGACGCTCTTGCCGCCGGTGACGTTGAAGGTGGTCGAGAACCCCGGCGCGTAGTCCGCGGCCTGCGCTTCGACGATGTAACCGCCGTCGCCGCTGGCCTGGACGCCGGGGATGCAGAACTCGCCGGTGGCGGAGCCCTGCACGACCGTTTCGCTCTCGGGGATCGGCTGCGTCGCGGAGTTGCCGGGATAGGCGAGGCGCAGGCGCACCTTGAAGCTCGGGATCGGCTTGCCGCTGTCTGCGTCGACCACGGTGCCGCACGCGTCGGCTTCCTTGAAGCCCTCGATGACGATGTGCTGCGTGTTCGAGTTGACGCGCATGGCCTTCTCGAAGCGCCACCCGCGGCAGTTCGCGAGCACGTTGTAGGGGCCCGGCATCAGGTTCTCGAAGGTGAACTCGCCATTGGCGTTCGAGAGCACTTCGGCACGCGCGCTCTGATGCGTGCTCGAGAAGCCGATCGCCATGACCTTCGCGTTCGGGATGCCGACGTTGCCGGGACCGACGACGGTGCCGGCGATCATCTCGGCCACCTTGAGCGTGATGTCGCGCGGGATGAGGTCGGCGTTGTCCTGGAAGATCAGGCCCGGCACGGTCACGTTCCCGTAGCCCTTGGCGATGACCGTCAACACGCGTTGGCCCGCGGGGATGTTCTTGAACTGGTAGACGCCGTCGGAGCCCGAGGTCGCCGTCATGCGATCCGGCGGCTCGTACGGCGACGTCTGGTACTGCAGTCCGTCGAGGTACAGCGTCGCGTTCGGCACGACGTTTCCGCCCTCGTCCTTGACGTGGCCGCTGAGCTGCGGGCCCTGCGAAAGGACGATCTCGGTCTCCTCGAACTTGCCCGAGGGACCGATCGCGACGGTGTCGATCTCCTTGCGGGTGTAGTCGGGGTGCTGGACGATCAGCTTGTAGCGCTGCTTGGGCTCCATGCTCGCCAGCGAGAACTTCCCGTCCTTGTCCGTGCGGCAGTAGAGGTCGCGACTGTGGTCGACGGGATCGTTGACGAAGAAGAGCGTCGCCGTGCCGACCTGGGTCATCGTGATCTTCGCGTCGGCGACCGGGGCGCCCTCCTTGTTCACGACGCGACCCATGTACTCGTTGTCGTACTTGAAGTTCGCGGCCGGATCGCTCTGGCGCAGATCCTCGGTCGACACCTGGACCTTGTTCGCCGCCTTCGTCGTGTCGCCGGAGAGCTTGGCCGGCTCGTTGGGCTTGACCGGCTGCGTGTCCGACTTCACCACCGGAGTGGTTCCGTCGCTGTCCGGCTTCCCGGGGTCCTTCAGCAGGGCGAAGACTCCAAACAGCAGCGCGCCGATGGCTGCGAGGACGATGGCGAGGACGAGGATGGGACGTTGCATGGCGGTCGTTGCGGCCCGTTCGAGCGGGCGCGAGCCGGGGGTCGGATCCGGTGGCTGCCGCGGGGGCTCGGGTACGTCCCGAGCTCCACCGACGATCGCGCAGCTTTCCGTGACCCCTGGCCGGATGGGTCTCGTGGCGGCGTCGTGGGACGCCGATTCACTGGTTTGCTTCCCAGTGCGGTCGCGAATGGTAGCGGTGGCGCCGCAAAATGTCCTCGACGTCGGGGGCCGGGACCTGGAAGCGAACGCACGCCGTCCGGCAGCGCCGCCGGCCGATCAGGCCTTCGACGGCGCACCCAGGCTCGCCGTCGCGTCCTCGGGTGCGTGCGCTGGCCAAAGGGACTCGAGGTAGAGCGCCGACCCGAGGAAGTAGGCGAACAGCACGAGCTCGAAGTCGATCTTGCGGTAGACCTCGATCGTGCTCTCGCGGCGGCCGAAGCGCGGTTGGATGCGCGCCATCTCCCCGGTCTTGGGTGCCACGAGTCGCCAGCCGCGCCGTAACGACGGTAGGGGAATCAACCGGTACGGCTTGTTGCCCGTGGACAAGCTGATTTCGCGCCCGACGAAGCTCCAGCGCAGCGAGGATCCGAGCCATTCCCGCCCATCGGTCCAGAGCGAGTACTGACTGCGCAGGATGCCCGGATCGCGGCGCAGGTGCAGGACCTCTCCCTTCTCGGGCGTGTACGTGGCCCCCGCGATCAGCGAGCTCGCCGAGCGGCGGACGACCAGCGATCCAAGGCGCTCCTGGTCCTTCCAGATCGAATGGCGGGGGCTCCACAGGCCGCTGACCTGGGTGTGGTAGGAGGCGAGGATTTCGGCCATGGATCCTGGTACTTCGGCTCGCGAGCCCGCGCGACTCGACCGCCGGGTCAGGACGTGACGAGAGGTGCAGGAAGCGCCCAGTTTCCGTGGGCGCGACCGAAACGGCAAGCACCGGACGGCTGCGAGGGCCGGAAGGGGGCGAGCACGGCGATCCCGGACCTCTCGACGACGAGCCCTGCCGGTGTCGTTCGACGAGCAAATCGAGTCGGAGAGCGCGACTCCTCCGCCACGCGACCCGAGCTGGCGAAACGGGGCGGCCTCGGGCCCGCACTCGTCGCCCTCGCCGCAGCTCGTTGACCAGTGTCGCAGTTCCGCCCTCCCCAACACCCGACTCCGTCGAGCTGACGATGCGCGCGCGCGGATCACGACCGTGACCCGCGCGAAAGGCGACCTTGCCACCGCCGGTGCGTCGGAGGGGCGCGAGCGATACACCCTGCGACTACTGGTACAGCGCGCTCAAGAACTCGGGCAGGCTCTCGCCCGTCGTCACGCACGGCTCGCAGTGGTTGTTCTCGGGCGTCGGTGAGTGCTTGCAGTAGCGGCACTCGTTGAGCTTGTGCACCGCCTGCGAGACCTTCGCGCGTTGCGCTTCCAGGACGGCGACCTTCTGCGAGAGGAGCTTGTCGTGTTCCTGCAGGACGTCGCGCACGCGCGCCAGGTAGACCTCGCGCTCTTCGCCCGCCGCGCGCGAAGCCATGAGTTCGCGGATGCGGTCGAGGTGCAAACCCAGCGCTTGGAAGTGGTGAATCAGAGCGACGCGGTGGATCTCGGATTCGCGGTAGTAACGAAAGCCACCCTGACTGCGAGTCGCGGGCTGCAGCAGCCCGAGTTCTTCGTAGTAGCGCAGGGTGCGCAGGTTCGTGTTGGCGAGCTTGGCGAAATCACCGATCTTCAGCAGACCGTTTGTCGAGTTCATTTCCAGTGGATCCTGGACCGGGGGGTCGGCAGATTTTGGTTGTCAGACCGAGAGCAGCGCTCGGGAAGGGCGCGTCAGCTCCCGTTGACGTCAAGGGCATCATAAGAGTCGAAGGCAGGCGCCGCCTGTCGGGATCCGGTGCGACCGGGCGAACTAGGCGAGGTTCTTCGTTAGATGCAGGTAAGCACCATGCTCATGTCGTGCACCCTAGCAGTCCGCCGAATGCGCTGTCCTGGCCGCTCGCCCGCTTCTCCCACCGCACGGCCCGCCGTATAGAGAACGCCCTTCAACCGCCAACAGAAGACGCCTCCATGCCCTTCTTCGACCCCGTCTACTTCCTCATCGTCGGCCCCCCGATGCTGCTCGCGCTCTGGGCTTCCTGGCGCGTCCGCAGCACGTTCACGGAGTTCTCCAGCGTCGGCGTGCGCAGCGGCATGACCGGCGCACAGGCCGCGGCCGCCGTCGCGCGCGCCGGCGGCGCGCAGGTCACGATCGAGCGCCACCCCGGGTTCCTGTCCGACCACTACGACCCGAGCGCGAAGGTCCTGCGGCTCTCGCCCGACGTCTACGACGGTCGCTCGATCTCGGCGATCGCGGTGGCGGCGCACGAAGCGGGTCACGCGATCCAGGATGTCCGCCACTACGCGTGGCTCGGATTCCGTTCGAGCATCGTGCCCGTGACGAAGTTCGGCTCCTCGGCGTGGACCTGGATCCTGCTCGCGGGCCTCTTGATGTCGAGTTCGCGCGGGATGCACGACTTCGGCGTGCTGCTGACGAACATCGCGATCGGCCTGTTCGCGATCGTGGTCGTGTTCCAGCTGATCACGCTGCCGGTCGAGTTCAACGCGTCGAACCGCGCCAAGGCCGTGCTCGTCGAGACCGGCATCGTCTCCAACGAAGCGGAGCGCGAAGGCGTGAGCAAGGTGCTCGGCGCCGCGGCGATGACCTACGTCGCCGGCGCGCTGACGGCGGTCGCGACCCTGATCTACTTGCTCTATCGCCGCCGCGATTGACGCGCGTGGTCGTGATCCGCCCGGGCGCCGGAAACGGCGCCCGCTGCGTTTCTCCGCGAGGCGCGGCGAGGCAAGATGCCAGCGGAGGCGCGAGATGCTGCAGGTCCGATTCGAAACGGGGAGCGTCCGCCTGGTCGAGTCGCGCGCTCCGCGCCGACCGCGCGGCTTCGCGACGCTGCGCGTGCGTTTGGCGGGCATCTGCAACACGGATCTCGAGCTCTTGCACGGCTACGCCGGTTTCGAAGGCACTCCGGGGCACGAGTTCGTCGCCGACGTGCTCGCCTGCGACGACGCCGCGTGGATCGGCGAGCGCGTCGTCGGGGAGATCAACCTCGCCTGCGGGAAGTGCGCCTGGTGCAGGCGCGATCTCGGGCGGCATTGCCCGCGGCGCACGGTACTCGGGATCGCCGGCCATCCGGGCGCGTTCGCGGAGCTGCTCACGCTGCCCGTGGAGAACCTGCGCGTCGTGCCGCGGTCGTTGAGCGACGAGCAGGCGCTCTTCGTCGAGCCCCTTGCCGCCGCGTGCGAGATCGTCGAGCAGGTGCCGATCGCACGCGGCACCCGCGTCGCGGTGCTCGGCGACGGCAAGCTCGGGTTGCTCGCGGGCCAGGTGCTGCTCGCGCGCGGAGCGCAGGTCGTCCAGTTCGGCCGCCACGCGCGCAAGCTCGCGATCGCCGCGCGCGCGGGAGCTCGGACGTTGCGTGCCAACGCTCGCGTCGCGCGCGCGTCGTTCCCAATCGTCGTCGAGGCCACGGGTTCGCCGCGCGGTCTCCAGCGCGCCGTGGAGCTCGTCGAGCCGCGCGGAATCGTCGTGATGAAGTCGACTGTGCACGGGCGCGTCGCGCTGGACACGGCGCCCGTGATCGTGAACGAGGTCACGCTGGTCGGCTCCCGCTGCGGGCGTTTCGAGCCGGCACTCGAGCTCTTGCGTCGTCGTGCCGTGCGTGTCGACGAGCTGCTCGACGAGGTGTTCCCGCTGGCGCAGGCTGCGCGCGCGCTGCGTACGGCGGCCAGGCGCGGCGCGTTGAAAGTCGCGCTGCGTCCCTGAAAGGCCCTTCGCTCGTTCCCGGAACCGCGAATCGAGCCCGGTGGTGCGCTCGGACGCTTCAGCGCGCGCAGTTGTTCTCGAGCGTGTTGACGGTCTGGATGCCGAGAGTCTTGCGCGTCGCGAGCAACTTCGAAACCGCTTCCTTCGACAGGGGGTGCACGGTGCCGAGACAGCTCGCGAGCCACAGGATCCGCGCCGTGTGCTCGAGCATGTCGAGCTTCTTGTACGCATCCATCAGGTTCGTGCCGAGCGTCACCGAGCCGTGGTTCTGCATCACGAGCGTGTCGGAGCACTTCACGATCGCGCGAATCGACTCGGGCAGCTCGTCCGTGCCCGGCGTCGCATACGGCGCGGTCGGGATGCCGCCGATCGTGACGATGATCTCGGGGATGATCGGCACCTGCATGTCGATGCCGGCGAGCGTGAGCGCGACGGCGTGCGGCGGATGACAGTGCAGCACGGCGCGCATCTCGGCGCGTTCGCGGTAGGCGACGAGGTGGATGCCCGCTTCGCTCGAAGGCTTGGGTCCTCCGTCGAGCACCTTGCCGGCGAGATCGATGTGCGCCAAGTGCTGCGGCGAGAGGAAGCCCTTCATCGCGCCTGCCGGCGTGATCAGGATCGTGCCATCGGTCATCCGCGCCGAGAGATTGCCGTCCGCGCCGACGATGTAGTTGCGCTGGTAGCAGAGCTTGCCGATCTCGCAGATCGCGGAGCGCAGGCGCGTCGCTTCCTCGCTCCAGCCGAACTGCGTGCGCAGCGCGGCCATCGGATCGGTCGTGCTCATCGCGCGACGAGCCCCAGCCGACGAGTGCGCGATCCAGGGCGCGCGCGCATCAGTCGCGCTCCCGCGCGTCGTACACGTTCTTTCCGCCGCGCTCGACGTAGTCGACGACGCCGACGACGATCGTCTTCGCCGCGGCCTTGGGATCGCCGAGGATCTGGCGCGCAGAATTGCCCTCATCGATCACGAGCACGCGATCTCCGACACCGGCCTGCGCGCGATCGATGCCGATGCGCGTGCGCCCCGTCGGCTTGCCGTCGGGTCCGACCGGACGCAGGAGCAGGAGCGTCTTGCCGTCGAGCAGCGGGATCTGCACCGGAGACACGACCGTTCCGATGACGTCGGCGAGGAACATCAGCGCTTGACTCCCAGCGCAGGCTCGCTGACCGACGTGATGTCCTTGCCGAACGCGACCGCCTGCTCGACGTAGCCGATGATCGCCGCGTCGACGGGAACGAACGGCTCGGGGCACGCGAGCGCGGCCTCGCGTCCGTCGATGAAGTGCACGACGTCGCCGGGACCGGTCGAGACGACCGTCGTCGCGACGAGCGCGTCTCCCGCGGCGCGCCCGGTCTCGTCGAGCGGCTGGATCCATTGCAGCGCGACGCCGCTCAGTCCCGCGTACTGCTGCGTGGCCACGACGCGGCCGATGACGCGCGCGAGGTACACGCTCAGCTCTCCCACTTCTCGTAGACGTTCGCGCCGCCCAGATCCCACGAGTCGACGACGGCCATGATCACCGCGTCGCAGGGCTTGCCTTCGGTGAGCGTCGTCTGGCGCGCGCTCGAGCCGCTGGCGTAGAGCACCATGTCCTCGTTGCCCGCGCCGACGGCGTCGACGGCGACGACGTACTGCTCCTTGGGCTTGTTGTGCTGGTCGTGCACCTGCACGAGAAGGAGCTTCTGGTTCAGCATCTTCTCGTCCTTGCGCGTGGCGACCACGCTGCCCACGACCTTGCCGATCAACATCTGCGACCTCGGGGGAACTCGACTGCGTGCGTGCGGGAGCGTTCAGCTCTCGCGGAAGACCTCGACCATCTTGGCGCGCGGAAGCGCTTCGTCCAGGAAGCGCTGGCGGAGTTCGCGCAGAACCGCCTGCGACATCTGCTCCCACGTCGGTGCGCCGCGCCGCGCGCCGAGCCACAGGAGCGCGACGCCGTTGGGCAGGCGCACCGGCCCGACACGGTAGCCCGTCGACGACGCCGCGAGCGTCGGTTTCGCCTCGAGCTCGCGCCGCACGATGGCGCGCACGGCTTCGGGCACGCGCGGGTTGCCCGGCGTGACGTAGCCCATCGAACCGCCGGACTCGCGCGTCTGCGCGTCCTCGCTGGTCTCCTTGGCGAGCTTGTGGAACTCGTCGACGCTCGTGGCGCGCGCGGCGAGCTGCTCGAGCTTCTCCTGCGCCTCCTTGAACGGCCGCAGCCCGTCCTCGCGCGACAGATCCGACGCGCGCAGGAACACCATGCGCACGTCGATCGCGGCGCCGTAGACCGAGTCGAAGTGCTCGCGCTCGTCGGCGTAGACGCGCTTCAACGTGGCGTCGTCGTAGTTGCGCTCGACCCACAGGCGAGAGAGCGCGATCGCGCGCACGTCGGGATCGTCGCGCATCGATTGCGGCTGGATGCCCTGGGACTGGAGCAACTGCTCCCAGGGGATGCCCTTGTAGCGCGGATCGGCGGCGATCGTGGCGCGCTTGCGGTCGAGCTCCTCGTCGACGTAGCGCTCGACTTTTTCGCGCGCCACGTCGGGCATGCGCGCGAGCACGCGCTTCAAGCGCAGCAGCTGGTACGCATCGTCGCGCAGCGTGTCCGCCGGCAGATTGCGGCGCAGATCGAGCAGGAACGCGCGGTCGCTGACGCTGAAGCCCGAGCCGCGCGCGGCGACGTGGTCCTTCCAAGGCAGGGGCATCAGGGTCACGTCGCGCTCGCGCATCGTCTCGTCGAGCCACAGCTCCTGCTGCTCGCCGCTGACCGGCTCGTCGTCGCGCTTGCCGAGCGCGCGCCGCGTGAGCGTCTCCTGCACGATCGCCAGGCGCAGCGTCGAGCGGAATTCCTCGCGCGAAAGGTGCACGCGCCGGATCTCCTCCTCGAGCCCGCCGGGCTTGCCCGCGGCCTTGATCTGCGCCTCGAGTTCGGCGCAGCGCGCGTCGAGCATCTTCTCGGTCACTTCCACCGACTGCTCGCGCGCCAGCGTCTCGAGCAGCTTCGATTTCGCGAGGTGCGTGAGCGCGTCGCGCCCCTCCTGCGAGAACGCGCGCCGCGCGATGAGCAGCGGCTCGAGCTCCTTCCACGTGACCTCGCTGCCTTCGCCGCGCACGACGACGGCATCGTCGGCGTAGCGATCGTTCGTCGCGTTCTGCTGTGTCGCACGCGTCGCCGCCGCGAAGCGGATCGCTCGCGGATGCGAGCCCAGACACATCAACGCCGCGAGGCCCAGACTGTGGATTCGAACGCTCATGCCGACTTCCGCGAGGCGGGGAGGATATCGGTGGTGCACGCGACCGGCAAAGATGGAGCGAGCGCTTGGACGCCGTTCGGGATCGACGAGCGCGCCGCGAACGGATTCCTGGAACGCGGGAAGGCTTCGTCGGAACCTGGAACATGGCCGCAGACGACCTGGAGGAGCTCTTCACGCGCTTTCGCGAGCACGGCGACCTCGACGCGCTCGCGCAGGTCTTCGATCGCAGCGCGCCGCGGCTGCTTGCGATCGCACGGCAGCTGGTGAGCCCCGAGGCGACGGCGGAGGACCTGGTCCAGGCGACCTTCGTGACCGCGAGCGGATCGGCACCGAAGTTCGACACGTCGTGGGACCTCGAGGCGTGGTTCGTCGGCATCTTGTCGAACAAGGCGCGCCAAGGCCGCGCGGGCCGCGTGGGTCGGTTGCGGCGTGTTCGAGGTCAACGGCCGCGGGACGACGATCGTGCTCGACCTGCACGCGCGTTGAACGCGCTCTCGCTGGCATGCGAGCTGCGGTCGCCAGCCTGGAGGCGTTCCATGATCCGCAAGCTCCCGTCCGGCAAGTACAGGCTCTACTCGCGCAAGCTCGATCCGCGCACGCGCAGGCGGCGCAATCTGGGCACGTTCGCGAGCCTCGCGGCGGCGAAGAAGCACGAGCGGGCGGTGCAATTCTTCAAACGGCGCGGAAGGCCGCGCTGCAACGGCGGAGTTCGCGCGTTGATTCGGCGCAGATCGAACTCGGAGCGCTGGACCGGCGTCGGCGAGCTCAACGCTCGAGCGTGAACGTCGCCTTGTCGCTCTCGACGCGCACGCGGATCAGGCGCGTGGCCTTGAGCTCGTTCGTCAGCACGAAGTCCGAGAGCGGCGCTTCGATGTCGCGCTGCACGACGCGGCGGATCTCGCGCGCTCCGTAGTCGGGCGAGAAGCCGCGACCGGCGACCCAGCGCGCGACGGCGGGCGCGAAGGCGATGCGCAGGCTGCGCTTGCGCGCTCGCGCGGCGAGATCGGTGAGATGACGCTGGGCGATGGCACGCGCGGCATCGAGATCGAGCTCGCGGAACACGACGGTCTCGTCGACGCGACCGAGGAACTCGGGGCTGAACTGGCGCTCGAGCGATTCCATCGCGATCGACGCGAGCAGGTCCTGGCCCAGGTGCGTCTTGCGCTCGAAACCGACGCGGCGGCGCGCATCGACCATCTCGCCGGCGCCGGCGTTCGAGGTCAGGATCACGAGCGAGCGCTCGAAGCTCACGCGCCTGCCCTTGCTGTCGGTGAGCGCGCCGTCCTCCAGCACCTGCAAGAGGAGGTTGTGCATGCGCGGGTGCGCCTTCTCGATCTCGTCGAAGAGCACGACCGACTCGGGGTTCTTCGAGATCGCCTCGGTGAGCTGCCCGCCTTCTTCGTGACCGACGTAACCCGGCGGCGCGCCGATGAGCTTGGCGTACTCGTGCGCGAGCGCGAACTCGCTGCAGTCGATGCGCACGAGGCCCTTGGAGCGCGCGTTCGCGAAGACCTCGCTCGCCAGCGTGCGCGCGAGCTCCGTCTTGCCCGTGCCCGTGCGGCCGAGGAACAGGAACGTTGCCAACGGGCGATTCGGGGCCGCGAGACCCGCGGCGGACTTGTGCAGGGCTTTCACCGAGCTGCGCACGGCGTCGTCCTGACCGACGATCTGGCGCAGGATGCGTCGCTCGAGATCGCGCGTGTTGCGGCGCAGCCGCTTGTGGAAGTCGTCCTCGCTCGGCGCCGCGGAGCGTGCTTCGTTGCGCGCCTCCGTCTCGGGCTCGATCTGTCCGTCGCCGCGCAGGCGCACGGTGTGGATGTCCAGGCTCGGGTTGACCTCGACGCACAATTGATAGAGGAGGTCCTCGGCGAGCAGCGGATCCTCGGGCACGAGCTTCTCGAGCTGCGTGCGGAGCTCCGTGCGGAACTCGGGCATGCAGGTCTGCACGACCATGCGCCGGTACGTGGCGCGGTTCAGTCCGGTCGATGCCGGGGTGTCGAGAGCCGTTCCGTCGCAGACCAGGATCTGGACGAACGAGTCCGCGGGCTCGAAGTAGCGGTAGACGCTGCGACTCTTGCTCGTGTTCACGCGCGGGTTCTTCGGGGGCTCGGCGACCGTCCGTCGTGGGGGCAGAGCTCGGGCGAGCTCATTCGTCGGAAGGCACGCCTGGGGTCCGACCTCCTTCGACCAGCGCGCGAGCGGCTCTTGACGGAAGCTCGAATTGAGCTTCGAAAGTGCCCAAGAACGGCCTCCGCGCGCTCTCGCGGCGATCACGGCGCGCGTGACCCCGCGCACCATCGGGCTAGTTACAGGACGAACACCCCGCGCCGTCGATAGATTGCACCGCCATGAGTTCCGCAGATGACACGCGCTTCCTCGCCCTCCTGGTCCATCGCGGACAGCTCTCCCGCGAGCAGGCCGAAGCGCTCGTGCCGCGCCTGCGCGAGGGCGACGAGCTCGACGGACTGCTGGTCGACGTGCTCGGCTGGACCGACGAAAAAGTCGAGCGCATGCGGCGCACGAACGCCGGCGAGATCCCCGAGATCCCCGGCTACGACGTGATCGAGCGGCTGGGAACGGGTGGCACGGCCGACGTCTTCCGCGCGCTGGAAAAAAAGAGCGGGCGCATCATCGCCATCAAGGTCCTCAAGCCCGAATGCGTGCGCAACGACGCCGTGCGCCAGGCGTTCGTGCGCGAGGCGCGGCTTCTCGAAGGTCTCGAGCACCCCGGCATCGTGCGCGGCTTCGGCATCGCCAAACACGGCACGACGTACTTCTCGCGCCTGGAGTGCATCGACGGCGCGACGCTGCTCGAGATCCTCGATCGGGGCAAGCCGTTCGCGGAGGAGGAAGCGCTGCGCATCCTGCTCTCCGTCGCCGAGGCCTTGAGCCACCTCGCGGAGCGCGACCTCGTGCACCGCGACGTGAAGCCGGGCAACATCATGTTGGACTCCTCGGCGCGCGTGAAGCTCATCGATCTGGGCTTCGCCGCGCAGAAGGACGAGCGCACGTCGTCGGAGGGTTCCGCGGTCGGAACCGTCGCTTACCTTTCCCCCGAGCAGGCGCGAGGAGGCGCGGCGGCGGACCTGCGCAGCGACGTGTATTCCCTCGGTGTCACGCTCTTCCAGCTCGTCGTCGGCCGTCTGCCGTTCGACGGCTCGAAGGACAGCGACGTGTTGCGCATGCAAGTCACGCAGGCGCTCTCTTCGCCCGAGTTGAAGAGCCGCGGCGTGTCGCCGCACTTCGCCTACTTCGTGCAGAAGATGATGGCCAAGGAAGCGGACATCCGGTACCAGTCCTGGCGCGAGCTGATCGAGGACATCCAGGCTCAATTGGCCGGGAAGAAGAGCCTCGAATACGACAGCGAGGTTCCCGAACGCGCGCGCAGCGTCCCGCCTCCGCGGCGAAGGCGATTCTGAGGTGGAGGCGCGCTCCGCGAGCGACGCGCGAACGGCGGCGGGCGCGCCGTCGAGGGGCCGCGACGAGCGCGGCTTGCGCGGCGTCGTGCCGTTCCGTTTCGCTTGTCACCGCTGCGCGCGCTGCTGCAGCGCTGGAGCGGGTCACGTGTGGGTCGAGGACGACGAGTGTGGCGCGCTCGCGCAAGCGCTCGGCATGAGCGTCGAGGCCTTCGTCGAACACTACGTGCGCCGCGTGAACGACCCGCGCGACGGTCGCGCGCGCCTGGCCCTGCGCGAGGAGCACCGCGAGACGTCCGGTGAGCGCGGCGGACGTTGCGCACTGCTCGTCGGTCACAACGAGTGCAGCATCTACGCGGCGCGCCCGAAGCACTGCCGGGAATTCCCGTACTGGGAGAGCGTGCTCGGCGAGCGCGCGGCGTTCGAGAGCGCGCGGGAAACCTGTCCGGGAATCGCGGTCGTCGTCGACCCGGCGCGGCGCGAGCGCGCGCACGCCGCCTTGGCCGCGCTCTATGCCGAGGTGGGGGACGCGCTCCCGCCCTCGGAGTGCTGCCTCGCGCGCGAAGGCGACGAGCAGGTCTTCGCGACTGCGCTGGAAGCCGACTTCGCGCTCGCAGCCGGCGAGTGCGCGTCGAAGGCTCCTCCGGTTCGCGGGTGTCGTCTCGGCGCGGGGGCTCCGCTCGCCTGTCGCGCGGGCGCCGATCGCGAGCGCTTCGAAGCCTGGTTCGCGCGCCTGAGGGCGCTCGAGCGCGAGAACGAGTATCCCGCCGCCTACGGACGTCTGCGCGAGCTCCTGCAGAGTCGAGGCTTCGTCGATCCGGCGGCGCCAGCCTTGAACGCGGCGGAGACGCGACGTTGAAGCGCTTCGCGACGTACCTGGTCGCCGGTCTCGTCGGAGCCGTGAGCGGCTTCGTGGTCTGGCGCCTCGTCGTGCACCGACCCCAGAGCGCGCCGCCTGCTCCGGTCGTCGCCGCGCGTGCCGCGGATCCCGACGACGAGCCGCTGCGACGCGAACCGCTCGGCTCGCCCGCGCACACCCGGCCCGCCGACGTCGAGGGGCTCGTCGACAAGCGCTGGGCCGAGAAGAACCGCGCCGCGATCCGCGCGCTCGACTCGGGCGAGCTCGAGAACGCGGTCGCGCTCTTCGAGGAATGTGTCGCGGCCGAGCCGGGCGAGAAGGTCTTCGCCAAGAACCTGGCCGAGGCGTTGGCGCGCCTCTCGACGCGCGACATCGAGAAGGGCGACAAGGACGCGCAGTCGCGCGCCGTCGAGCACCTCGAGCGCGCGCGCAAGCTCGCGCCCGAGCGCGACGACATCGTGAAGCGCCTCGAGCAGCTGCAGCGCCTCTCGCACTCCGAGAAGGGCCTGTGGACGGACACGTCCGAGCACTTCGAGCTCTCCTACGACGGCGAACGCAGCGACATCCTGTGGGGCTCCTGGCAGATCACGGCCGTGCTCGAGAGCGCGTACCAGGATCTCGGCGAGCGCTTCGGGCGCTGGCCCGTCGAGGCGGGTCGCGCGCGCATCCGCGTCGTGCTCTACCGTCGCGAGGGCTTCCACGACGCCACCGGCATCGGTCACTGGGCCGGCGGACTGTACGACGGAACGGTGCGCGTGCCGCTCGAGGATCTCGGGCGCGACAAGTCCGACCTCGAGCGCGTCCTGCGCCACGAGATCACGCACGCCTTCGTGGCGAACTCCGGCGGACGCGACGTGCCGGGCTGGCTGAACGAGGGGCTCGCTCAGTGGCTGGAACAGCGCGAGCTCGACCGGCACCAGGCGCAGATCTCCGGCGCGCGCGCGCAGCTCGCGGGCAAGGAGTTCCTGCCGCTCTCGGACTTGAAGAAGAGTCTCGCCAGCCTCTCCGAGACGCGCATTCCCATCGCCTACCTGCAGTCGCTGCTCTTCGTCGACGCGATCGAGCAAGCGCACGGCGAACGCGTGCTCTACGAGATGGTCGACGGTTGCAAGCAGGGCGCGAGCTGCGAGAGCACGTTCCTCAAGCGCACGCGCGTCAGCCTCGATCAGGTGCTCGACGACTTGCGGCGTTCGTTCGAGTGAGCCGAGGAGCGCGCGCGGCGGCCGAGCGGGCGCTCGTCGACGAGCGGCGCGAGTGCTATTCTCTGCGCCCTTTCAGCGCGCGCTCTCGAGTCCACGCCCGGCCCGCGCGCATCAGGCGACGACTCACGAGGTAGCCCACCATGAACGTTCAACGCTGGATGACCCGCACGCTGATCACCTGCACGCCCGAAGACTCGCTCCAACGCGCCGCGCAGCTCCTGTGGGAGAACGACCTCGGCTCGCTGCCCGTGATCGACGCGGAGCGGCGCCTGGTGGGCATGATCACCGACCGCGACCTGTGCATGGCCTCCTTCACGCGCGGCTCGAGCCTCTCATCGCACACGGTCGGCAGCGCGATGGCGCGCAAGCTCTTCACGCTTGCGCCCAAGGACAAGCTCGCGCGCGCGCACGAGCTGATGCGCAAGCACCAGATCCGGCGCGTGCCCGTGGTCGACGCGGCCGGTGTCCTCGTCGGCGTGCTGACGCTGCTCGACCTGACCCGCGCGACCGAGGGGCTCGCCAAGCGGGCGCGGCCCAAGGCGACGGTCGAGCTGCTCGCGACGCTCAGCGCGATCGGTCGGAGCCGTCCGCTCGCCACGCCC
>JBGATX010000085.1:0-24456 GCA_044228975.1 Planctomycetota bacterium | reverse complement strand
GCCCGAGAAACCGAGCGCGATCGCGTGCGTGGGCGTGCAGCCCGAGGGCTTCCGGTTCTACGGGCGCGTGCCGGCGGTCAAGGAGGACCTCGCCACCGCGCTCGATCGCGAAGGCGACCAGTTCCTCGCGCTCGTCGCCCCCGACGAGCTCGCGCGCTTGAAGCCGGAAGTGCGCGACCGCACGCGCGTTCTCGACGCGCGTGCGGCCGCGGAACGGGGCGTCGTGGTGCTCGGTCGCGCACGGGGACGCTGAGCGCGACGTCGAGCGTCAGTCGCCCTTGTACTTCGAGTGGCCGTCCTTCTTGGCCGGCTTGACCTTCTCCTCGAAGGCCTTCTTCGCGTCGTCCGGCTTGCCCGAGACCAGCGCCGCCTCGACGTCGAGCAGCGCGCGCTCCAGCCCGATCATCTGGTTGCGGAAGCCCTGAATGAACTCCTTCTGCTTGGCTTCCTCCTTGAGCTCCTTCGCCTTCGGCGGGGTCTCGAGCTTGGCGATGTGCGCCGCGGTCTGCATCTCCATCAACGCCGTCAGCGCGGCGGCGTCGTCCTTCTTGTCCAGCGCCTTGGCGAAACGCTGAGCGTTCGACTGCAGCGCTTCCATCTGCTGACCAAGCTTGCCTCCGCCGAATTCGGCGGACACATCCGTGCCGATTTCGGCCGGCGGCGCGGAGGAGCTCGGGCGCGCGGCGACCGCGAGAGCGGTGACGGAGCCGAGGATCAGGGTGAGGATGAGTACGGGGAGCTTGGCCATGACGGACTTCGGGTGTGCCTTCGGGGGGCGTCCGACGTTGGACGCGGCCGGTAGGCTATCCCGCCTCTCGCGCGCGATCACGCGGATGAGGCGGTCAAAGTCGTGTCATGCGCGCCGCTGTTCGCGGACGGCGGCCGGGTGAGCGGTTGGCGCGGGAGCAGCAGGCGGAAACGCGCGCCGCCTTCACCCGAGCGCAAGACGTCGATCTTGCCTCCCTGCTCGGCGACCGCCATGCGCGCCAGCGCCAAGCCCAGACCGAAGCCCACGCGCCGCCCGCGTGCGGCGGGCCCGCGGAAGAACGGCTCGAAGATGCGCTCCTGCAGCTCGGGACTGACGCCCGGCCCGCTGTCGTCGACGGTCACCTCGACCTGCTCGCCGCGATCCTCGATGTGCACGTCGACCGAGCCGCCGGCGTCCGACCACTGCACGGCGTTGGCGGTGACGTTGCGCAACGCGCGCAACAACGCTTCGCGATCTCCGGTGATGCGCGTGTCGCCACGCGTCTCGAGCGCGAACCGCACGCCGCGGCGCTCGGCCAGCGAGCGTTCGCGCGAAAGCCGCAACTCGGCCTCCGCGCCGAGTTCGAAGTGCTCGCGCGCGGCGAAGCGTCGCGCATCGCCCACCGAGCAGATCGTGACCAGGTTGTCGATCGCGTCACCCAGCGCGCGCAGCTCCTCCAGGTTCGAGCGCAGCACCTTGCGGTACTCGACGTTGTCGCGCTCGGACAGCAAGGCGACCTCGGTCTCGCCGACGAGGTTCTGCACCGGCGAGCGCAGCTCGTGCGCCAGCCCCGCGGTGAACACGCGCGCCTGACGCGTCTCGCTGCGGATGTGGCCCAGCATCTCCGCCAGGGCGTCGGTGACCTCGCGGATCTCGCGCGGCGCGTCGGGGATGTCGAGCTCCACCGGTGCTTCCGCCGCGCGCACGGCGCGCGCGCGCTGGGCGACCTCGCCGAGCATCACCGAGATGCGGCGCGCCAGCAGCGACGAGACGACCAGCGTCAGCACGACTCCGAGCACGATCACGATCAGCGCGCAGGCTTCGTACAGGTGCAGGCGCTCGAGCATCGGACCGCCGTCGACGACGACGCCCAGGAGGTCGTTGTTGGGCATGCGCGCGGCGCGCCAGCGAACGCCGTGGCCGCCGTCGGCGGTGATCTCGAGATCCTGGCGGGCGAAGCTCGGCCGCCCGGGCGCGAGCAGGTCGATGTCGCCGAAATCGCTCTCGCGGCCGCTCTCCTCGTGCAGTCGCCAGGCGAAGCGCGTGGGACCGTGCGTGCGAGCGAGATCGGCGAGCTCGCGTTCCAGGTGCTCGAGCGACCCGGCGAATTGCGGGTACTTGCCGGTCAGCTCGCCCAGCTCCTCCTCGGGCAGCGCCGAGATCTCGCGTTCGACCGCGCCGCGCACGTAGATCACGCTGACCAGGCACACGAGCACGACCAACGCGAGGTTGGCGACCAGGAACATGCGCCGGATGCGACCGGCGAGCGACCAGCTCCTTCCGCTCAAGCTCGCGCTCCGGAGTCCAGCGTCAATCGATAACCCTCGCCTCGCACGGTCTGGATCAGCGGCGGACCGAAGCGGTCGAGCTTCTTGCGCAGGCGCGCGACGTGCACGTCGACGACGTTCGTTTCCGGGTCGAAGTCGATGCTCCAGACGTCGTGCAGCAGCGCCGAACGCGTCACGACGCGCCCGTGATTCTCGAGCAGCACGCGCAGCACGTCGAACTCGCGGCGAGAGGTCGAGCGCGTGCTCGCCGCGCCGCGCGTTGCGGCGTCGAGATCGAGCAGCAGATCCCCGCGCGCTCGATGGGCGCGAGCGACCGCCGCCGGCGCAACACGGCGTCGATGCGCGCGAGGAGCTCCTCGAAGGCGAAGGGCTTGATGATGTAGTCGTCCGCGCCGAGCTTGAGCCCCTTGACGCGTTCCTCGACCGAGTCGCGCGCGGTGACGAAGATCACCGGCGTTTCGCGGCCGAGTTCTCGCATGTCGTGCAGGAGCTCCCAGCCCGATTTCTGCGGCATCATGACGTCGAGCAGGATGACGTCGAACGGCGCTTCGGCGGGCGCGCGTGAGCAGCGCGAGTGCTTCGCGCCGTCCGCCGCGGTGCGCGTGCGGATGCCGGATTGCTCGAGGCCGCTCGAGATGTAGCTGCGGAACTTGGGATCGTCGTCGACCACGAGGGCGTGCATGATCCAGCGTAGTCCTCGCCCACGCTCGTCCAGGCTCGCAAGCATTCCCGCGCTTCTGCGGAATTCTGCGCAGGCGAGCAGCGCGCGCGCCGGCGCGCGGCCATGAACGGCTTGTCACGCCGCGCGCGCGCGACTCGCGATTACGCTTCGAATGGCCGGCGTCCCCAACGAGCGCCGGCGCGTTTCTCTACTCATTGTCTCGAGCGGTGCGCGTCCGCGGCGGAGTCATCCGGCGCGGACGCATTCGTCGAGCGAGCGCGTCGTGCGCTCGCGGCGCGCCGGAGCCGCGGCCGGGTGCGTGAACGCGCGAGCGCGACCCCTACGGCGCCGACGCGCTGCCGCCGGCCTCGAGATCGGCTTCCGGGGGCGGCTCGAGCGAGAAGACGTAGCCTTCACCGCGCACGGTGTGGATCACGGGCGCGCCGAGCACTTCGAGCTTCTTGCGCAGCCGAGCAATGTGCACGTTGACCATGTTCGTCTCGGGGTCGAAGCGGATGCCCCACACCTCGGCGAGCAGCTCGGCGCGCGTCCACGTTCGGTTGGGCTGCGAGGCCATGACGCGCAAGAGATCGAACTCGCGCGGCGACAGCTCGAGCGTCCGCCGCCCGCGCTTGACGACGCGGCGCACGACGTCGATCTCGAGATCCCCGCGCACGATCATGTTCGTCGCGCGGCGGCGGCGCGACACGGCCTGGATGCGCGCGACGAGCTCCTGGAAGTCCAGTCCCTTGGGCACGTAGTCGTCGGCGCCGAGGTTCAGGCCCTTCACGCGCGACTCCACCTCGTCGAAGCCCGTGAGGAAGATCACCGGCGTGTCCTTGCCGCTCTTGCGCCAGCGCTCGAGCACTTCCCAGCCGGACTGCTCCGGCATCTTCACGTCGAGCAGGATCACGTCGATGCGCGTGCCTTCCGGGCCCTCGAGCAGCGCCAGCGCGCTCGGGCCGTTGGCCGCGGCGACACAGCGCATGCCCGCCTTGTCGAGCGCGCGCACGAGCATCAGGCGGTAGTCCTGATCGTCGTCGACGACCAGCACGTTGAGCGGGGAGCCAGGCAATACGTTCGTCACGTCGGGAGCCCTCGAGACCCGGCGGGGTTCGAGGCTCCACGACGGGAAGGGGCCTTGGAGCTCGAACTCGCGACGCGAACGGAGCCGGGAATGGCCGTGCGCGGGTGCATTCTAGGCCTGCGGGATGCACCGGCGCCAGTCGCACGCGACGATCCGCGCGCAGCGAGAGCTCTCGTCAGGCGTGTCGGGTCGCGCGCCCTCGCTGGTTTCGCCTCGGCAAGGCGCAGCGTTACAATTCCGCGATGGCGCGCGCCGTCGCCGGCGCGACACTGCGCCGTCACTGGCCGTCGAGCACGGCTGAACCTGGCCCCCGACTCCTTGGCGCGCGCGCGCCGCACCGTTCATGGAAGCATTCCGCCAGCTCGATTACCTGAACCTCGAAGACCAGTACTCGGAGGACGAACGCATGGTGCGCGACACCGTGCGTCGCTGGGTGACCGAGCGCTACATCCCGCTGGTCATGGACCACTTCGAGAACGGCACGTTCCCGATGGAGACGGTTCCCGAGCTGGCGGAGATGGGCGTCTTCGGTCCGACGCTGCCGCCCGAGTTCGGCGGCGCGGGCCTGAACAACGTGGCCGCCGGCCTGATCTACCAGGAGCTCGAGCGCGGCGACTCGGGACTGCGCTCCTTCTGCTCGGTGCAGGGTGCGCTCGTCATGTACCCGATCTTCGCGTTCGGCACGCCCGAGCAGAAGAAGCACTGGCTCCCGCGACTCGCGCGCGGCGAAGCGATCGGCTGCTTCGGGCTCACGGAGCCCGACTTCGGCTCGAACCCGAGCGGAATGCTCACCACGGCGCGCAAGGACGGGAAGCACTACGTGCTCAACGGGCGCAAGATGTGGATCACCAACGGCACGGTGTCCCACGTCGCCGTCGTGTGGGCGAAGCTCGACGGGCGCATCAAGGGCTTCCTCGTCGAGCGCGGCACGCCGGGCTTCAGCGCGCCCGAGCAGAAGCACAAGTTCTCGCTGCGCGCATCGATCACGAGCGAGCTCGTGCTGCAGGACGTGCACGTCGGCGAGGACGCGCTGCTGCCGAACATCACCGGCCTCAAGGGCCCGCTCTCGTGCCTGACGCAGGCACGCTACGGCATCGCCTGGGGCGCGCTCGGCGCGGCCTACGCGTGCTTCGACGAGGCGCTCTCGTACTCGAAGTCGCGCATCGTCTTCGACAAGCCGCTCGCCGGCTTCCAGATCCCGCAGAAGAAGTTCGCCGACATGGCGACGCAGATCACGCTCGGCCAGCTGATGGCGCTGCACATGGGGCGCCTGAAGGACAAGGGCCAGCTCCTGCCGCAGCACATCTCGATGGGCAAGCGCAACAACTGCCATCTCGCGCTCGAGACCGCGCGCGTGTGCGCGACATGCTCGGCGCCAACGGCGTCAGCCTCGAGTACCAGACCGGCCGTCACCTGTGCAATCTGGAGTCGGTGATCACCTACGAAGGCACGCACGACATCCACACGCTCGCGATCGGCCAGGAGCTGACCGGCATCCCTGCGTTCCGCTGACACCCGCCGGCCGTCCTCGGAACCAGCGCATGCTCCCGCCGCGCAGCCCCGCATTCCGCGCCGGATTCGCGCGGCGAGCGCGCTGGACCCTCTTCGCGCGCTGCCTCGCGCTGGGAATCGCGGCGCTCGCTTGCGCGCCGAGCCGCGCCGAAATCCGCGCCGCTCGAGCCGGTGGCGCTCGTCGACACGCGCGATCTCGACGCGGAGGTGCTCGAGCTCGCCAAACGCAAGCTCGAGGAGGCGCGCCGCGCGCCCCAGGACGCGCGCGCCCACCGCGCGCTCGGCCTGGTGTACTCCGCCAACCGATTGTGGGACGCCCCGGAGCGCTCGCACGGCAACGCGGCGCACCTCGATACCGCGCAGGCGCTGTGGCGCTACTACCGGGCGCTCGCGCTGCGGGAAGCGGGACGCACGGACGAGGCCTGCGTCATGCTCGAGCAGGTCGCGCGCGACCTGCCCGCCTCGGCCGCGGTGCTGCAGCGCCTCGGCGAGTGGCGCCTGGACCGTGGCGACACGCAGGGAGCGCGCGACGTGCTCACGCGCGTGCTGGCGCAGAGTCCCGACCAGCCCGAGCTGCTCGTCGCCGTGGCGGGCGTCGATCTCGCCGAGGAACGCTGGCAGGCGGCGTGCGACGCGTGCCAGCGCGCGTTGCGCAAGGATCCGCGCGACAAGCTCGCGCACTACCGGCTGGGGCTCGCGCTGCGCGGCCTCGGGCGCAACGCGGAAGCCGAACGCGAGCTGTCGCAAGGCGTGAACGCCACCTCGCGCTGGATCAACGACCCCTTCTCGGCCGAGTTCGCCTCGTACAAGGTCAACTACGTGAGCCAGCTCGCCGACGCGACGCGGCTGATGCTCGCCAATCAGCACGCGCAGGCACTGCCGATCGTCGAACGCGTGCACAAGAAGCGCCCCGACGACGTGATCGTGATCAACAACCTCGCGGCCTGCCTGCAGGAGACCGGCAACGCGGCGCGCGCGGTCGAGCTCCTCGAGCGCGCCGCGCAGCTCGCCGAGCGCGAGTTCGCGACCTACCTGAACCTCGCCGACGCCTACATGCGCCTCGCGCCTCGACGACGCGCAACGCGCTGCCGACAAGGCGGTCGAGATCGCCCCGCGCTCGGACGCGCCTACCTCACGCGCGCGCGCGTGCTCGCGCTGCGCGAGCGCTTCGAGGAGGCGTACCAGGCGCTGACGCAGTCGATCAAGCTCGAGCCGGCGAACGCGAGCACGCCGCTCGCCTTGTCCGAGGTGTGCTCGCGGCTGAAGCGCTTCGACGAAGCCGGTGCGTGGGCGCAGAAGGCGTTGCAGGCCGATCCGAGCAGCGTGCCGGCGCGCATGAACGTCGTCGCGCTCGCGTTGCGACGGGGCGCGCTCGAGGAAGCGGCGGCGCACATGCAGGAGCTCACGCTTCTGGCGCCGCGCGACGAGCGCGTGGCGGCGTTGCGCAAGGAGCTGGAGCGCAAGATGCAGGAACGAGGGCAGCGATGAGCGCGCGTCGAACGCGAAGTGCGAGCATGTTCTTCGGGCTGGCGGGCCTCGCGGCCTGCGGCGAGCGCGGTGCGGCTCCCGTCGCTTCCAATCCGAGCTCCGCGCCGGGCGCGGCCGTCGCATCCGCTCCCGCGCCGAGCGCCGGCCCGCCGTGGTTCGAGGACGTGGCCGCCGCGAGCGGCCTCGATTTCCGCCATGTGCGACATCTCGAGCAGCGCTTCTGGTTCCCCGAGATCATGGGCAGCGGCCTGGGCTGGATCGACTACGACGGCGACGGACGCATGGACCTGTTCCTCGTGCAGTCGGGCGACCTCGCGCCGGGGGAGCGCTCCGTGCCGAGCGATCGCCTGTTCCACAACGAAGGCGGCGGGCGCTTCAGCGACGTGACGGAGAAGGCCGGGATGATCGAGACGCGCTACGGCATGGGCTGCAGCGTCGGCGACTACGACGGCGACGGCGACGCGGATCTGTACGTCACGAACGTCGGACGCAACACGCTCTGGCGCAACCAGGGCGACGGGACCTTCGGCGACGCGACGGAAGCCGCGGGAGTCGGTCACCTGGCGTGGAGCACGAGTTCGGGCTTCTTCGACTACGACAACGACGGCGACCTCGATCTGTTCGTCGTCAACTACATCCGCTGGAGCTCGGACACGGAGATCGACTGCAAGTCGACCTACGGCGAGCGCGATTATTGCGCTCCGAACAACTACAACCGGCCGTCGCAGTGCGTGCTCTATCGCAATGAAGGCGGCGGACGCTTCTCGGACGTCAGCGAGGCCGCGGGCCTGTTGTCGGTCTTCGGCAACGGACTGGGGCTCGCGCTGGCGGATTTCGACGGCGACGGCTGGCTCGACGCGTACGTGTCGAACGACGGCATGCCCAATCAGCTCTGGATCAACCAGAAGAACGGCAAGTTCCTCGACCGCGCCGTGCCGGCCGGCGCGGCGGTGAATCGCAATGGCGCGTCCGAGGCGAGCATGGGCACGGTGCCGGCGGATCTGAACGACGACGGGTGGCTCGACCTCTTCATCACCAACCTGCGCGGCGAGACGAACACCGTCTACTTGAACAAGGGCGGCATGTTCACGGATCGCACGCCGCAGACCGGGCTGGCGATGGCGAGCATGGGTTTCACGGGCTTCGGCGACGGTTTCGCGGACTTCGATCTCGACGGACAGCTCGATCTGTACGTGGTCAACGGGCGCGTCGGGTACTGGCGTCCGACGTTGAGCGACAGCGATCCGTACGCGGAGCCCAAGCAGCTCATGCGCGGGTTGGGCGGCGCCAAGTTCGAGGAGGTGCGGCCGCAGGGTGGCGCGACGCAGAGCTTGATGGGCAATGGTCGCGGGGCGGCGTTCGGCGATTATGACGATGACGGGGATGTCGATGTTGCCGTCATTGACAATCACGGGCCGGCGAGGTTGTTGAAGAATGTCGCGGTGCGGCGCGGGGGGTGGGTGGAGATGAGGATCGTGGACGAGCGCGGGGCGGATGTGCCGGGGGCGCGCGTCGAGTGTTCAGTGGGTGGGAAGACGAGGCATGGGTTGGTGGCGCCGTGCTCGAGTTATTGCTCGTCGAATGATCCGCGGGTGCATTTGGGGTTGGGGGCGGCGACGAAGGTGGATGGGGCGCGGGTGGTTTGGCCGGGGGGGGTGAGGGAGGAGTTCGGGGCGCTCGAGGCGGGGAAGCTGCACCGCTTGCAGCGAGGCAAGGGGGCGGCGGTCGCGCGGTGATCGAGGGTGGAAGGGGCGGCGGACGGATCGGTGACGTGCGGCGGTTCTGCCAGAACTGGCCGAAGGCGTTGTCCGGAGCAACGCGCCACACGCGCGTGCTTCGCATCGCGGACCCCGCACGGAGGCGGGGCCGAGGACGGCCCCACCTCCGCGCGGGGTGCTGGGCCGGAAAGGGAGATGGAGGGCGTTAGGTGCGGGCGGTGAGCAGGGGGGTGCAGCGCGTGCGGAGCGCGGGTGGCAGAGATCGATCGAGGGCGTCGACGATTTCCTTGTTCGTGTAGCGCGGGGAGAAGTGGGTCAGGAGCAGGGCTTCGTTTTCGAAGAGCGCGGCGCGGGGGGCGAGTTCGTGAAGGTGGACGTGACCGGTGGAGCGGGCCTGGGCGATGCTCACGCGTTCGTCGAGGAAGGTGACCTCGAGGATCAGGAGGCGCGCGTGGCGCACGACTTCTTCGCGCTCGACGACGTCGATCAAGGTGTCGCCGCAGAAGGCGACTTCGGGGATCTCGATCGTTTCGAAGAGCTCGCCGGGGCGTTCGATGCGCGCGCGCGCGATCTCCTTGGCCGGCAGTTCGCGGAACTCCGCGCGCAGCTTCTGGCGGCGGGACCAGATCGCGTAGCCCTGGCAGGGTGCGCGGTGCGGGGAGAAGAACGGGCGCAGGAAATGGTCGCGCGGGAGCGCGAGCTCCTCGCCCGGCGAGAGCACGACGAGCTCGTGCGGCAGCTCCGATCGATCGAGGCGGCGCCAGACCTCGAAGAGCTCGCGAAAGGCGTCGGCGTTCTCGCGGCCGATGACGTAGCGCGGCGGGCTCATGCCGCGCAGCTTGCGCGTGGCGCAGTGCCACACGACGCCGGCGAGGTGGTCGACGTGCGCGTGCGTGAAGCAGATCAGGTCGCGCGCGACGGAGAAATCGGGCGCGCGGCCGATGTCGAAGGCGAGCTTGTAGCCCGGCAGGTCGATGCAGGTCTCGACGCCTCCGATGGAGACGGCGCGCACGTCGATGCCGGCAAGCTTGAGCATGGCGCGAGTTTGCGTTGCGCGGCGCGCGCGCGCCATCGCGCCCACGCGCGGCTTTCTCGCGTTGCCGGGGAGGCCAGGGCAGTGCCTTGGGATAGAGTGCGCGCAATGGAGCTCGACCAACTCGTCGCGCAAGCCTTCGAGCGCCGCGCGGCGCTCGTCGAGCGGCTGCGCTCGCAGGACACGGATTGCTGGCGCCTCTTCCACGGCGGTTCCGAGGGCCGGCCGGGGCTCACGATCGATCGCTACGGCGAGCTCGTGCTCGTTCAGACCTTTCGCGACACGATCCCGGCCGCGGAGCTGGAGAGCATCGAGCGCGCGCTGCGCGAGAAGCTCACCAGCGACTGGCGGCTCGCCTGGAACCATCGCGGACCGTCGACGCATCCGGGGATCGCGGACGAGCGCGATGTCGAATGCCGCGAGCGCGGCGTGCGTTTCCTCGTGCGCGCGCGCCATCGCGGCCTCGATCCGTGGCTCTTCCTCGATCTGCGCGTCGCGCGCGCAGAGCTCGCCGCGCTCGCGGCAGAGAAGAGCGTGCTCAACCTCTTCGCCTACACGTGCGGCGCGGGCATCGCCGCGGCCGCCGCGGGGGCGCGCGAAGTCTGGAACGTCGACTTCGCCGCGTCGAACCTGTTCATCGGGCGGCGCAACGCGGAGCTCAACGCGCTCGACCTCGAGCGCTCGCGCTTCATCCAGGAAGACTGCCTGCCGGTGCTGACGCAGCTCGCGGGCATGCCGGTGAAGGGCCGCGCGAGCGTGCGTTCGTACGAACGCTTCGACGCGCGGCGCTTCGATCTCGTGTTCCTCGATCCGCCGGCGTGGTCGAAGGGTCCGTTCGGCGCGGTCGACGTCGTGCGCGACTATCCGTCGCTCTTCAAGCCTGCGCTGCGCGCGCTCGAGGACGGCGGGACGATCCTGGCGACGAATCACTCGCCCGAGGTCGAGCTCTCCGACTGGCTCGGCGTGCTCGCGCGCTGCGCGGAGAAGATCGGACGTCCGCTGGTCGCGCTCGACGCGCTGGCGCCCGACGAGGACTTCCCGGCGTTCGACGGCAAGCCGCCGCTCAAGATCGCGCGCTGTCGCGTCGCCTGACTGTTGTCTCTCGACGCGCGCTCGCGTCGCCGTATCTTGGCGCGCGATGAGCGACATCGGCGCGAGCACGTGGCGCGAGCGCAGGCGCGCGCTCGCCTGGAGCTGGATCGTCAATTCGCTCGCGGGCTGTCTCGTCGGTTGGGCCTGGATCTCGAGCGGCGCGGGCTCGAGATCGTTCGTCGCACAGCTCTTCGCCTTCGGCGCGCTGCTTTCGAGCGTCGCGATCCTGGCGTTGCTCCCCGCGTTGCTGCTCGCGTTGATCGCGCTCGGTGTGCGCTCGTGGCGCGCGCTGGGTTGGATCGCGGCGTCGGTGTGGACGGCTTTCCTCTTCCTGCTCTACGCCGACACCGTCGTCTACGGACTGTTCCGCTACCACTTCAACGGCATGGTGTGGAACGTGCTGACGACGCCGGGCGCGGAGGACGCGGTCGTGATCGATGCCTGGATCTGGTGGCGCGCGGCGTTCGGCGCGGCGGTCGTGCTCGCGCTCGAGCTCTGGTTGTGGAAGCGCGTGTGCGTGCGCCGCGCGCGAGCGGACTCGACCGCGCGTCCGAGCTTGCGCTGGGCCGTGACGGCGATGATCGCCGTCGTCGCCGTCGAGAAGTCGGTCTACGCTTGGGCCGATCTGCATCGCGACCGGCGCATCACGGCGCTCGCGGGGCTCTTCCCTCTCTATCAGCGACTCACCGTCGAGCGTCTGGCGAACAAGGTGTTCGGCATGAAGCTCGACGCGCGTCCGACGGTGGCGCTCGCGAGCGAAGGCATCCTGCTCCAGTATCCGCTCGAGGCTCCGCGCGTCGACGAGCATGCGCCACGTCCGAACGTGCTCCTGATCGTGATCGATTCGCTGCGCGCCGACATGCTCGCGCCCGAGACGATGCCGCGCGCGAGCGAGTTCGCGAAGCGCGCGCGTGTGTTCGAGAACCACATCTCGGGCGGCAACGCGACGCGCTACGGCGTCTTCTCGCTCGTCTACGGCATCCACGGCGCGTATTGGAACAGCGTGCTCGAGGAGCAGGCGCCGCCGGTGCTCGTGACGAGCTTGCAGCGCGCGGGCTACGACATGCGCGTGCTCTCGGGGCCCTCGCACAACTATCCCGAGTTCCGCTCGACGTGCTGGGTGACGATGGAAGAGCGCGTGCAGGACAAGCTCGTCGACGCTGCGACACCTGACGCCAGGCGCGACAAGATCGCGGCCAAGATCGCCGGTGATCGCGAGGTCGCGCGGCGCTTCGGCGCGTGGATGGACGAGCGCGCGACGCAGACGAAGAAGGCTCCTTTCTTCTGCTTCGCGCTGATCGACGCGCCGCACGGCTCCTACGCCTGGCCGCGCGAGGAGACGGTGTTCGAGCCCGTGGCGCAGAGCGTCGACTACCTGCAGCTCGCGCGCTCGCCCTCGCGCGAGCAGATCGACCCGGTGTGGAACATGTACCGCAATGCCGTGCGCTACTCCGATCGATTGGCAGGGGAGATGCTCGACGCGCTCGCGCGCGCGGGGGAGCTCGACGACACGCTCGTCGTGATCACGGGCGATCACGGCGAGGAGTTCTTCGAGAGCGGCTTCTTCGGCCACACGAGCAACTTCACGCCCGAGCAGGTGCACGTGAGCTTCGTGCTCGGCGGTCCGGGCGTGCCGATCGGCCGAGAGACGCGTCCGACCTCGCATCTCGATCTCGCGCCGACGATCCTGCGGCGTCTGGGCGCCGACGATGCGATGCGCGAGCGCTGGACCACCGGCGTCGATCTGCTCGATCCGCCGTCACATCGCGTGCGCGCGATCGCGTCGTGGGACGAGATGGCGCTGTGGATCGACGACACTCGTGACTCGTCAGCGAGCTTCACGCCGCCGCAGGGCATCCTGCGCATCCCGATGCAAGGCCACCGAGGCCTCGTCGAAGCCTTCGACGCGCACTGGCACAACCTCGCCGACGAAGAGAGCTTCGTGCGCTCCCACGGCGCCGACGTCGCGCATCTAGCGGCCGAGTGCCGCCGCTTTCTGCGCTGAGGCGACCACGACACGCGCTGAGTATTCAGATCGACTACCGCTCGGGCCCCTGTGCATTTCGGGTCCGTGCGCTGAGGTTGTCGGCCACCAGCCGCGCGATAGCGCTGATGCCTAGTGGCGGTTCGACTATGACCGTTCCCGTTTGAGTACGTCGCGGTTGTTCTGGATCCAGCCCAGCACATCGTCGCCGATGGAATCTACTAACGCCTGCGAGTCGGCTAGCGGTAGAAGCTCCAACACTTCGTTGGTGACAGTGCTTTCCGTTAGTCCAAAGCAGCTTCCGAGCACGCGCGCCTTGTAGCTCGGACCGATTAACACGAGGCCGTCAGCTTCGTCTTCTTCGTCAAACGCATTTGGCTGATGCGCGCACAGTTCCGACAGCCGAAGGCGCGTGATGTTGCGTTCGTTGTACCCGAAACCCAGGAACACGATGTCCGTCGCTTTGCGTAGTTCTTCATACGCACGCTCCCAGTCTGATCCAGTCGGCATCGCTTCATGGATGACTCGAATCTCGTCGGCAGATCGCCAAAGATCCTGCGCCGACATGATCGCTCCATACTCGCGGGCATCGTCATCGGCAAGTGGACTCCCACCGAGCGTGCCGTGCAAGTGGACAACAGGTAGCCCAACCAATGCTTGACGCGCCGCCTCGGCCGAGCACTTCCGTCGTTCGGCCACTGAACGCAACAGCCAGTAATCGAGGGAACGGTCGTAGTTGAACGTCAGCACCGAAACTCCGTAGTGGCCGCGACGGTCGCTACTCTTGAGCCCCCCCAGCATCGCATTGAACAATTCAGGGTACCACCGGCGATCGTCCTCTAGAGGATCGTAGAGGCTGTCATCACGCTCGAATTGAGCCAGGACAGTCGCAATAAGTGCCTTGCCGATGCGTTCTGATTCTGGTCGGTCTTCGAGATACGCGTCAATGGTGCTGTGGCCGGAGCGCTTGAACGACGTGACGAAGTCTGCGATGGCTTTCGAGCCGACGTCCCGGGCCGCGAGTTCGAACGTGTGCTCGTTGCCTTGGATGATCAGCTCCCTCAGCCTGGCTCCCGTCGGGAATCCGTATGGCTTGCTCGCGCCGGCGCCGAGGATTAACACTAGATGTTTCGGATCAGCCATCGTTTCACATGATGTCGTCGGTGTCCTGGATTTCCAGTTCGACCAGTTCGCCGCAGCGGCCCCAGCAATCGTTCGTAGACAACAGCTATTGCATTGTACGAACTGACCTGCTGGGGCGAGATCCGCGTGCGCTGCCGTGATCGCTTCGTGTTCGTCGGTGGAGCTCAGTATCTGGGCGGCTCGCCGTACGCTGGCAGCGCATACCGCGGTGCGCGCTCAGATCCCGTCGTCGTCGGACTCGCGCATGTCGTCGTCCGAATCGTCTTCGACGGCCTCGAGACCTTCCTGCGCGCGCGCGAGCGCGTTCTCGAGATCGGAGATGATCTTCTCGAGGTGCTGCATCTCGTCCGCGTCCAGGTTGCCCTCGGTCTTGTCGCGCAACATCGAAAGATCGTCGAGAAGCATGCGCGCGTTGCCGAGGTTCTTCGTGCGCGTGCCCGTCAACGGGTTCTCGAGGATGCCGAGCGACAGCAGCGCCTGGAACGAGAGGCGCGTGATGAAGAGGCGGAAGTTGCCGCCGGGCAGCGGGACGTCGCTCGCCCTTTGCACGGAGCCGCTCACGCGTGCTCCAGCTCGTGCACGCGGCCGCCGTTCTTGGAATGCGCCAGCGCCGCCGCCACGAAGCCGCGGAAGACCGGATGCGCGCGCAGCGGGCCGCTCTGGAACTCCGGATGGAACTGCACGCCGATGAAGAACGGATGTCCGTCGAGCTCGACGATCTCGACGAGATCGCGCTCGGGATTGAGGCCCGAGAGCCGCATGCGCGAGCTCTGGAACAGCGCGCGGTAGTCGTTGTTGAACTCGTAGCGGTGGCGGTGGCGCTCGCTGATCGTGTCGGCGCCGTAGAGCTTGTGCGCGAGCGTGCCGCGCTCGATCGCGCAGGCGTAGGCGCCCAGGCGCATCGTGCCGCCCTTCTCGTGCAGGTTCTTCTGGTCGGGCATCAGGCAGATGACCGGATGCGGCGAGTGCGGCGAATGCTCGTGCGTGTGCGCTCCCTCGAGGCCGAGCACGTCGCGCGCGTACTCGATCACCGCGCACTGCAGGCCGAGACAGATGCCAAAGAAAGGGATGCCCTGCTCGCGCGCGTGGCGAATGGCCAGGATCTTGCCTTCGATGCCGCGCTCGCCGAAGCCGCCGGGCACGAGGATGCCGCTCACGCCCTCCAGGCAGGCGACGCCCTGGCTGAGCACGTCCTCCGCGCGCACCTTGCGCAGGTTGACCTTGCAGTGGTTGGCGATGCCGGCGTGGCTCAACGCTTCGTAGATCGATTTGTAGGCGTCGTGCAGTTCGATGTACTTGCCCACGACCGCGATCTCGCAGCTCTCCTTGGTCGTGCGGATGTCCTCGAGCATCGCGCGCCAGTCGTCGAGGCGCGTCGCTCCCTCGTCGTGCAGGCCGAGCCGCTCGACGATCAGCCGATCGAGTCCCGCCGCGACGAGGTCGGTCGGCACCTGGTAGATCGAGAACTCGACGTCGCGCTCCTCGATCACGGCTTCGGGCCGCACGTTGCAGAAGAGCGAGATCTTCTGCGCCATCTCGCGCGTCATCGGCTGCTCGGTGCGGCAGATGAGCACGTCGGGCATGATGCCGATCTCGCGCAGCTTGCCGACCGACTGCTGCGTCGGTTTCGTCTTCATCTCGCCCGACGCGCGCAGGTAGGGGAGCAGCGTCAGGTGCACGAAGATCACGTCGCCGCGCGGCTTCTCGAGCGCGAACTGCCGCGCCGCTTCGAGGAACGGCAGGCTCTCGATGTCGCCGACGGTGCCGCCGATCTCGGTCAGCGCGACGTCGACGGGCTTGCCCCCGGCGCGCTCGGCCGAAGCGACGCCCTCGTGGATCGCTTCCTTGATCGCGTCGGTGATGTGCGGGATGACCTGCACCGTGCGGCCGAGGTAGTCGCCGCGGCGTTCCTTGGCGATCACCTGCGAGTAGATCTTGCCGGTCGTGAAGTTCGAGGCCTTCGTCAGGCGCGCGTGCGTGAAGCGCTCGTAGTGGCCGAGGTCGAGATCAGTCTCCGCGCCATCCTCGGTCACGTAGACCTCGCCGTGCTGGAACGGGCTCATCGTGCCCGGATCCACGTTGATATAGGGATCGAGCTTCTGCATCGAGATCGTCAAGCCGCGCCGCTCGAGGATCATGCCGATCGCCGCGGAGGTCAGGCCCTTGCCGAGGCTCGACACGACGCCGCCGGTGATGAAGATGTGCTTGGCCATGAGCGTGTTCCGGTTCGGAGTGGAGCGCGCGCACGGGCGCGGCGCGGAATCGTCGTCAACCGTTCATGGGCGCGCGAGCGGTCGCGATCCCGTGGGCGGGGTGGCACGCGCGGCGCAGCGAGCCACGAAGCGTTCGTAGTCCTCGAGGGTGTCGATGCCTTCGGGGAAGCGCTCGGCCTCGAGCACGCGGATCTTCCGTCCGGCCTCGAGCCACCGCAGTTGCTCGAGGCTTTCGCAGGCTTCGAGCCGTCCCGTGGGCAACGCGCAAAACTCCGAGAGCGCCACGGGAGTGAAAGCGTACACGCCGATGTGCCTGCGGAGAATGGTCCAGTGTTCGGTCGCGCCGTCGTTCGCGGCGACCCGCGCGTGTCCGCGGGCCGGGACCGCGGCGCGCGAGAAGTAGAGCGCGTCGCCGTTCGCATCGCGCACGACCTTGACCACGCTCGAGCGCTCGGCCTCGTCGCTCGATCCCAGGGGACAGCACAAGGTCGCGAGCTCGACCGCCCGATCGTCGAAGGCGCGCACCAGTCCGATCAGGTCGCCGGCGGAGATCTCGGGCTCGTCGCCCTGGACGTTGACGATCACGTCGGCGCGCTCGTGCTCGTGCTCCAACGCTTCCCAGGCCTCCCAGACCCGGTCCGTGCCGCTCGCGTGGTCGACGCGCGTCAGCACGCAGTCGACGCCGGCCTTCCGAGCCGCGGCGAGCGTCTCGGGGTCGTCCGCGGCGACGACGACGCGCGCGAAGATGCCGCTCGCGGCCACGTTGCGCGCGGTGTGCACGAACAGGCAGTCGCCCGTCCGATCGAGGAGCATCTTGCGCGGCAGGCGTTGCGATGCGAGCCGCGCGGGCACGATCGCGACGGCGCGCAGCGCGCGGCTCACTTCACGCCGCCCGAGCCCGTCCGGCGCGGCGGCTTGACCGACTTCGAGGCGCCCTTCCACTCCGGCGCCTGGTCGACGGCCTGCATCTGGATCGTGGCGTTGTAGAGGTCGACGAAGTCCTTGGCGCAGGCCAGGAAGTCCTTCTTGTCGCGCTCGGGGCTGCGATCGAGCACTTTCCAGTGCTCGAGGCCCTTCTCGCTCTCGATCTCGAAGGCCTGCGAGTAGGAGCTCTGCCCCATGGCCGGCGCGGGGCCGCGTTCGGCGTGCTCGAAGAGGCCGTGCTCGCGCAAGCGCACGATCAATGCGTCCATGACCTCATCGGACTGCACCTTGGTGGCCGCCTGGGCGAGCGAGACCTTCTTCGAATAGAGCTGGTGCGGATCGCTGTGGGACTCGTTGACGAGCTCCAGCGACTGGCCCGAGCGGTAGGCGAGGTAGCGCACGCGCAGCGGATGCCCGCTCACGTTGTGACGCGCCGGCGCGACGTTCCAGTCGAGTTCGTCGCCGCTGCCCGAGCTCTCGGATCCGCCCGCTGCGCTCGGAGAACTCGACGTGCCCGAGCGCGGTGCGCCGCAGGCACCGAGACCGACCGCCATCAGGAACAGGAACGAGGCTGCAATCTGGTTTCGAAGGCTCATTGCGTGTCCGGCGGCGGTCGAGCGCGCACGGCGGAAGCGCGCAGGGTATCGGCCTGGCGAGAGCGCGACAAGTCGCTCCGACGCGCGCCGCCGCGCGACGCGCGCGGGGGCGGCCGATTCCGCAGCGGTCAATCTGGAATCGCGCGCCCGTCGTCGGCGACGCGCGCCCGCGCGTGAACGGGCACGAAGAAGCCGTCGACGCGCACGAGCTCGTCGGCGCTGAACTGCCAACCGGCGCGCCACAGCGCCGCGGGGTCGTCGCCGAGCGGACGCAGGATCGCGCCGCTCACCCGGTCGACGGGCTCGTAGCGCGCCGTGACGACGCGCTCGCCGCGTTCACGCGCGTCGGGGTCGAGCTCGACGAGCTCCATCCACAGCCGCACGGGAATCCGATCGCCGCGCCGGTAGCCGCCGCCGACCGGACGCCACGGGGCATCCCAGCGGAACGGCTCCTGCGCGAGCACCAGCGGATAGCCCTCGCTGACGAGCTCGCCCGCGCCCCAGGTGTTCGTCGGCAGCGCGCCCCACGCGCCGCGGTGGTTGTTCTGCCAGATGTTGCGCTCGTCGAGCGCCGTGAGCCGATCGTCGATCGTGAGATCGCGCGTGATGCCCGTGGGCGTGAACCAGTGGTAGGTGATCCAGCCGAAGCCGTCGGGGGGCAGCGTGCGCACGTCGCAGCCGAGGTACTCGACGCGCTCGCTCCGTCCGTCGGCGCCGGCGCCGGCGAAGACCGTCGTCGTCACGTCGGCGCGGGCGCGCACGAACGCGTCGCGATCGGCGGCCTCGACGACGTCGAAGAGGCGCGTGGCGTGCGCGTCGGCGCTGCGTCGCCGCAACAGGTACAGCGGACCGATCTCTTCCTGCGCGCTGCGATCGTAGAACAAGCCGACGACCTCGAAGTGCGCACCGATCCACGCCGTGAGGTCGGGGTTCTCGCCGAGGATCGGATGGTGCACGAGGAAGAGATCGAGCTCCTCGAGTACGGCGAGATCGCGCGCGCGCTGCGCCGCGTCGTAGTGCTTCCACAGATCGACTTGCAGCGGGAGCTTCACGAGCTCGACGCTCGGCTCCTCGCGCATGTACACGGCCCAGTTGTAGGCCGAGCCGACGCGCAGTCGTCCGCCGGAGCTCGCATGTCGCAACGTCGCGCTCTCACCGTACGCCGCGCGCGCGCGTTCGCTGGCCATGTCGATCGCGCGCCAGTAGCACTCGAAGCGCCGCGTGTTGCGCGCGAGCACGTTCGACAGGCCGAGCGCGATCGTCGCAGCGACGAGCAGTCCCGCAAGGCTCGCGCGCCAGCGCGGGCCGCGCACGCAGCTCGCGATCCACTCCCAACCGAGTCCGCAGAGCGGAGCGAGAAAGGGCAGGAGCGGGATCCACAGCCGGAAGTCCTTCGACGGCTTGTTGAAGAGCGTGGCGATGCTGATCGCGAGCGTCGCGAGGCACAGCGTCGTCGCCCAGCGCGCGCGCACGAGCGCCCGTGTCACGCCCGCCACGGCGCACGCGAGCACGGGCCACACGAGCATGGTCGGCAGCGCTTCGACGTAGTACCAACGGCTCGAGATCGAGCGGATCTCGCCGGGCGCGACGTTGGCCGCCATCGTCTCGGGATCGACGCCTTGCACCGCCAGCATCATCCGGTAGAGGGGACGCGTGAGCGCCGGCAGGCCGAGACGGGTGAACAGGTGGTTCAGGATCCCGCCGAAGCTCATGACCAGGTAGTTCTTCACGCTCGCGCCGGGCGATCCGTACACCGCCCAGTCGATCAGCGTCTGTGCGCCGATCGCGACGAGCACACCGAGCGCCGTCCCGATCCACGTCGCACGCCCGCGCCAGCGATCGCGCACGACGAGCACGAGGCCGAGCGCGAGCACGATGAGCAGCGCCTTGTACGCGACGAGGAACGCGAGACCGAACCACAGACCCGCGCGACGTCCGGCCGCGCGAGCTCCCGGTCCGCCACGCACGCTGTGCGCAGCGAGCAACGGCTCGACGCCGAGCGCGATGCACAACGCGGCGGTGATGCCCGATTCCGCCTGCGCCGAGTACTGCAGGAAGATCGGATTCGCCGCGACGAACAAGCCCGCCGCGAGCGCCGCGCCGCGGCCGCCGAGCAGGGCTCCGATGCGCATGCAGCGCAGCGTGAGCAGCACGCCGAGCGCGATCTGCAGCAGGTACGTGCACCACACGACCGGCCGCGGATCGGCGAGCCCGAGCCAGTCGGCGAGCGCGACGAAGGGCACGAGCAGGGCCGAGAAGCCGAAGGGACGAATCGCCTTCGAGTCGATCATCGGCTCGCCGCGCACGAAGGTCCGCGCGCGCTCGAGGAACTCGACCGAGTCGGCGATCTGGTAGCCCGAGAGCGTCGACCACGCGACGAGCTGCAGCACGAGCGCGCAGACGAGCACCGCCAGCACCGCCGGATCATCGAAGCGCAGAGCGACCGGCTCCGCGGCGCTGCGCAGGAGGGGTTGCGAGCGCGCGGTGCGCGGAGCGAGCGGCGCGTCCAGCATCCGGTCCGACATGTTCGCTCAGGTTGCCCCGCGGAGGCGGTTGCGATCCAGTGCGCAGCGCCGCGCGAACTGCCCACAGGGGCCCAGCATCGTGTGTGCGAAGAGCCTCCCTACACCCTCCCTTGGGGAGAAAAGCTCAAAAACTGTGAGGAATGTCTTTGACTCGACTCGGCGCGCTCTTCATAAAACGAAGCAGCGGCGTCGGAGCTCGAGATCCCACTTCGGACGCTGCCAACCCCCTGGTCCACAACGATTTGAGTTAGCGCGCGCGCCCATGGGCAAGCTCGAAAAAGTAGTCGTTCTCTCGGTTCTCTTCGTCATCGCGGTGATCCTCGTCGTGTCGCTCACGATGGACAACCCGATCGACAAGCAGAACGTCTCCGTCCTCGGTCAGCCCGGCTCCAAGCCGCTGACCCAACCCACGCCGGTCGCCCCGGCGGATGCCCAACTCGCGGCCCAGCCCGCGAGCGTCACGCCGCCGGCGAACACGCCCATCAGCGGCGCTCCGATCGGCGGTCCGAATGCGGCGCCGACGACCTTGTTGAGCACGAACGTGAGCACGCCGGCGACTGCGCAGGCTCCGAACGCGCCGCCGACCGCGGCACTCCTGGCGCAACCCGCGCCTTCGCTGCCGGTGCCCGGCGCGATTCCGGCGGGTTCGCTGCTGCGCACGAGCGACGGTCACCGCAGGACTCGTTCGTCAGCGACATGAAGTTCTACACGCGTGGAAGCCGGGTGACACGTACCGCGGCATCGCGCAGACGTACTACGGCGACTGGGAGAAGCTCACGATCCTGCGCCGCGCCAACGAAGGCCGGCGCAACGTGCAGCCCGGCGAGAAGATCCTCGTGCCCGTGTTCGATCCCGACGCTCCAGCGGCCGGCGCGAACAACGCCGTGATCGCGAGCGCGAACAACGCTCCCAAGAGCACCACGGCTCCCGCGACGAAGAAGGACGCGAGCAAGAAGGCCAGCAAGCCCGCGACGAGCGACAAGGCCGTCACCGGCGGCGGTCGCACGCACGTCGTCAAGGAAGGCGAGAGCCTGTGGAAGATCGCCAAGGCGGAACTCGGCAACGGCGCCCTCTGGGAGAAGATCTACACCGCCAACAAGGACGTGATGAAGAGCCCTGAGGCGCTGAAGACGGGGATGAAGCTCAAGATCCCCTGAGCGAAGCGCGCTCTGCGCGCGCGAAGCGAACTCTCATCGTGGGTCCCGTTCGCTTCCACCGCCCAACTCCCCGCGCGAAGCGCTGCGCGCGCGAAGCGAACTCTCATCGGTGGGTCCCGTTCGCTTCCACCGCCCATCCGTACTCCCCCGCGCGAAGCGCGCGCTGCGCGCGCGAAGCGAACTCCCATCGGTGGGTCCCGTTCGCTTCCACCGCCCATCCGGACTCCCCGCGCGAAACGCAAGCGGAGCGGCCCAAGAGCCGCTCCGCTGCATTTTCAGCCGTCCGCTCGCGCCGCCGGTCTACCTGAATCCTCGCGGCACGCTCAGTAGGAGCGTCGATGCACGTCCTGCACAGCAGGCTCTAGGGCTTGTGGCCTGCGGGAATCAATCGCCGCTGCGCGGTGTCGCTGCGTGTCGCCGCGAGCGCGCGGCGCCAAGCTCCTGCGCGTCGACTCACGCCAAGAACATCCGAGAGAGCCGCCATGAGCGTCAAGCGTTCGAAACAATCCGGGAAGGTGCGTCCGATGATCCTGCTCTGGGCTCTCGGCGTTCCGATTCCGATCGTCCTGCTCGTCCTTCTCTTCCGTGGTTGCGCTTGAGCTGCTCGCGCTCCCCGCACCCTTCCACATCGCACGGCTTCGCGGCGCGCGGCGCGCGTCTTCCCGTCTCGACGCCCTTCCCTTTTCATCGAACAACGAGGACTCACTCATGAACGTCAACATCCTGCGCGTCGTCGCCGGTCTGGCCCTGTTCTCCAGCTGCTCCAACCTCGGCCATCACGAGCCGTCGACCGACTCGATGATCGAACACCTCTCTGCGACCGATCGCGGGCGCATCGACGAAGCGCGCGCCGAGCGCGATCGGCGTGGCGACGAGCTCGCGGCCGCGCAACAAGATGCCGCGCGCGCCAAGGCCGGGCTCGCGGTCGCCAAGAAGGAGCTCGACGTCGCCGAGGCGCGCGTCGAGCAGGCCGAGGCCTCGGTGCACGTCGCCGAATCGGGCACGACCGCGGAGCTCGAGACCGCGCCTTGCCAGGCCCTGCTCGGTGAACAGGCCGCGCTCGTGGCTCCGCAGGCGCAGATCTCGTGGCGCAAGTGCGAGATCGTGCGGCGCGACGAGGCCGTCACGGTGGCCCAGTGCAAGCACAAGCTCGCGGACGCGCACGTCGAAGCCATCAAGGCGCGCGCTGTCGGCGGGCTGCAGCGCGCGGGCGCGGGCTCGACGCAGGTCGACGAGCACGACAAGCGCGTGCGCGACTGCGAGACGGAGGTCGCGATGGCGCAGGTGAAGCTCGACGCGGCGACGCGCGAGTGCAAGCTCGCCGAAACGGCCTACAACGAGTCGGCGCAGCCGCGCCCCAGGAACTGAGCCCACCCGCCCGGGGCGGCGCGGATCACTTCAATCCGAAGCGATCGAGCTTCTTGTAGAGGTGGCTGCGCTGCATGCCGAGCTTCTCGGCCGTGCGCTTCACGTTGCCCTTGTTCGATTCGAGCTTGAGCGTGAAGAAGAGCTTCTCGCTCCTGTCCTTGAACTCCTCGAAGGTCTCCGCGCCGAAGGGGTCCAGCGCAGGCGCGAACTGCGGCGTCGGCGCGCCGGCGAGCGCCGGCCCGGTCTCGAGCACCTGATCGAGATCCGCGCGCGTGATGTCGGCTCCGCTGGCGAAGACGCTCGCGCCCTCGATCAGGTTGCGCAGCTGGCGCACGTTGCCGGGGTAGTCGAGCGCGCCGAGCAGCGCCAGCGCATCGGCCGCGATCCCGCTCGGACTCCGGCCGCCGCGTGCGGCGACCTCGCGCAGGAAGGCGCGCGCGAGCAGCGGCACGTCCGCGAGTCGTTCGCGCAACGGCGGCAGGCGCAGCGGCACGACGTTCAAGCGATAGAAGAGGTCGAGACGGAACGTCTTGGCCTCGACCGAGGCCTGCAAGTCGGCGTTCGTCGCCGCGACGACGCGGATGTCGACCGGGATGGAGCGGCTGTCGCCGACGCGCGTGATCTCGTGCGTCTCGAGCGCGCGCAGCACCTTCGACTGCGCCGAGAGCGGCATGTCGCCGATCTCGTCGAGGAAGAGCGTGCCCTCGTGCGCTGCCTCGAAATGTCCGACGCGCCGCTCGTGCGCGCCGGTGAAGCTGCCTTTCTCGTGCCCGAAGAGCTCCGATTCGATCAGCTCCTCGGGGATCGCGGCACAGTTCACGGTGATGAACGGACCGGCGGCGCACGGGCTGCGCAGGTGGATGTTGCGCGCGACGACCTCCTTGCCCGAACCGTTCTCGCCGGTGATCAGCACCGAGGCCATCGAGCCCGCGACCTGCTCGACCTGCGCCTTCAGGCGTTGCATCGCGGGCGATTCGCCGAGCAGCTCCCAGCGCTCCGCCAGCTGGCGCCTGAGCCCGCGGTTCTCGTTCGTGAGTCGGTGCTCGCGCAGCGCGCTCTTCACCGTGACGCGCACACGGTTCTCGTCGATCGGCTTCTCGAGGAAGTTCGCGGCGCCGAGCTTCATCGCCTCGACCGCGGTGGCGATGTCGCCGTGACCGGAGATGAGCACCACCGGCGGCGGCGATTCGCGCTGCTGCAGGCGTTCGAGCAGCTGCAGGCCGTCGAGGTTGGGCATCTTGAGGTCGGTCAGCACGACCGCGGGCACTCGGCCGCGAGAGCCTTCGGCCTCGATGCGCCGCAGCGCCTCGGCTCCGTCCTTGGCCGTCCAGACCTCGAAGCCGTCGTAGGCGAGCAGCATCTCGAGCGCGAGGCGGATGTCGGCCGCGTCGTCGACGACCAGGATCGGCGTGCGCGTGCCGGTCTCGCCCTTGATCGGTTCGCCCTTGGAGGCAGCCATGCGGAGCATCCCGCCAAGCTCGTGGTGCCGCCATGTTCGCCGCCGCGTGTTGCAGCTCGCGCGCGCCGCGCCATGCTGTGCGCCTGTCGCGCCGCGCCACCGCGCGCCCTCGGCGACGCGCCGCATGGCCACGATCCTCGAGCTCCACGAGCGTCAGCCCGGCGCGCTCGTCGGCGAGTGCCTCGGGCACTTCGGCCGACGGCATCGACGTGGCGCTCAGGCGCGTGCGCGCGCGCAGGG
>JBGATX010000002.1:0-131732 GCA_044228975.1 Planctomycetota bacterium | reverse complement strand
TGCACAACACCATCGGAGCATGGTGGGCCGCGAAGCAGATGGCGTCGTGGACCGACGAGCAGCACGCCGCGTGCGCGGACGAGTTCGCCGTCCGTCGAGCAGTGGCCCTGCCCGAGTACGAGTTTCAGTACATCCGGTTCGTGCGTGACGACGCGACGAAGCGATGGCGACCGGCCGCCGGTGCGTTCGAGTCGTGGCCGCGCGAAGCCCGTGAGCTACGGGTGCTCGATCCGTGTTGCGGGAGCGGGCACTTCCTCGTCGCCGCCTTCGACTTGCTGACGCGGCTTCGCGAGCGCGAGGAAGGGCTACCCCGCGACCGCGCGGCTCTCGGGGTTCTCGACGCAAACATCTTTGGCCTCGAACTCGATCCGCGCTGCACGCAGATCGCCGCCTTCGCGCTCGCCTTTGCCGCGTGGAAGCGGATGGGCAGCGTGCGAGAGCTCCCGCCGCTGCGAATCGCCTGCTCTGGTCTGGCGATCCACGGCGACAAGCGTGAGTGGGCGGCATTGGCCGGAGCAGATCAGCAGTTGCGCGACACGCTAGAGGCTCTTCACGACAAGTTTGCTCTCGCCCCGGAGCTTGGTTCGCTTCTCGATCCACGTGAGGGTGTCGGCGCGATCCGATTTGCGCTCGATTTCACGGAGGTGCTTCCGGTGCTCAAGACCGCGCTGCAACGAGAAGGTGTGCTGCGCGATGCAGAGCAGCTTGAACTCGGCGTCGCCGCCAGGGGCCTCGCGCTCGCGGCTGACATGCTCGCGAGCCCCTACACGCTCGTCGTCACGAACGTGCCCTATCTAGGGCGAAATAGCCACAGTGACACTCTAAGGGAATGGGCCGACGCGCATGACAAGGAAGCCAAGCCCGACCTAGCGACGCTGTTCCTCGGACGCATGCTGCGCTGGGTCGGAAGCACCGGAACAGTCGCGGCCGTCACCCCGCAGAGCTGGCTCTTCTTGACGAGCTACCGGAAGCTCCGCGAGCGTCTTCTCGCGCACCGATCCTGGAATGTAGTTGCGCGACTTGGTGCCGGAGCGTTCGAGACTATCGGCGGGCACGTTGTCAACGTCATCCTCCTGTCCATCTCGGGCAGCAAGCCCACTCGCGATCACTTGATCGCGGGGATCGATGTTTCTGAAGAACCTAGCTTCGAACGCAAGGCCGTGTGTTTGCGTGGCGCCTCAACAGCGCCGGACTCAATCCATCGTCGAAGCGTGTCTCCAGCCCTCGCACGCGCACCTCTGCACTCAAACACGGTTAGCGCGTTGTCGTCCTCGTTGTCGTCAGCGACCAACGCTGTAAAGACTGGGCTCACCGACTCAGCCCACATGGACCGCGCCTATGGGAGCGTGGTCCTTGTGCCGCAGGCGAGTCAGGCACAGAACCCCGATGCCCGCATCTCCTTCAAGGCGGTCAGTGGCCTACCGCTCCTCGGGGAGTATGCTGAGTCGTTCCTTGGACTCGGTACGGGTGACTTTGCACGTTTTGGGCGTTGTTTCTGGGAGTTCACTGGGTGCGAGGGTGGGTGGACCAGACACCAGGGGGCCGTCGAGGCAACCACGCACTGGGGCGGCGCAACGTATCTACTGGCGTGGGACGCAAGTGCGAATCGCGTCAGAGGCATGAGCCAAGCCGACAGGGATCAGATTCACAACCAGGATCAGTCCGGGCAACAGGCATGGGGCCGCCCAGGTGTGTCCATCAGCCTAATGGGGAGTCTCCGCGCTTCACTCTATACGGGTGAGCGGTACGACAAAGCGACTGCGGCACTCGTTCCCAAGGTGGAGTGCGATCTACCCGCACTGTGGAGCTTCTGCCGGGATGCGGCGTTTAGTGCTGCCGTGCGGGAAGTCGACCGCAACGTGATGTGCTCGAACGGATCGCTTGTGAAAGTCCCATTTCATCGTGAGCACTGGGCACACGTCGCGGCGATCACTTATCCGGACGGGTTGCCAGAGCCGCAGAGCAATGCACCGCATGAGTGGCTCTTTCACGGACATCCAGGAGGCGCGCTTGCGGCGGGTCCAGCATCCACTTCGCCCTGCAACATTGCCGACCCAGTCGGAGCCGATCGCCATTCGTCGTTGATATCCCGAGAGCCCAACGCGCCAGCGGTGCTACAGGTCGCCGTCGCTCGCCTCGCTGGCTATTGCTGGCCCGCAGAGACTGACACGGCCATGCGGTTGGACGCGGGGGCTCGCGCGTGGGTCGAGAGATGCGGCGAGTTGGCGCGCTTCGCTGATGACGATGGGGTGTTGCCTCTCGTGCCTATTCGACACGAGCTTGCAGCGGACGCTCGCGTTCGTGAGCTGCTTCGATTCGCATTAGGTGAGTCGTGGTCAAGTGGATGCGAAGCGACACTTCTTGCCGAGGCCGCCAACGCTAACGGCGACAAGTCGCCAGCGGCGAACTTGGACGACTGGCTCCGCAACCGCTTCTTCGAGCAGCACAGCTCGTTGTTCCATCAGCGTCCGTTCGTCTGGCACGTCTGGGACGGTCGCAAGAAGGACGGCTTCGGCGTCCTCGTCCACTACCACCGCCTCGTCGCGCCGAACGGCGCGGGGCGTCGGCTCCTGGAGAAGCTCACTCACGGCTACCTCGGAGACTGGATCAAGCGCCAGCGCGACGGGGCCAGCTCTGGCAAGGAGGGCGCGGATGCGCGACTCACGGCCGCCCTGTCACTGCAGGAGAAGCTGACCAAGATCCTGGAAGGCGAGCCGCCGTACGACCTGTTCGTGCGCTGGAAGCCGCTCCACCAGCAGCCGATCGGCTGGGAGCCCGACATCAACGACGGCGTCCGCATCAACATCCGCCCGTTCATCGAGGCCGACATCCTCCGAGTCACGCCCAAGATCAAGTGGACCAAGGATCGCGGTAGCGAGCCGCAACGCCCAAAGGCCGACTTCCCCTGGTTCTGGGGCTGGGACGGACACACGAAGGACTTCGCGGGCGGCTCTAAGTTCACCGGCGAGCGGTTCAACGACCTCCACTACACGACGGCCTTCAAGCGCGCCGTTCGGGAACGAAGGGGCGAGCGATGAGCGGCGATCTCCACACGACAGGCAGTTCCGAGCAAGTCGACGAGAAGCTCATCGAGAGCGTGCGAGCTGCGATCCTCGATGTCCTCCGACGGGGCCAGCAGCCGTCAGCCTGGGAACTGGTGGAGACTGTTGAGCGCGCGGTTGGGCTTCATGGAAGAGTCGCAATCACGGAGGTTCTGGGGGCACTCGCCACATCGCCGGAGCTTCGCGGGTTGAATCGCGGGTACTGCGAGGCGTTGCTCGACTCAGACGAATTCGCAGATGCGCTCCGAGGAGGCGACGCGCCGTCGAAGGCGATCAAGTCGAGCTTCGACGCACTGATTGAGCGCGGGAAGGCATACCGCAACTCCAGCTCGTTCCGAGAACTGGTGACGTTCATGGGGCGCTTCAAGGAGTACGCGCCGTTCAACAACATGCTCGTGCGGGTCCAGAACCCGGCGTGCAGTTTCTACGCGAGCGAGAAGGACTGGTGGGAGCGATTCGGGAAGCACCTGAAGGAGGACGCGCGCCCGATGCTGATCCTCGCCCCCATGCACCCGGTCATGCTGGTCTACGACCAGGATCAAGTGGAGGGCGGGTGGACTCCGGCGGAACTGGAGGGGTTCGCGAAGTTCGAGGGCGAGCCCCGCCAGGGATCGCTGCAACGTCTGATCGAGAACGCGGCGGTGCGAGATCGCATCCGTGTCGAGATCAAGCCGCTCTCCTCGACCCTCGCCGGGTTCGCGACGATAGCGCGCGGGGACGCGAACTCGAAGATGCGCATCGCGCTGCATCAGGGGCTCGACGAACCGAGCAGGGTTGGCGTGCTCTGCCACGAGCTTGCGCACATCTACCTGGGCCATCTCGGCGCTGATCCCGATCGTTGGTGGCCCGCCCGTACGGGAATCAGCCGTCGCTGCATGGAGATCGAGGCCGAGTCCGTCGCCTACCTGGTCACGACGCGGATGGGTCTGAACGGATCCAGCAGCGCGTACGTGTCGCGCTATCTCCCCGAGGGTGAGCTGCCGCCCGGAGTCTCCATCGACGTGGTCGCGAAGGTCGCGGGTCGCATCGAAGAGATGGCGACGCACAAGCAGCAAGCCCGTCGCGTCAAGGCCGGAACCGCAGCGGAGAAGCCGTCATGAGCACGGCAACCTCACGAACCACCACAGCGGCCAGCTCGCTTCTGGAGAAGCTGGAGCAGTGCTTGGCGTCGGCTGCACAACACCAGCAAGGCGTCGAGGACGCGCCGAGTGCCGTGCTCTGGACAGACGGCGAGGCGCAGTGGCAGCCGCTACTGCCGGTCCTCCGACGGCGCGTGCCGCAGCTCCTCACGCTCGGGGCGTTCGACCCGGCGATCCGGCAAGGCCCGGCGATTTGGATTCGCGCGGTGCTCGCAGGCGAGCTGAGTGAGCCCGCGATCCCGAAAGGGACGACGCCGATCGTCTACCTCCCCGGCGTGAGCCGACACGAACTCCGCGCCGGCGAGGAGTGTCCGATCCTGCTCCAGCCGCTCGTCGAGCTGCAGTTCTCCGGCACGGTGTGGACGCAGCGCAACGGGAAGGACTGGACCGTCGAGGCGTTCCTCATGTCGGAGGAGGGCCTCGGCCTCGACCTCGCGCGCGATGCCCGAACGCGCCAGTCGCTCATGGCCGCGCTCGCTCGGCTTGCCGAGACCCCGCTCTCCTACCTCGTCGGCAAGCGCCTCGATGCGGATCACTTCGACCGCCTGATGGTCGGTGACCAGCCGCGCGACTTGCTGACCTGGATGAGCGATCCACCGACGGCGAAGTCGGGCTGGGAGCCGGGGCGCTGGCAGGCGTTCCGCTCGCAGTGCAGGCGCGACTACAGCTTCGATCCCGAGACCGACGGCGAGCTGGTCGCGGGCGAGCGGATGGGGCTGCGCAAGGAGAAGTCCTGGCGCGCGCTCTGGGAGCGGTACTGCGAGTCGCCCGGTCTCTATCCCGGCATCCCCGATCTCCTCACGCGCTCGAAGCCGTCCGGGCTGCTCGTCTTCGACGGCGATGCGTGGCCGGACGAGAACGAGAAGGCGGAGTCGGCTTTGCGCGCGACCCTGAGCGGACTGGGATCGGTGTCGGCGGACGTCGCACGCAAGCGCGTGCTGGCGGCCGAGACCGAGCACGCTCCGCGTCGGCAATGGGTCTGGGCGCGGCTCGGTCGCAGTCCCCTTGCGAAGGCGCTCGAACCGCTCGCGGTGCTCGCACGCGGCACGTCGTCGCAACTCGGCGGCGAGTCGCCGAAGGATATGGCGAGCGCCTACGTCGAGACCGGCCATCGGGTCGATCTCGCCGTGCTCGACGCGCTCTCGTCCTTACGCTCGGCGGCGGACGAGCGCGCCGTGCAGGATGCCGTTCGCGCGATGTACCTGCCCTGGGCGGATGCGTCGGCGAAGCTCCTCCAGGAACTCCTCGCTCGCCAGCCGATCGAGGAGAGTCCCGTCGACAACCTCGTCGAGGCGACGCCGGGCGGGTGCCTGATGTTCTCGGACGGGCTCCGGTTCGATCTCGCGACTCGACTGGCGGCGCAGTGCGAGCAGCGTGGCTTGCTCGTCACGAGCGCGCACCGCTGGGCCGCGCTTCCCTCGGTCACGGCTACCGGGAAGCCCGCCGTCTCGCCGATCGCGGGTGCGCTCGCCGGTGGCGAGCTACCCGAGGACTTTGCGCCGAGCCTGCGCGAGGACGGTGCGGCTCTCACGATCGACCGCTTCCGTCGCACGCTCGGTCAGCTTGGCTACCAGATCCTCGGAGCGGAGGAGCCGGTTGGACCGCGCGACCCGAAGGATCGAGCTTGGTGTGAGTTCGGCCAGATCGACGAGCGCGGGCACGACCTCGGCATCGACCTTGTGCGCCAGCTTCCCGACGAGTTGGACCGCATGGTCGAGCGCATTGCCGCGCTGCTCGACGCCGGATGGCGCTCCGTCCGCGTCGTGACGGACCACGGTTGGTTGCTCACGCCCGGCGGCCTGCCGAAGCACGAGCTGCCGAGCTACCTCGTCGCGTCGCGCTGGGCGCGCTGCGCGGCGATCAAGGGCGCGTCGAAGGTCAGCGTGCCGCGCTTCGGCTGGTCGTGGAACCGGAACTCGGAGTTCGCGACCGCGCCGGGCATCGCCTGCTTCAGCAGCGGACACGACTACGCCCACGGTGGCGTCAGCCTGCAGGAGTGCCTGATCCCCGATCTCCTGATCCAGGCCCGGCGCGACAAGCCCGTGTCGCAGGTGCGCATCACGCGCGTTCAGTGGCAGCGGCTGCGCTGCAAGGTCGAGACCGAACACGGATCGCCTGCGTTCACGGGCGACATCCGCACGAAGCCGTCGGATGCGGCGAGTTCGATCGCCGCGTCGGTACGAACGCTGGGCGCGGACGGGCGGGTCGACCTGTTGGTCCAGGACCCCGATCAGGAAGGCGCGTCGTCAGTCGTCGTGATCTTCGATGAGAGCGGCCGAGTGGTGGCGAAGGAACCGACGATCGTCGGAGGCGACAAATGACTACTGGAACGAACGGACAGAAGACCTTGGAACTGGACGCCCTCGACAAGCTCTCGGCGACCGTCTTCGACGGCTTCCTCGTGCGCAAGGACCTCGTACGCAAGTACGCCCGCCAGTATCCGGTGCCGACGTACGTCGTGGAGTTCCTCCTCGGGCGGTACTGCGCCACGACCAACCCGGTCGAGATCGAGGAGGGGCTGCGCATCGTCGAGCAGCAGCTCAAGGACCGCACCGTGCGCACGGGCGAGGAGGAGCTGTTCAAGTCGCGCGCGCGCGACAAGGGCTCCGTCAAGATCATCGACATCGTCCGTGCGCGGCTCGACACGAAGAACGACTGCTATCTGGCCGAACTGCCGAGCCTCGCCCTGCGCGACGTGCGCATCAAGGACAAGGACGTTCGTGACCACGAGCGGATGTTGACCGACGGCTTCTACGCCGAGGTCACGCTCGGGTACGACTCGGTGATCGCACAGCAACAGGGCGGACGGCCGTTCCAGGTCGACGCGCTGCGCCCGATCCAGCTCTCGAAGTCGGACGTGCTCGACGTGCTCGCCAAGGGGCGGCAGAAGCTGAACCTGGAGGAGTGGCGCGATCTGCTCATCCGCTCGATCGGGTTGGAGCCCTCGAAGCTCAGCGACCGCGCGAAGGTCGTCACGCTCCTGCGGATGGTTCCGTTCGTCGAGCGCAACTACAACTTCGTCGAGCTGGGGCCGCGCGGCACGGGCAAGAGCCACCTGTTCCAGCAGATTTCGCCGTACTCGCACCTGATCTCGGGCGGCAAGGCGACCGTGGCGAAGATGTTCGTCAACAACGCGAGCGGTCAGCGCGGCCTCGTCTGCCAGTACGACGTCGTCTGCTTCGACGAGGTGAGCGGCATCTCGTTCGACCAGAAGGACGGCGTGAACATCATGAAGGGCTACATGGCCTCGGGTGAGTTCAGCCGGGGCAAGGAGAGCATCCGCGCCGAAGGCAGCCTCGTGATGGTCGGCAACTTCGACGTCGACGTGCAGCAACAGCAGCGCGTCGGGCACCTGCTGACGCCGATGCCGCCCGAGATGCGTGACGACACGGCGTTCCACGACCGCATCCACGCCTACGCGCCGGGCTGGGAGTTTCCGAAGCTCGCGCCCGAGTTCCTCACGGACCACTTCGGCCTCGTGAGCGACTTCCTCAGCGAGTGCTGGGACAAGCTCCGCGCCGGCAGCCGCGTGTCGGTGTTGCAGGGACGGGTTCACTTCGGCGGCGCGCTCAGCGGGCGCGACATCGAGGCCGTCAACAAGACGATCAGCGGTCTGACGAAGCTACTGTTCCCCGACCCGGAGATGCCGATCGCCGACGTCGACCTGGAGATGATCGTGCGTATCGCGCTCGAAGCGCGCCGGCGTGTGAAGGAGCAGCAGAAGCGGTGCTTCAAGAGCGAGTTCCGCAACACGCACTTCAGCTACACGCTCGGCGTCGAGGGCGTCGAGCAGTTCGTGTCGACGCCCGAGCTGCACAGCGACGAGGCGATCGAGGGCGACCCGCTGCCCCCCGGTCAGGTGTGGGCGATCAGCCCCGGCAGCCCCGAGGCGGGGCCGGGCCTCTACCGCATCGAGGTCACGGTCGGCCCTGGCGGCGCGGTCAAGATCCTGAACTCGCCGGTGCCGCCGGGCTTCCGCGAGAGCGTCGAGGTCGGCAAGCAGAACCTCTTCACCCAAGCGAAGAAGCTCGTCGGCGACCGCGACCCGCGCGCGCACGAGTTCTCGATCCAGATGCGAGCGATCGACAACGACCGCTCGGGGTTGGGCCTCGGGCTGCCGGTCCTGATCGCGCTCTCCAGCTCGCTCCTGGAGCGCAGCACGAAGGGTGGCCTGATCGTATCGGGGTCCCTCAACCTCGGCGGATCGATCCAGTTGCTACCGAACCCAGTCGCGCTCGCTGAGCTCGCGATCGAAAAGCACGCAACGAAGTTAATCATTCCCGGTTAAGCGCGTCGCGCGCTGAACGAGCTGCCCGATGAGCTGTGGACGAAAATCAGCATCGAGTTCTACGCCGATGCGGCGGATGCGCTCTTCAAGTCCCTCGTCGATTGAGCACTGGATGCCGGAGATTCCTCACGAAGAGTTCTGAGGTAGCCGCGTTACTGCCAGGGTCCTTGGTGCTCTGCGACCCGGAGATAGTGATCGCGAGCAACTTCGCTGTCTGGTCGGGGACGAATCGTACGCAGCGCTCATGACGGGCTGCCGAGTTGGACGAAGAACCCTGGGTCATGAATGCGCCGCGCGTCGTCCGGTTTACGTTGGCATCGGTGGAGCTGCGATGATGGCCGGCACTGCGGATCGTGGTTCGGGTCGCGAGAGCGATGGCGACCGCTGCCGGACCAAGGCTTTCGCGGAGAAGATGCGTCAGCTTTTTCGTCGCGAGCGATTGATCGACCGCTCGAAAACCAAGAGTCGAAAGCCAGGCCCGAAGCGGCGTGCCGATGATGACCGCCGACGAAGGCCACACGCGTAGGGCTACGTTGGGTTCCGAACGAGATTAGGGCACGGGCGTCGCGCCCGTGCCCCGTCACCGGATGCGGCACCGAGAAGGTCAGCCGATGTGGAGTTCGATCGTGTCGACGTGCGCGTTCAAGTGGCTGTCGGCGACCACGTGAACGGTGGCGGAGTGAAGAACCGCGTGAACCTGCTCGGTGATGAGCGAGGTGTGATCCGTCGCATCCGAGTGGCTTCCCAAGTGAACCGGGAGTGCGGCAGTCGGGACCACGAGCAGTGCGCGGGTCCAGGAGTTCGAACCCCAACCCCACATCCACCGCTTGAGGCTCCACCACGTGCGGCGGATCCAGCTACCCGGGATGGCGGAGGTCTGATGTGCGTTGGAGAGTTGCGTGTGATTCCACATGTTCGTTGTTCCTTGTTCGGGCGGCCCATGACTTCGGTGCCGCACGCCAGGCTGGTCGTGGCTCCCGCAGAACGGTGCACCTGTCGCAGTCTCATGCACTAGGCCGTTGAAAGCTGTGTCCACAACTGCCGACAGACTCCGGGACGGTCCTTGGCCCGTGCCATGTGCGATTCGAACCGCTGGTGACCATGCGGCAAGTCGAGGGGCCGTAAGGAGCGGAAGGAGCTGATCGCCCGTAACTTTGAGCGTGAAGGGGGGAGAGACGAGACTGAAGGTATGGCCGTGCAGTCAGTTGAAACCCTCCCGTGCGCGTTCATGTTCGCCGGGATTGGCGACTCGTGCTGGCGATGCTGCGCACCTTCCCCCGATGGTGTCCCGTTCACTCCGTGCCCCGTACAGTGGACTGGCGATCCAAGCTCCAGCTTGGAACGCTCGCTGTTTGACCCCTAGACTGCGCGCCTCGCAACGAAGCCGCAGGGAGAGGAGTCAGGCGGATGAGCCAGCCAGACGGTCATGGACACGACGGAAACACCATTCGAGCCGACGACGCTGTCAGGCAGGTGCTGGACGCGATGCGCCACCAGCCCGCCGAACGTGCCAGCTTCCTCGAGGTTCTTGACCGATGGCGCGCTGAGCTGCGCGTTGGGGACCGTGAGGCATGGGAAGTCCTCGAACGGTACCTCGCGACCGACGACGACGAACCCGCGACGGTTTCGGCTGCAGTCGCCAAGACCTGGAGTGGCGCCTTGCGAGTCGTTTGCGAACGCACTCAGCGTGAGGGTGAGACCCCGTTCGAGATACGGCGAGCAGCAAACCGGACCCTCTGCTTCCTCAACGGAGCCCGGCCTGGGGACGACATCGGTTCCCTCGCTGCACTTCGTCAACTCGAGGAGCGGGAGTGATGAGCGGCGCCAAGAGGGCGCCGCTCGGCTTTGGCCCCGGTGTTAGCCGGTCGGCGCCCGTGGATGCGCCGGTCTACTCGTTCTCGGATTTGCTGCCCCCTCTGGCGAATCGAACACGGACGCCCTGTTGTCTAGGCGTGTCTGTTACAACCACGAACCCGAAGACCTGGGGTCAAGGCTAAGACCCAGGAAGGAAGTCTCATGGCCACTCACGAAGACCGTCGTACGTTGAGTTTCGCTCGAGCGATGAAGGCTCTGTTTCGCGCAGAGGCCGAGCGAACGCCGAGCGACGCGAAGCAAAAGGCGAGTGTCGAAGCGGGCGTCCGAGATCGACACGTCCCCGCGACCCAGCCGGCGCCCCGAGTTGACGATCGGGCACGAGAACAGCGGCGTCACCTCAGCCCGTAGCAGCGCCGGTTCGCTGTCGACCTTGAAGCGTCCAAACCGCTCGGCTATGCGAGGTCGAGCTACGCGGTGCACCGTAGATGGCGCTCTGCGTCCAGCTCCAAAAAGACGCGGCCGAGTTTCCCATGCGCTGACCCCGTCGGCGCCCCCCAACTCCCACACGGCCGCCGGAAGGCAGCGAGCATCATGGAGCCGCGATGGCGTCCCGAAGTGGTCGTGCGGATGTGGCCGAGTGCGGAAGCCAGCGCCGAACTGGCGACGGGTACGGCAGAGGTCGCGAGGCGGCTGGCTGGTCGCAAGCGAATGCCGCAACACGAAGCGGATCAGATCTCGAGCGGGACGCTCGACGAAGCGTCCGCGGCGATGAACGAGCCGACTCGCCCGCGAGAGGAGGCGGAGTTGATCAAGCTGGTGAATCGCATAGCGAACAAGTACGCCTCACGACTCTATCGCGCTCGCGGCCGCCAAGCGGGTGTGGCGGAGACCAAGTCACGTCCGACTACCTCGAAGAATCGCGGGCCGAACAAGGTCGAAAATGAGTCCTCGTCGGCTCCCGATCAAGCTGATCCGCGCGCGACTTCCACGAGGGTCTACCCTGCCCCTAAGGACAGCAATGACATCTCGTTGGTGGGGCTCACGCCGCAATTCGACGAAGTGATCGCGACCGAAGAGCAGCGCACGGCGCTGAGCCACGCCGTGCGCGCCAGTCTAAACCTCCTGGAAGTCGATCACCGCCAGTACGCTTCTGCTTGGCGCCAGTATTTCTTTGAAGATGGGACGATGCCCTCCAAGCGCGCGCGCGCGGCTTGGCGAACGATGCTGGAGAAAGTGTTCCGCGCGAGACTGCGCAGGAGCACAGGTAGCGTCCGGGCACTGTTCGCGGGCCTGTTGGCGTTCTTCGAGCCTGAGTTCGCGGCCGATCGTGACGACGCGAGGGGTCCGCGGCACCTCGGACCCCTCGCCGCAGAATTCAGAGTGTTCCTGGAGGCGACGAACGACGAGAATCCAGGCGGAGCGCAAGTTCTCGGATAGCGTCACGATCGGTGTGCCGCGCGAAGCGATGCCGCGCGCGCCCACAGGTGAGGGCGCGGCCGCCCCTCTCGCGCGTAGCTGGCTGGCGACGGGTCGCGCGGGTTGCGTTCGATGCGTCGCAGCTCGGTGCGCCGCCGCATCCTCCGGCAGCGGCGCCTTCTCGATCATCCCAGTGCGCGCCGCCCAGACGAGTGCCTGCCTCAGCACCCCCTAGGTCTTGAGCACCGACACGCGGGCCTTGAGAACGCCGGTGCGGGTCTCGGTAGCCCGGTCGCTCGCGAAGAATTCCAGCACCCGCATCGGGGTGAGGTGTTGGGCAAGCGTCTCGGAGCCGAGTTCGGAGAGCGCGACGACAAGTTCGAGGCGGTAGCTGAATGTGGCCCCCTGGGACTTGCCTTGCTCGTCAAGGTTCACGAGGTAGCAGCACCCCGCGTCACCCCGGCGGCATGAACGCGAACGACGAGGAGGCGCGCTCAACCGCTACCGGTGCCGAGCTGACGGCGGCTCGCGCCACGGGGAAAGCTCGGCGCGCACCTCCTGCGCGCGTTCGGCCGACTCCGCGCAACCTGACCGGCGCCTCGAACTCACGTACGGCGCAGCCCACGACAGCGCATGCCTTCAAGATCGGTGCTCCGCTGCTCCGATAGACGGCTCGGCAGAAGCGCCTCACCGGTGGCAGACGGCCTTCGCGGGTCGTTCCGGCGGGACGTGGATTCGCTCGCGAAGAGGAGAGGGATTCGAGGAGCGGTCGCTGTGGCAGGCGATCGACACGCAAGTGCACGGCGCGCCGCGATCGATGGGCGCGTGTGAAGCTCGCAGCGACTTCGTCGTCGTGACGTGACGCGTTCGCGCGGCGCGGGCCGACGGCGAACGAGGGGCGAGCGAGGACCAGCACACGCGTGCGGGTGTGCGCTCGCGTCGCGCTTCGAATCCTAGCTCGTCTTCGCACGACGGTTCGAGTGACGCACGCAACGGCGTGCGCGCGCGCGGACGTCCGAGCGGCTCCGCGTGAGCTCTGCACGCGCTGCGTCCGTGGACGCGGCGCGAAGGCACGCATCGAGACGGCAGGGCAGGCTCATGGCGGTCAGCAAGGGTTCGAAGACTCCGAGCTCGTTCACGCGCGGGGGCAAGGGCAGGATCACGAGCACGACACGCGTCCGCATCGTCCGGCGCGTCGTGCGGGCGCTGTTGTGCGCGCTCGCGCTGCAAGCGCTCGAGGACCACCTTCCGGCCGCGCCGCTGCAAGGCGTGGAGACAGTGAGCCTCAGCGGACCGCAGGAATACGGAGCCTGAATACGGAGCCTGAGCAACTCTTTCACTGTTGCGCAGGCGCGCATCGGTGGACGAATGACTCAGGCACCGCATGCCAAGCACCGCATTCGCACCCCGCGGATCGTTCGAGGGCGTCGAGACCCACCTGCGACGCCGCGCCAATCCGCCCTCGGCGCCACCGACCAGTCCGCTCGCACGAGGCGTTCGTGGTGAGGGGAACGTCGACTCGCCGCCCTCACGCGCGCCGCGATCGTCGCTTGGCTCTTGGACGCAGCCCGAAATCGACCGCCCCTCGCGCCACCTCCGCCCACGGCACGATCTCGATCCCGGCGCCGAGTTCGAAGCGCTCCGTTCCGCCGTAGACGATCCAGCCACGCTCGAGTTCGAGGTCCTTCATGCAGCTGCGCAGACCGGCGATGTCGTACGGCCCGACCTGCTGTCCCAGCTTGATTTCGATCGGGAGTAGCGTCGTCCCGACCTTCACGATCAGGTCCACCTCGGCGCCGGCGTGCGTGCGCCAGAACGCGAGGTGCGCGCGCGGATCGTGTCGCGTCGCGAGCGAACAGAGCTCCTCGACGACCAGGCCTTCAAAGGAGTGGCCGCGCCTCGGCCACACGTCGAGATCTCCGGGCGAGCGCAGGTCGAGCAGATGGTGAAGGAGGCCCGTGTCGCGCACGTAGACCTTGGGTGCTTTCACGAGCCGCTTCTGCACGTTGGCGAAGTGCGGATGGAGCCTGCGGATCAGGAAGGCGCCCTCGAGTACATCCAGGTGGGCGGCGACGGTGTTCGCGGAGAGTCCGAGCGCCCGCGCGAGATCGGAGACGTTGAGCAGTCCGCCGTGCGTGTGGGCGAGCATCGCGAGGAGCTTCCGCAGGCGCTCGGGCGGGATCGAGTAACCGAAGCTCCGCACATCGCGCTGAACGAAGGTTTCAATGTAGGCATCGAGCCAGTCGGCGCGCTGGCGGTCGGTACGCAGCGCGTGAACGGGCGGATATCCGCCGTGGAACCAGCGCGCGGAGAAATGGGTCGTCTCGCGGAGCTCGAAGTTCGAGAACGGCGGGAGCTCGAGCGTCCCGATGCGCCCCGCGAGTGTCTCGGACACCGAGCGCAGGATGGACGGGCTCGCCGAACCCAGGAGCACGTAGCGCCCCGGAGCGCGATCGCGATCGATCGTCGGACGTAGCGCCCGGAAGAGGTCAGGCAAGATCTGCACTTCGTCGAAGACGACCCGCTTGGGGTTGGTCTCGAGGAACCCGTCCGGATCGGCGCCCACGACCCGTAGATCAGGACCGCGCTCGAGGTCGAGGTGCTTCCAGGTCGGGAGCACGTGCCTCACGAAGGTGCTCTTGCCCGATTGGCGCGGCCCGTGGACGAGCACGACGGAGAAGGTCCGCAACAGCTCGCGCAGGCGCGGCTCGGCTTCGCGGCGCAGATATCTCATACCTAGAAATCTCTCAGTTCGACTGAGAAACTTCAAGGTATGGATTTGCGGATGCCGGGCGCCCGCCGTGCGTTCCGGCGTGGGGAATGCCGAACATCGTGGCGGGGCGGTTCATCCACAGTTCGCGACCGACCCAGACTCTCCTCGGTGTCGGATAGGAAGGCGGAGCCGCGACGGTGCGCGGCACGGGGCAAGGCCTCGGCTCGCATGCTCATGCGCGCGATTGGCCGACTCCGAGCGATCCTGGAACTCCCGCAGGGCACGGCGCGTGAGCGCGCATGCCTTCAAGATCGGTGCGCCCCGGCTCCGATAGACGGCTCGGCAGAAGCGCCTCACCGGTGGCAGACGGCCTTCGCGGGTCGTTCCGGTGGGACGTGGATTCGCTCGGGAAGAGGAGAAGGATTCGAGGAGCGGTCGCTGTGGCAGGCGATCGACACGCAAGTGCACGGCGCGCCGCGATCGAGGGGCGCGCGTGAGGCTCGCAGCGACTTCGTCGTCGTGACGTGACGCGTTTGCGCGGCGCGGGCCGATGGCGAACGAAGGGCGAGCGAGGACCGGCCCACGCGGCAGGTGGGCACTCGCGTCGCGCTTCGAATTCGAGCTCGTCTTCGCACGACGGTTCTCGCAACGCGCAACCCGGTGTGCGTGCGCGCGGACCTCCGAGCGGCTCCGCGTGAGCTCTGCACGCGCTGCGTCCGTGGACGTGGCGCGACGGCACGCATCGAGACGGCAGGGCAGGCTCATGGCGGTCAGCAAGGGTTCGAAGACTTCGGCGGCGTTCACGCGCGGGAGCAAAGGCAGGATCACGAGCACGACACGCGTTCGCATCGTGCGACGCATCGTGCGCGCCCTGCTGTGCGCGTTCGCGTTGCAGGCGCTCGAGGACCACGTCCCGGCCGCGCCGCTGCAAGGCGTGGAGACGGTGAGCTTCAGCGGGCCGCAGGGCGGACCGTTCACGACGGACGCGAGCACGCACACGCTCACGAACCCGCTCAACCGCGCGTTGCCTTGGTTCTTCGTCGAGAGCGTACCTTGGCTGACCTGCACGCCGGTGCTCGGCGTGCTTCCGGCGAACAGCACGGTCGACGTGCAGGTCGCGATCGATCCGGCGGTCGCGAACCTGCTCGCGCAGGGCGTGTACGGCGCCGACATCGTCTATCGCAACCGCACCAATCCTTCGGGAGCTTCCGCGTTGCTGCACTTCGAGCTCACGGTTGGGAGCTCGTCGCTCGATTCCGGCTGGACGGATCTGCGGCCGAGCGCCGACACGCGCCTGGTGTACGTCTCGAGCGCGCACGGCGATGACGCGAACAACGGGCTCTCCGCGAACGCCGCGAAGCGCACGATCGCGGCCGCGAAGGCGCTGGTGCGCAACGGGTATCCCGACTGGCTGCTGCTCGAGCGCGGCGGCACGTGGAACGAAGCGGTCGGTCAGTGGATCGCTTCGGGGCGCTCGACGCGCGAGCCGGCGGTGATCACGAGCTTCGGGAGCTCGAGCGAACGGCCACTGCTGCTCACCGGCGCCTCCGACGGCGTGTTCGGCCTGGCGTCGGGCGCATCGCCGCAGGTGTTGCACGACGTCGCGATCGTCGGCTTGCACTTCCGCGCGCACACCTACAACGGCGGCAATGGCGAACCCGCGGGAGTGAACTGGTTGATCGAATCGCACGGCCTGCTCGTCGAGGACTGCGAGTTCGAGCGCTACCAGATCAACGTCTCCGTCCCCGGCTACGGCGGACGCAAGCGCGACGTGCGCATCCGGCGTAACGTGATCGTCGATGCGTTCGCGACGAGCGGCACCGTCGGTCACGGCATCTACATGGCGAACTGCGACGACGTGTTGATCGAGGACAATGTCCTGGATCACAACGGCTGGAACACGTCCGTCCCCGGCGCCGTGCCGTCGATCTTCCGCCACGGCATCTACATCCAGAGCGGCAGCGGCACGTGCACGAACGTCACCGTGCGCGGCAACATCATCGCCGACAGCGCGTCGCACGGTCTGCACCTGCGTCCGGGCGGCGTGTGCGAGGACAACCTGTTCCTGCGCAATCCGATCGCGATCTCGCTCGGCGGCGGCAACGAGCCCGATCCCGGCGGCGTGATCGCCACGGCGCGCGGCAATGTGATCCTGGAAGGTCGCGACATCGACGCGCAGAACCGTCGCGGCTGGGGCATCGATCTCGCCAACATCGCCGCCGGGAACGTGAGCTTCAACATCGTCGCGCAGCAGGGAGCCTCGGGCAGCCCGATCGCGATGAACCTCTACGGCAACCTGAACGGCATCGGCGTGCACGAGACGACGATCGAGCACAACGTGATCTGGAACTGGGGCGGCGCGCTGATCCTGCACGGTACCGCGGAGCAGTGCACGAACATCGACTTCGTCGGCAACGCGCTGCGCAACACGGTGAACGAGCGCGACCTCGTGGAGCACATGAGCTCCAGCACGACGGCCTCGCTGAGTTCCTTCGACAACCGCTTCCTCGCCAGCGCGCCGGCGGAGGCGTGGATGACGAGCGCGGGCACGAGCTGCTCGCTCGTCTCGTGGAAACACCTGGTCGGCGACACGACCTCGGGTCCGCTGATGCCGGCCGACTATCCCGATCCCGAGCGCACGATCGCGCGCTACGACGCGAGCGTCGGCGGCGCGGGGAGCTACGCGGCGTTCATGCAAGCCGCGCGCGCGCAATCGCGGGCCAACTGGCGCCCGCAGTACACCGCTCGCGCCGCGATCGAGTACGTGCGCGCCGGCTTCGGGCTCGAAGTGCCCTGAGCCGCGGGTCCCGCAACCGCAGGTCCGCCATGGCTCGGACGCGCCGTGCGCGGCAGCCAGCGCCACTCCGACGACGTGGAGTCACCGGCGCGCGGCGCCGTCTCCCGCTCTGGCCGTTGCTGGACCGCGATGAGCGCTGACCGCGCGCGGATCAATGCACGAAACGCTGATCCACGAGCAGCTGCGCCAGCGCCTCGCCCGAGCGTTCGTGACTGAACGGCGTCCAGTGCGAGTGCGAGTGCTCCCAATAGAGCTGCTGGCGACCCATGAACGGCTGGAGCACGTCGCGCATCGACAGGAACGCGAGGCGCGCGCGACGCACGTCGAACTCCGCCGCCGGAAACTTCTCGACGAGCTCGGGCTTCCCGTCCTCGGCCGGGAACGGGATGCTCTGGATCACGAACGCGATGCCGCGCTGACGCGTGCCGGCATAGATCCGTTCGAGGATCGCGGCGGCGAGCGCGCGTTGATGCTTGCGCTCCGCTTCCGCGGCCGCGGCGAGCGCGCTCGCGTCGACGGCGGCCGGTTGTGAGGCGTGCTCCTCGACCATGCGCTCCTTGGCGAGCTTCGTGACGCTCTCCTTGGCGAGGCAGAAGGCGTCGGAGTGCTCCGAGAGCCATGAGAGCAAGGGATTCGTGTTCAAGATCGTCGCGAGCCGTCCCGCGGGCACGTAGCTCTCGCTCGCGACGCGCAATTGGCCGCCGTCGAGCTCGAAGAGCCCCGTGCGCAAGTTGTCGAGCAGGTCGTTCTCGAAGAAGGTCAGGAGCACGACATCGGGCTCGTACTTGTAGAGCTCGCGCTCGAGGTACAGGCATTCCTCGGCCGTGCTGAAGCCCGAAACGCCCGCGTTGAGCACCTCGACCTTGAAGCCGCGCCCGCGCAGCTCGCGCTCGAGCACGCGCGCGAAACAGGCGCGCTCCTCGACCTCGTAGCCGATCGTGAACGAATCGCCGAGCGCGACGATGCGCTGCACGCCGGCGGGCTTGGCGTAGGGATGATCGCGGTCCTCGCGCAGCCCTTGCGCGTTGATCCGGAACTCGATCGAGACGTCCTGCGATTTGTGGCGGTAGTGCGCGCCCGGCTCGTTGTAGCGCAGGCCCCACGGAGCGCCGACGACGTGGCGCGGGAACTTGGGCTGCTCACCCAGCACCAAGCGCACGCCCGCTTCCGCGGCGAGCGCCGCGAAGGCGAGACCGGCGACGAGCGCGACGCCGCGGCGGATCCAGCGGCGGCGCGACGAGGGTTGGGGCGAGCTCATCGCGATCCTTGGGAGCGATTTCCCCTGGTAGTCTACGCCACGCGAGTCGCGCGAGCGCGCGCTCGTCGAGCGTCCGCTCGCGTCCGCGCTCCGCGATTCCCTGCCGATTCATGGCGCCTGAACGCCGAACAAGGACAACCTCCACGATGCTGCGCTCCACGGCCGTGCTCGCCGCGCTCCTCGCTCCGCTGCTCGGCGCGTGTCCGGCGCACTCGAGCGAAAGCGTCGCTCCGTCCGCGAGCTTGCGCGTCGTCTCGTCGGCGCCGTGGGTCTTCACGGGCGACGTCGGCGGTCCGTTCGCTCCCGCGCGCGCGACGATCACGCTCGCCGCGAGCGCCGACGGCGTGAAGTGGCAGGCGCGCAGCACGGCGAGCTGGCTGCATCTCGCCGACAAGGAGGGATCGCTCGCCGGGGGTCAGGAGAAGGCGCTCGTCGCGACGCTCGACGAGAAGGAGACCAAGGAGCTCCGCGCCGGCGTGCACCAGGCACAGATCGTCGTCACCGACGCCGCGACGCCGGAGAGTTCGCAGCGCGTGTTCGTGCTGCTCGACGTCCGCTCGAGCGCTTGGACGGAGTTCAAGGCGAGCGCCGACACGCGCACCGTCTACGTCTCGAGCTCGCAGGGCAGTGATTCGAACGACGGGCTCTCCAAGGCGCGGCCCAAGCGCACGCTCGCCGCGGGCAAGGCGCTGATGCGCCACGGACATCCCGATTGGCTGCTCCTGCGCTGCGGCGACACGTGGGACGAAGCGCTCGGTCAGTGGAAAGCGTCGGGTCGTTCGGCGAAGGAGCCGATGCTCATCGGGAGCTTCGGCGAAGGCGAGCGTCCGTTCCTGCGCACGGGCTCCGACAACGGCATCTGGACCTCGAACGGCGGAGATTCGCCGGCGCGCATCGAGCACCTCGCGATCGTCGGGTTGCACCTGACGCCGCACACGTACCAAGGAGGTGGCGAGCCCGCGGGCATCAGCTTCCTCGTCGGCTCGACGGATGTGCTCGTCGAGGACTGCCTGATCGAGCGCTACCAGACGAACATCGTCATGCAGGGCTACTTCGGCCGGCACGCGGACTTTCGCTTGCGCCGCTGTGTGATCGTCGATGCGTTCGCGACGGGCAATGCGACGTCGGGGCACGGGCTCTACCTCTCGAACACCGACGGCGTGCTCATCGAGGAGAACCTCTTCGATCACAACGGCTGGAACGAGAGCGTGCCCGACGCCAAGGCGACGATCTTCCGCCACGACGTCTACGTGCAGAGCGGCAGCGGCACGTGTAGCGACGTGGTCGCGCGCCGCAACGTGTTCTCGAACGCGGCGTCGCACGGCTTGCAGATGCGGCCGGGCGGAGTCGTGCTCGACAACATTTTCGCGCGCAACAGCATCGCGCTCCTGCTCGGCGGCGGGAACGAGCCGAACCCCGGTGGAGTCACCGCGTGCGCCGTGGGCAATGTGATCCTCGACGCGAAGGACATCGACGCCGAGAACAAGCGCGGCTGGGGCATCGAGCTCTCGAACATCGCCGCGGGTGTCGTCGCGAACAACGTCATCGCCAACCGCACGGGCGGCGGCTTCCCGATCCCGATCGACGTGCACGGCACGAACAAGGGAGCGGGTGTGTTCGACTGCGTGCTCGTGAACAACGTCGTGTGGAACTGGGGCGGGTCGGTGCTCGTGCAAGGCGACGAGCGCCAACTGCGCGGGATCCTGTTCGAAGGCAATTTGATCCACGCGGATCGCGGCAACGCGCCGCTCATCTCGCTGCCCGCGCGCCTGCCGTCAGGCGTCGTGCGCTCCGAATCGAACGAGTTCGAGCACGAAAAGGCGCCCGCCGGAGCGTGGTTCGCGCTCGGCGACGCACCGCGCGGCTTCGACGCCTGGCGCGAGCTCACCAACGACCGAGACTCGAAGTCCACGACGCCGAAGCTCGAAGCTCCTGAGCGCACGCTCGCGAGCTACATGGCCGAGACTTCCGGCCGCGGCGGCAATCTCGACACGTTCTTCGCGGAGCGTCGCAAGCAGTCGCGCCAGCACTGGCGCGCCGAGCTCGAGAACGCGCCGATCCTCGACTACCTGCGCCAGGGCTTCGCGAAGAAGCCCTGACGCGGGCTCACTGGATCACCACACCACGCGCACGCCGTTCGTGACGTTGAAGGTCGCGCTCGTGCAGAAGTTGGCCGCGTTGCGGAAGTACGTCTGGTAGTACGCCACGAGGCCACTGCCCGGCGGCGTGCCACCACGGACGGAGAGCGGAGCGTCACCAACATCCGGATACTGCGCCGAGCCGCCGGAGTTCTGCTTGATGCCCAAACGCACCAGCGATCCGTCGATGCAACGCAGTCCATCGCCAAAGGGGACGCCTGACGTGTCCACTTGATCGCCTTTCAGGAAGAGCGACGTACCCGTTGTCGGCATGGAGTAGGCGGTGAGCACCAGCGTCTCGGGATTCGTCGCCCCGTTCCAAACAAGCCATGATCCCTGCGCACTCGCCGACCAGGCGCATCCGAATCCAGGGGCTCCCTGATTCGAACATGGACAATTGCGCACCGTCCCGTCGCCAGCGCAGAAGGAATTGATGTCGGTGTTGCATCCGCGCCAAGCGGCGAAGTGGTTGGAGGGGAGACTTCCGGCAGTCCGGAAAGCACCGCCGACCATGAGATCCGGGCCACCGCCGTAACCGTCGTCCCAGATGGCGAGACAACGAGCATCGTCCTGTGCTCCGACCGGCCCCCACAGGCCCCTGCCCAGCTGGCTCCAATTCGTGCCATCCCACCTGGCGATGCGATGGGCAGGAATACTCCCTGCCGTGTCAAATCCACCCGCCGCGTAGAGTGCAGGGCCACTGCCATCGTCGAATACCTGTAGCCCTTTGACGGCATGGGAAGTGCCGCCCCCGACGACGGACCACGATGAACCGTCCCAGCGCATCAAACCCGGAGCTTGGCCGAGACCGGCATAGAGCGCCAACCCGGTTCCGTCGTCGAACTTCCCGAACGTGACCGCAGCGGTATTGGAGATGGGGAATCCAGCGTCAGCGGCCTGCCATACCGTTCCATTCCATCGAGCGAGATGGTTGGCTGGAACTCCGCCGACCTGCGTGAAGTAGCCAGCTACGTACAATGCGTCGCCCGTGCCGTCATTCCACACCTCGAGGGCGGACACTCCGCCATCTGTCATGATCTCGGTCAGCGTGTGACTGGAAGCGTTCCAGCGCACCAAGTACCTCGGCGGGTCGATGGTGCCTCCGATGTACAAGGCGGGACCTGTGCCGTCGTCGAATGCTTTCATGGCATCCACTACGCCGAACAGTCCAAGCGTGAGCGGCGGCGTGAGCGCAGACCATCCGGCTCCGTCCCACTGCGCAACCCCCTGGATCGGCGCGGCGCCGACTTGAGTGAACCAGCCACCGACGTATAGCTTCGAACCCGTGCCCGGGTCGAATGACGTAAGACAGGCGACCTCGTCATTTGTACCGGGGCCGAGATCCGACCACACTCCGTTACGAAAGCGCCGGATGTGATTGCCAAAGTTGCCACCAAGATAGAGCGCCGGACCTGATCCATCGTCGTGGACCAGAAACGCATTCACAACATTTCCTAGTGGGGTGCCGGGGGAAAACGCTGGCGACCATTCCATGCATTGGGCGGTCGCCGAGTGTGCCAGCGACACCAAGCCGATCGCCACAGCCATGAACGGTGCGCGCACATGGGCATTATTTAGGGATGTGGCACAAATCGTATTGGTCGCCATGACAACCTCCGATAGAGTCGAACCCCACAGCGCGAGTCGCTGACGAGAAGATGCGTTGCCACTCCTGCGACTCGGCGGAATGCGACGCCAAAGGCGATTCCCGGCGTGTCAATCACGTCCACGATCTGCGGTGGCGTGATGCCAGGGTCGGCGTGAATGTCGATGACCGCGACGCCCCCTTTGGCGAGCGCGACGTAGGCGTAGTTGCCGTCGATCTCAAGGTCGACGCAGTTTGGCGCGAGCCCATCGGCAGGTTCTGACTTGAACAGGACGGTGGCCGCAGTTATCGGCGTGAGGATTGGAGCCGACGGCGGCGGCGGAGTCGCCGGCGGTGGCACATACAGCAAGTACGGCAGGGTGACCGCTGGGAAGAGCTGACTTGGCGATACATCGAACACTTGGACCCGCCCGAAAAGGTCAGCTACGAACGCGTAGCACTTGGCCTCCCCGCCTTCCGATTGCGGCGGATACGTCTTGACATCGACGCCCCAAAACAACCCCGGAGTAGCGTCGTTCATGCCGATCGGCAGCGGACCGAGGGCGACGCGCAGCAATTGCGGGGAGGCGAAAGTCGGTCCCGCGCTGTTCGTAATGTCATAGACGACCAGCTCGCCTTTTCCACCGTACTCGCTCCAGCGACAGAACGCGGTCTGACCTTGGGCTTGCGGGATGGTGGCAACCGTCCCGGCAGCGACGACGGTGATCCACTTCGTGGCGCCCAAATAAGTGCAGCTGAATGTCTTGGATCGTGTGTTGAACAAGTTTCGGTTCGTGCCGTGGAATTGACATGGAACACCGATCGCGCACACATCCAGAGGATTGCCCGTACCAGGGTCTTCGCGCTCGATGTGGGTCAATGCCTCGAAGAACGTCGGCCAACCGACTTGAGGAAGCCGCTCGCCATTTCCGCCGGGTCCCGGCAAGCAGCTCGTCTGGGTCAGAGTGTCGAGCTCGGTCGGCATGTAACCCTTCAATCCATGTTTTGAACCGCTTCGAGTGGCGATAACCAAGTCTTGTCCACCAGGATGCAATTCGGACGTGACATAGTCGACGTCGTCGTTCTTGTCTCCATCGAAATTTGTTGGCGCTGGAAGCTGAAACCACCGCACTGAAGGATAGGTCGGCGGCGGCGGCCAGACGCTGACGTCCATCGATTGATAGCGCCATCCGACGGTCGATGGATCCTCCAAGATTCCAGTTGGGTTGAACCTCTGCTGCCACCAATACGGCCGCGGATTCATCGCGCACGGATCGCCGCACTGCACTGGGTCGATCGTGCCGCATTGGCCGGGCACGACTCGCTGGACGCTTTTCCCCCCGGCGAAGAAGATCTCGCGATGGGTGGGATCAGCCGGGTCCGGCCAGTGCGCGCAACCGAAGACGCTGCTGGAGTAGTACGGGTTTGGATCGCCGCACACTTCGCCTATGGGGCCGAAGACGACAGGCCGGGAGCTCCCGCACAATCCCAGCGTGTTGGGAACCGGCTTCAGATCCAGCGGAGTCGTCGACGAATCAATGTACAGCATCGTCGTCGTAAGGTCCGTCAAGCCGAACCCGTCGAACGCGAAGAATGCCATCGCTGGATTGAGAGATGACACGTCGCAATCCGCTGCAGGGAAAGCCCAGTCGACGTGGGTCGCCACGAGCGTGACCTTGGGGGCGTCATAGGACGGAAGCCCGCCGGCGGCGGCGCGCCCGTTCTGCATGAAGCCGAACGTGACTTCCCGTACCGAAGTCGCATTGAAGTTGGTCGTCTCGTACAGCCGAAACGCATCGCCAGTCCAGGGCATCAAGCGCAACGTGCCCCAGTACTCACCGTACGGGTGAGGTGCGAACGTCTCCGTTTGGAACGTCGCGAGATTCCGTCGGAGGACGAACACTTGGCGGCAGGTGAAGTGCGGGTTGTACGGCACTCCATTGGGATCGAGGACCCCCGGTCGGATGCAATGGTCTGCCCAAATGCCAGTCGTGCGGTACGGCGCGCGAGTGTCAGCGGTTCGCGAAGCCCATCCTTCTGCGCCCGCGAAGATCAGTACACGACCATCGTAGGTCTGACGCGCTGTCACGCGTTCGATGACGCTGCATGGCTCCACTCCGCTGGTCGTGCAGCCGCTCTGACACACGAGCGGTATCACCGCGGGAGTGACTCCCGGCCCCGACACGAGGCGGTACTCGGCCAGCCGCCCATACTCGAGCGCGGCGTAGAGCACGGATCCGAAGGACGTCGTGCTGATGATGTCGACGTCGCGCACTTCTTCGCCGAGCTCGCAAGGAATCGGCGGACACGTCGGGCATGCGGTGAGCGGGCACGCGGGGACGTTCATCGCCGTCGCGCTGAAGGTCGAGGTCGAGATGTCGACCTGGTACAGCCCCCCGCGTCCCATCGCCACGTAGATGTGGCTCGGATCCGCAGGGTCGACTGCGAGCGCGCGTCCGGCGGCGTAGTTGGCCGGCACCGGCGGCGCGGCGGGGAAGGGGAACGAGGCGTACGAGGTGATGCTCCCATTGGTATTGAGACGATAGGCGTGCAGTTGCGTGGGACCCGCCGTCGTGCTGTCGGCCCGGGACGCGAAGAGAGCGAACAAGAGCGGAGTTCCGGCAGCGTTCCCCGTCACGACGTCGACATCGATGCAGCGCAGCCAGAGCTGGGCCCCTCCGATGCGATCGATGATCGTGGGGTTGTAGCTACCGCAGTCGACAGGCGGCGACGTGAACAGGCTCGGGCACAGAGTGAGCTCCCATAGCCCCATCGTCCCGCCGGCCATGAACAGGCGCCGGATCGGCGCCGGCGGCATGCCGTTGTCCATCATCTCGAAGAAGCGCATCGATAGCGGCGCGCATTCGGGAACCTCGACGTGCGCGATGACAGTTGGCTGGGTGACCGCCGGCAGAGTCTCGACGTTCAGGATGCTGATCCCTGCACCCGGTGCCACGAAGAGGAGCTTGTTGTCAGGCGTCGGCTCACTGCAGAGCTGGTCGCCCCATGGATACGCGCCCTCGAGCTGGTTGAACGGTCCGGTTTGGACCAACGCCGAGAGAAAGAGAGAAAGCGAGAGAAGCATCGCAGGCCTCCGGTCGGAAAGAACCGTCGTGGCGCGCGAGCGAGCACGCGCCTCTGAGGTCCGAGACTATCCCGCCATGTCCGAGCGCGCTATTGGGCACGCGTCGGAGTCGGGAAGGACCGAAGCGTGCGACAGCGCTCACCATCTGATGGCGGCTCTCGCCAGGGGCTCACGCGCGCATCCGCGCGCGCGACACGCACTCGTACGCCAGCGCCGCGCGCACGCGATGGCACGCTTCCAACGTACGTCCGGCCGCGACCTCGCGACCTCGATGCGCGATGTCGACGAGGCGCTTGCGGTCGTTCGCGAGCTGCACGAAGCAATCGGCGAGCGCGGAGACATTGCCCGTCGGCACGAGACAACCCGCGTCGTTGTTCTCGATCAAATCGTCCGTGCCGGGATTGTGATACGCGATCACCGGCAGGCCGAGCGCCATCGAGAGCAGCAGATTGCGGCTGATCTCGGGCGTCAGATTGGGCACGACCATCGCGTGGCAGCCGCGGATGACGCGGAAGAGCTCCTGGCCGTAGGGCACCGCGCCGTGGAAGCGCACGCGCGCTTCGAGGTCCTGCTGGCGCGCGAGATCGCGAAAGCGCTCCAGGTCCTCTCCGTCGCCGAGCACGTCGAGCTCGATCTCGACGCCGCGACGCCGCGCGAGATCGATCGCCATGATCACGTGATCGGTCGCCTTGATCGCGACCTGGCGGCTCGCGACGACGAGGCGTAACGGGCGCGCGGGGTTCAAGAGCTCCACGTCGCGCGCGGCGAGCTGCTCGGGCGAGATGAGCGTGTCCTCCGTCACATAACTGCGATCGAAGACGTGACAGCGCTCGTTCCACACGTCGGCGAAGCGCCGCACGACCGCCGCATTGTGAGCGAAGGTGAGATCGGCGCGGCGGATCGCGCGGCGCGAGAAGCCCTCGCGCCGGCGCACGACGTGCGTCCACGCGAGGCGCTTGATCGGGTTGATGCGGCTTTTGGCGTGCGCGTAGAGGCGCGGCACGACGTCGGCGCCGTCGTAGACCCAGATGCGCAGGCGATCCATCGAATCGCAGATCGGCCAGGCGATCTCGTGCAGCGGCACCGGATGCGCTCCGTCGCCCAGGTGCGCGACGTCACAGGCGGCGATGAGCTCGCGCAAGCGCACCTTGACCGCGCTGCGCACGCGCAGGTACTCGCTCAACGTGTGGTAGTACGGCAGCGGCGCGAAGGTGAAACCCTCCTCGCGCGGATCGATCTCCGTCAGGCCGAAGCTGCCGCTCTCGTCGTTGCGCAGTTCTTCCTTGAGCGGGCAGGCGACGACGAGCTCGACGTCGTGCTGGCGCAGCGCGTCGCGTTGCGCGCGCAGATCGTAGAGCCACATGTCCCCGAGGAGGAACCGGCCAGGCTTCGAGCTGCGCCCGAACGGCACGTGCGCGATCAGGAGATAGCGCGGCCGCCGCGCGGCGCCGCCGGCGTTCGCGCTCGCGCCGCTCGACGCGCCGGAGCGCGCATCAGCGCCTGAAACGGCCGGCCCGGGATCGGTGGACATCGGGAGGGAGGAAAAAAAGTCGGACCCGCGTGGAACGGCTCGCACTGGAGCGCGTGGGAATCGCAGTCGAGACGCGCGAGCGGCGGAAAAGCATATCGCACGTGCTCGCGACCGGTCGCCGGCTGCGCAGGGAGCTCATGACTCGTCGTACCGGCCGAGGAAGTTGAAGCGCACGAAGTCGCCCAGGAAGCGCGGCGGATCGTCGTCGGCCTTGCCCAAGAGCGCGCGCCGCGCGCGCCAGCCGCCGAAGGCCACGGCGAAGGCCGCGTCGGTCGCGAGCGCGTAGAGGCGCCCGTGATTCTTGACGAAGTAGCGCCGGCGAGATTCGAACCAGTAGCGCGGACGGCGCTTCTGCGGCTCCTGTTCGTTGGTGATCCCCGACGCTCTTCCGACGAGGTGCGCGACGCGGCTCTGCGGCACGTACCAGCAGTTGAAACCCGCGCGGCGAGCGCGCAGACAGAAGTCGACCTCCTCGAAGTAGAGGAAGAAGTCCTCGTCGAAGAGGCCGATCGCGTCGAACACGTCGCTGCGGATCATGATGCTCGCCCCGACGACCCAGTCGATCGGATGCGGCTGCAGCGTGAGCGGCGGCGCGACCGCGTGACGCTGCAGCAGCCACGAGACGGGCTTGAGCCGCGCGGCGGTCTCGAGCTCGCTCAGGAACGAGAGGAAACGGAAGCGCGAGTGGTGGTGCGTGCCGTCGGCGTACTCGAGGCGGCTGCCGGCGATGCTCACGTCGGGCCGCGCGTCGAGGAAGTCGAGCAGCCCGTCGAGCGCGCCCGCGCGCGGCAGCGTGTCGGGATTGAGCAGCCAGACGTACTGCGGACGGTTCGCGCCGGCGAGCGCGGGCCGGATCGCCGCGTTGTTGCCGTAGGAATAGCCGCCGTTCTTCGGGAGCGGCATGACGCGCACGCGCCCGCCGAGCTTCTCGCGCGCGATGAAGGCCTCGAGCGCTTCGACCGAGCCGTCGCCCGAGGCGTTGTCGGTGACGACGATCTGCACGTCCTCGCGCCCCGCGATCTGCGGCGCGAGCTCGCGCAGGCAGTCGATCGTGTACGGAGCCGAGCGGTAGTTCAGGATCACGACCAGGACGCGCATGGTCTCCTGGGATCGCGCCCGGGCCGCGAGCGGCCGGCGAGGCTCGAGTTCTCGCCGCACGTGTTCAACTCGCCGCGTGGACCGCGACCTGGGCCGCGCGAGCGGCGGCGGGAGCGCGTGCTTCGCTCATCACGACCAGCGCGTTCAGTCCGCCGGCGATGAGCACGAAGATCGGGTTGATCATGTCGTTGACCAGGCTGTCGATCGAGTAGAGCGCGAGCGAAATCGAGAGCGTCGCGGCCGCCGCGAGCGCCGGATCGCGCCAGGTGCGCGGCCGGAAGCGCGCGATGAAGCGGCCGACGGGCAGTATGAGCAATCCGAACAGCGCCACCAGCCCGACGAATCCGTACTCGCCGAAGACACGAATCCACGTCCCGTCGGCGACGGCCATGAGCTCGCCCTCCTCGTCGCGCGGCGCGAAGTTGCGCCCCCAGCCGCCCCAGCCGAAGACCGGCTGCTCGAGAGCGCGCGCGGCGAGCACCTTCTCCGACTCGAAGCGGAACGCGATCGACTCGGCGCGGTCGTCGCTGAGCTGGCGCACCGAGGACACGAGCGAGTCGCCCGTCCACGTGTTGCCCGCGCGCAGGCTGACGTAGACGACGGGGATGCAGAGCAGTGCCGCGACCGTCCATGCCTTGCGCGAGTGCGCGGAGGTGAAGCGCACCGCCGCGCCGATGAAGAAGAAGGCCGTCGCCGCCCACGACTGGCAGAGCACGAGCGTCACGACCAGCGCGCTCGTCTCCACCCACACGGGCAGGCCGAACAACCCCTGCTTGCGGCCCATCTGTCGCGAGTGCAGCGACATCAGGCACGCCGTCGACATCCACATGCCGACCATCAGTCCATGGCGCATGAAGACCGTCGGCCGGTACATGCCTCCGCGGAAGGACTGCGAGAAGAGGTGCTGGTGGAAACCGTAGACCCAGTCGTGCAGGAGCGGGCTCATGCGGATCTCCCACAGGCACAGCGGCACGTACACGAGTCCGCCGAACACGATGCCGAGCGCGAGCTCGCGCAGCCCTTCCGCATCCGAGAAGTACACGCGCCCGATCAAGTACGGGATGCCCCAGGTGATCGTGTTGCCGACCGCGTGCGCGAAGCCGTCGTAGAAACCGAGCTCGTTGGCGAGCGAGCTGAAGATCGGGCACACGCACCAGATCAGTGCCGGCACGTCGAACCAGCGCACGCGCGTGACGAGGCGCTTGAGCGCGCCGGCGAGCATGACGACGCTCGCGGCGGCGACGTTGCTCACGCTGGCCCACTCGAAGCGTCCGGCCCGGTCGTCGCGCGGCCGAGCGCCGACGAGCTGCCGCGGATCGAAGAAGATCACGACGAGCAGCGCCGCGAGGTTCGTGGCCGTGGTCTTGTCGAAGTTGAGGAAGCCCTGCACCTCGAAGGTCGCCACGGGCAGGAACATCCAGCCGACGATGTACGCGAGCAGGATCACGCGCCGCGGCGGCAGCGCGAGCGCCGCGCCGATCACCAGCGGGATCCAGCCGAAGAGCGCGATCGGGACGAGGGCGTTCATCGCGCGCCGATCCCTGCGCGCAGGCGCCGGTAGACAGCGAAGCTCGCGGGCACGAGCACGACGAGCGGCACGGCGATCTCGATCCACAGGCCGTGCTGCGCTCCGACGAGCCGTTGTCCGCCGTACCAGAGAGCCGCGGAGAGCAGCACGCCGCCGATCAAGGCGAGCGTGCACTTGACGTCGCCGCTCCAGATCGGGATGCCGATGCGATCGAGCGCGATCTCGACCACGACGTGCGCCGCGAGCGTGCCGAGCGTGAGCCCGAGGATGAAGCCGAGCAGGCCGCCGAAGTGGAAGCCGAGGAAGCACCCGAGCACCTTGAACGCGAGGCCGACCGCGTTGCTGATCGCCAGCGTGCGCGCGTCGCCGATCGCGAGCAGCGTGCGATCGGAAGCGATCGTCAGCATCGAGAACCAGAACGGCACGGTCAGCGCGGGCGCGATCCACGCCGCTTCGTGGTAGGGCTTGTCGTAGAGCAGGTGGAAGAAGGCCGGGGACGCGAGCGCGACCGCGACCAGCGCGAAGAGCCCGACCGGCAGCACGTAGCGCCGCACCGAGTGCGTCGTCGCCGCCAGCGCTCCCGGATCGTCGCGCGACTGCGTCGCGAGCAGCGGATAGGCGACGCTCGAGGCGATCATGCCCGCGACCAGCGTCGGCAGCGACGCGATGCTCATCGCGATGCCGTAGACGCCGAGCTCGCCGCTCGGGATGAGCTTGCCGAGCACGAGGCGGTCGATCTGCAGCACGAAGAACGTGATCAACGTGCTCACGAACACCCACTTGCCGAAGGTCAGGAGCTCGCGCCGCGCCCGCGGATCGAAACGCCAGCGGTTCACGCGCCCGGGCAAGGCGACGTGGCTCAGCACCATCTTGCACAGGCTGTTGGCGATCCCACCGGCGACGAGCGCCCACACGGAACGATCGATCAGCGCCCACACGACCATCGCGACCGCGCCGACGATCTGCGACGCGAGCTCGATCAGCGTGCGCCGCCCGAGCATCATGTGGCGGTTGACGCTGAAGATCTTGGTCGAGTTCAGGCCCGAGATCGCGGCGGAGATGCCCGCGACGGGGATCAGCCAGCTCAGCTGCGGATCGCTGTAGAAGAGCGCCGCGGCGGGCGCGATCAGCGCGCAGGCGAGCCACAGGCACAAGCCGCGCACGACCTGGATCGACCACGCGGTGTCGAGGAAGACCGGATCGTCGCCGCGCCGGTGCTGGATGATGCTCGGTCCGATGCCGATGTCGGAGAACATCGTCGCGCCTTGCAGCACGATGTTGACCAGCACCATCTGCCCGAACGCTTCCTTGAAGAGCAACCACGTGAGCACGAGGTTGCTCGCCAGGCGGATCACCTGGCCGGCGCCATAGCCCGTCACGGTCCACAACGAACCGGTGATCGCGAAGGAGCGCGCCGCGGGAGCCACGGGAGCCACGGGAGGCGGAGTCGAGCTCTCGCTCGCGCTTGCGCCGGAGGGGACGAAGAGGGGATCCACCGTGGAGCTGCGAGAGGATAGCAGCCGCGTCGTGCCCGCCGTGGCGAGCGCGAGCGGTGCGCGGCTCCAGCGCCGGGCGAACAGGCCGAGCACGAGCTCGATCGACGTGCGCCAGAGCGCGGCCAGCTGCGCGATCGCGCTCGAGCGCGGATCACGACGCGACGACATCGCGACTCCTCGAGCTGGCGAACGACGCCGTGCCTTCGATGCAACGCGCGAGGCTCGCGGCCTCGCGGCGCGCGTCGTGACGCGCGAGCACGAGCCGGCGGCCTTCGGCTCCCCGACGATCGAGCTCCTGCGGCGAGGCCGCGAGCACGGCGCCCAGCGCCGTCGCGAGCGCGTCGACGTCGCGCGCGGGCACGAGCCAGCCGTCGACGCCGTCGCTGACGATCTCCGGGATGCCCGAGACCGCGCTGGCGACGACCGGGCGCGCGAGCGCGAGCGCTTCGAGCAGGACCACGGGCAGACCTTCGGCGAAGCTCGGCAGCACGAGCGCGCGGGCGGAAGAAATTTCCTCGCGCACGCGCGCGTTCGAGCACCAGCCGGCCAGCTGCACGTGCTCCGCCAGTCCGAGCGCCGCGATGCGCGCTTCGATCTCGCCGCGCAGCTCGCCGTCGCCGACGAGGACGAGCTCGAACGCCCGGCCATCGCCGCGCAGGCGCGCCAAGGCGTCGAGCAGCACGAAAAGGCCTTTTTCCGGGCTGAAACGGGCCACGCACACGAGGCGCGCGGGGGCTCCGCCCGCAAGCGAGGAGAGCGGCAGGATCGGCGCCGCGAGGAACGACTCGTCCACCCCGCAGCGTACGACATGGATCGGCGTCGTGCTGCCCGATCCGGCGATGCGCGCGAGCTCGCGCCGGCCGTACTCGCACACGGCGACGGCGAAGCTCGCCTCGCGCAGCTTGCGCGGCAGACCGATCGCGAAGGGCTCGTCGAAACTCTCCGTGCCGTGCGCGGTGAAGCTGAACGGCGGACCGCCGAGCGCGCGACAGAGCAAGGCCACCGCGGCGGGGTTCGTGCCGAAGTGCGCGTGCAGGTGCTCCGCGCCGGACGCGCGCAGCCAGCGCGACAGGCGGCAGGCCTCGGCGAAGTACGCCAGATGCTTCGCGAGCCCCGCGCGCGAACCGCGCGCGAGCTGGAACGCTTCCGACAGCGCGCGCAGCGAGGCCAGCGGCCGCGTGAGCACCGTGACGAGCACGTCCGCGACCAGAGCGAGCGCGTTTCCGTCGAGCAGCACGCGCGTGCGCTCGACTTCGGCGAGATCGGCCGGATCGACGCAAGGATCGGCGCTGCGGCGGATCGTGTAGCGCTCGACGACGTGTCCCTGCGCCTCGACGCCCGCGATCTCGCGCCGGATGAAGCTGTGACTCGGCTTGGGATACTGGTTGACGAAGTAGGCGATGCGCAGCGCGCCGCGCGTCCCCGCTTGCGTGCCGACTCGTGCGACGGCACTCATCGCAGCGCCTCGTGCCAGCCGGCGAGCTCACAACGGAACGCGATCTCGTCGAAGCGTCCGCTCGCATCGCACACGCGCTCGCGAGTCACGTCGATGCGCGCGAGTCGCCAGCGATCGCAACCGGGCTCGTTGCGTCCGAAGCTCGTGCCGCAGGCGTACGCGTAACCCGCGGCGCGCGTGGCGGCGACGACGCGCTCGTCGCTGTCGCCGTTGGGATAGCACAGGCCGGTGACGGGCTTCTCGGCCCAGGCCTCGAGCGACGAGCGCGACTCGCGGAGCTCGAGCTCGAGCTCCGCGTCGTCCGTGTGCACGAAAAGCGTGTGCGCGACGCCGTGCGATCCGATCTCGTGCCCGCGGCGAGCGAGCGCGCGGCAGTCGTCGACCCGCATCGGCGCGAAACGGCGCGCATCGAGCGCGTGCGCGCCGCCCGCGAGCGCTTCGAGCCGCGCGAGCAGTGCGTCGCGCTCCTTCGTGGGAATGCGCTTCAGCGCTTCGATGCGCGGAGCGATCGCGTTCGCCCCCGGCGCGGCACGCGCGAGCCCGAGGGCCTCGTCGACGAGCTCTCCGGCGCGTGGCGCCTGCGCGCCGCCGAGTGAGTGCAGCGCGCGGTCGAACCAGAGGAGCTCGCCGGTCTCGACGAAGCGCGTGGTGACATAGAAGGAGGCGCGCACGCCGAATTCCTCGAGCACCGGCGCCGCGTGCCGCGCGTTGTCGGCGTAGCCGTCGTCGAAGGTGATCGCGACGCTGGGGCGCTCGCGCGAGGCTCCGCTCGCCGGCGCGCGGTCGGCATCGAGCGCCGCGAGCGCCTCGCCGACCGGCGCGACCCGCGCGTGCGCCGCGATCCAGCGCACCAGCTCGCGGAACATGCTCAGCGGCATGACGAGGCTCGGGAACGGGTATCCCTCGCACTCCGCGTCCGGCAGCACGCGGTGGTACATGAGCACGGTCAACCCGCGCCGCATGCGCCGCTCGTAGAGCGCGAGCAGGCCGATCGAGCGCGCTCCGCGGTCGATCGCGCCGCGCAGATGTCGTTTGACGCGCATTTCGCTCAGCACGCGGAACGCGCGCCTCCACGGAGTCGGCCAAGGACCGCGAGGACGTCGACGAGCTTCATCGCGCCGCTCCCGCGCCCGAGTTCGGTCGCGCCGGTTGGTCCTTGTACTCGATCCAGCGCGTCGCTTGCCCCGCGCGCCGGTCGCGCCAGCAGCGCAGCACGCCCGCGGCCTCGGGCAGCTTGCCGAGCACGCACGAAAGCCCGTAGAGCGTCGCGTGCGCCGGACGATCCCCGCGCACGAGGCGCGTGCGTCGCGCGCGAGAGAACGGCACGCAGAGGAGCACGACCCACGCGACCGGCAGGCTCGCCGCGACGAGCCACCATCCGAGCACGAGCGCCGCGACGACGGCCACCGGCAGCGCGAGCACGAACGCCGACCAGAAGAACGCGCTGAACACGTGGCGCGCGTGGTCGTGCTCCCTCGTGCGACCGTAGCGCGCGAGCCCTTCGGCCGCGGCATGCCCCGTGCGCACGGCGCGATTCCACCACTGGCCGATCCGCGTCATCGCCGCGTCGTGGCGCGTCATCTCGGCCTCGATGCGCAGGATCTTCCAGCCGCGGCGGCGCAGGCGCAGGCACAGATCCGGCTCCTCGCCCGCGATCATCACCGCGTCGAAACCGCCGAGCTCGCGGAACGCGCTCGCGCGCACGAGGGCATCGCCGCCGCAGTCGGTGTCCTCGCCGGGAGCGGTGTCCCACTCCATGTCGCACAGGCGGTTGAAGATCGACGCTTCGGGCGAACGCTCGCGGCGGCGGCCGCAGACGATGGCGAGCTCGCTGCGTCGCGCGAGCTCCGCGCTCGCACGCGCGAGCCAGTCGCGGTCGAGCTCGCAGTCGCCGTCGACGAACTGCACGAACTCGATCGACGGATCGCTCGCGAGCAGCGCCTCGAAGCCCTCGTTGCGCGCGCGCGGCGCGGTGAAGGGCGTGCGCGGGTCGAGCTCGACGACGATGGCGCCGCGCGAGCGCGCGAGCTCGACGCTGCCGTCGGTGGAGCCCGAGTCGACGTACACGACGGCGTTGCCGCGGCCGCAGATCGAATCGAGGCAGCGACGCAGACGCTCGCCCTCGTTGCGCCCGATGGCGACGAGGCCGATGCGCGGCGTGCCGGTCGTGTTCTCGGGCGCGCTCATGTACGTCGCAAGACCACCGCGTAGGTCTCGATGTGGCGGATCAGGTACGGCGCCTCGGTGGCGACCTCGAGCCACTTCCTCGGCCGGTAGAACGGCGTGCACAGGCGCGCGACGTAGCGCGACAGCGTGCGCCCTCCGCGTTCCTCCGCGCGCCACTGGCGCCAGTTGCCGGCGTCGAGGATCGTGCCCGCGACGAGCTGCGTGCCGGGGAAGAGCGCGTGCACGTCCTCGATCGACGGACGGAAGAGCGTGTCGATCGGATCGTGGTGGCGCGGAAAACGCCGCGGACCGCTGACGACGATGAATCCGCCCGCGGGGACGAGCTCGAGCACGGCGCGCGCGAGCGCCTCGCGATCGCGCACGTGCTGCAGGATGCTCAGGACGAGTGCGCTCCGCGCGCGCAGCTCCCGCAGCCGCGCGATGAAGCGCGCATCGAGCAGGTCGCCAGCGAGATCGACGCCCGGGGCCTCCTTGGCGTCGACGTGCCAGACCCGTCCGCCGCGCTCGCGCAGCGGCGCGAAGATGCGCTCCTCGATGTAGGGCTGCACCTGCGTTCGGAACTCCGCCGTGGACGAACCCAGGTCGAGCAGCGGAAACAAGCTCGCGTCGGGAACTTCCGCGAGACGCTCGCCGATCCAGCGCGATTCGAGCCACTGCACGCGCTCAGCTCCCTCGTCCGGGATTCCACGCACGGATTCGGACCCGCGGCGTGCGCGAACGTGTAGGGTGCAGCGCGACAACCGTGTCTCCGCGACCATGCGCTATCCCCGCTGGACCTTGTGCGCCCTGCCGTACCTGCGCCTCGAGCTCCCGGGCTGGGGCCGGCTCTACACGGCGATGGGCGGCGAGCGCGACGAGCGCTGGATCGATGCGCCGCGTCGCGACGTGCGCCTGAAGCTGCACGGCGACACGATGCGCCTGGACCTCTCGAACTGGTCCGAGCGGCGCTCGTGGTTCCTGGGACGCTTCTACGAGCTCGAGACGCAGCGCCTCCTGCGCCGTCTGTTGCGCCCGGGCGACGTGTTCCTGGATGTCGGCGCGAACATCGGCATGCTCAGCCTGCTCGCCGCGCGCTGCGTCGGCCCGCAAGGGCGCGTGCACGCCGTCGAACCCAACCCGCAGGTCGCCGCGCGCCTGCGCGCGAGCCTGGAACGCAACGCCATCGAAAACGTCGAGCTGCACGAGTGCGGGCTCTCCGATCGCGTCGAGGAGCTCGCCTTGCGCGTCTGGGCGCACCACACGGGCCAAGGCACGTTCGCGCAGCGCACGAACTCCGGCCTCGCACCGCTCACCGCGGAACATCGCGTGCGCGTCGTGCGCGGCGACGAGCTCCTCAGCGATCGGCGCGACGGCCGCGAGCTCGCGCCCGGCGTGATCAAGATCGACGTCGAGGGCTTCGAGTGCCGCGTGTTGCGCGGTCTCGAGCGCACGCTCACCCGCCATCGTCCGGCGCTGATCATCGAAGCGATCGCGGAGCAGCTCGCCTGGGCCGGGACGAGCCTGGAGGAGCTCTTCGACTTCCTGCACGCGCACGACTACCGCGTGATGCGCATCACGAGCGCGCGCGCCGGCTGGCAGCGGCGCGTCGTGCTCCAGGAACTGCGCGCGCCCGGCGACGGGGTCAGCGACAACCTGCTCGGCGTGCATCGGGATGGGCTTCATCTGGAGCGCTTGCGCGGCGACCGCGCGTTCCAACTGACGCTCAACTGAGCTCCGGCGCGCCGCTGCGCAGGTCGGCTTCGAACTGCGCGCGCTCGAGCGCCTCGCGCAGCCTGGCCGCCAGGACGCGCACGTGGGGCTCGAGCACCATGTTGTCGTGGTTGCCGGGCACGACCTCGACCTCGACCTTCTGCACCCACGGTTTCCAGCCGTTGAACGGATCGACCCAGCCGCCGTCCTTGTTGACGACGTGGTCGGGCGCGAGCACGTAGGCCTGGTCGAGCTCGGGACGGAAGAGCGTCACGCTGCCCGCATAGGACCGCAGCTCGTACTTCGCGAGCGCGGCATAGAACGCGGTCTCGATGCGCTCGGTGACGTACTCGAACGGACGCAGCTTCGTCATCGGCTTGCTGACGAGCAGCCGGAGCTCGCGCCGCTTCTGCGCGAGCTTGCGGCGCAGCGCGTCGGTGAAGAAGCCCAGGCCCTGGCGCGCGAGACGCTGGCGCATGAGGCGCATGCGCTTCTCGGGCGAGAGCGGCGGCTCGAGCGGCACCGGCGTGTCGAGGAACACGAGCAGCGCGACCTTCTCGCCCGCGGCGACGAGCTGGCGCGCCATTTCATAGGCGGTGATGCCTCCGCCGGAATAGCCGCCGATCAGGTACGGACCCGCGGGTTGCAGCGCGCGCACGTCCTTCAGGTAGTCGGCGGCCATCTCCTCGAAGGTCGCGTGCGGCTCCTCCTTGCCGTCGAGACCGCGCGCCTGGATGCCGTAGAGCGGCTGCTCGGCGCCGAGATGTCCCGCGAGATGGCGCAGGTTCATCACGTTGCCGTACATGCCGGCGACGAGGAAGAACGGCCGGCGCGTGCCGCGCTTGCCCGGGTGCAACGGCACGAGGAACGGCAGGCGCGGGCCGCGCGCGTGCTCGGGAGCGCGCGTCTCGCCGAGCTCGCCGCGGATGCGCGCCGCGAGCGCCTCGATCGTCGACGCCTCGAACAGCACCGCGAGGGCGAACTCGAGCTTCCACACGCGCCGCACCTGCGCGAACAGGCGCACGGCCACGAGCGAGTAGCCTCCGAGATCGAAGAAGTTGTCGTGGATGCCGACGCGATCGATGCCCAGGAGCTCCTGCCACATCGCCGCGAGCTTGCGCTCGATCTCGTCGCGCGGCGCGACGTAGCTCGAGGCGAGCTCGGGACGGGCAAACTGCGCCTCGGAGGAACCCGACGGGCTCGCGGAGCCCTGCCCGTCGAGCTCCGCGCGCAGAGCCGCGAGCTCGATCGACGAGACGACGATGCGCGGGCCGGCGCGCGCCGCGAGCACGCGCGCGAACGCCTCGACGCCTTCGGCGGGCTTGATGCCGGCGCCGACGAGCCTCGCGAGCGGGCTCGGACGCGTCTCGTGCGCGCTCGCATCGCCGGCGGCGCGCGGACGGCGATCGTTGGCGCCCGTGAGCTTCAGCGCGCCGCTCAAACGGCGCACGGTGAAGCCCTGCACCTCGACGAGCAGCGCGCCGCTCTCGTCCGAGATCGCCACGTCGAATTGCGCGATCTCCGCGTCGGACTGCGGCGCGCTGGCGAGGCGCACGTGGCTGAGCACGCGCCGCGGCAGCGCGCGGTGCACGCGCACGCTGCCGTAGGCGATCGGCGCGTAGAGCGCGGTCGACGGACCGCTGCCGCGTGCGAGCGGCAGCGCGAAACCCGTCGCGAGATCGAGCAGCGCCGGATGCAGCGCGTAGTCGTCGAGATCTCCTTGGAACGCCGCGGGCAGCTCGAGCAGCGCCAGCGCCTCGCTCGCTCCGAACACCGCGCGGTGCAGCACGCGCCAGCGTTCGCCGAAGCGCAGGTGCGCCATCTGCGGCCCGGCCTTCTCGCGCGCTTCGTCGGCGCGCTCGAGGCGATCGAGCAGGCCGTTGAGCACCGGTCGCGCGGGCGCCGCGGTCTCGAGCACGCGCGCGCCGCCTTGAGCGTGCAAGGTCCAGCGCTTCGCGCCGCCGTCGGCTTCGTCGCAGCTCGCGATCTGGAACTCGAGGCCGCGCTCCTCGCGCCGCAGTCGCACGCGCACGCTGCGCTCGCCGTCGTCGGCGACCGCGAGCGGCGCGACGAAGGAGACGTCGCGCAACTCGCACGCGCTCGCGCCGCAGAAGCTCTCCACCGCCGCGCGCGCCATCTCGAGGAAGCCCGTGCCCGGGACGACGGCCGTGCCGTCGGCGAGGCGGTGCTGGTCGAGCAGCCAGTGCGTGCGCGGGCTGAAGCGCGCTTCGAAGATCACCTCGTCGTCGCTCTCGTAGACGCGCTCGCCGAGCAGCGCGTGGCCGAGCTCGCGCGCCGAATCCGTCTGCGTCGCGTTGGCGCGGCTCGTCAGACGCGCGGCCATGCCGACTTCCTGCCACACGCCCCATTCGATCGCGACGGTCAATCCGGGGCGCGCTTTCGAGCGGCGCTCGGCGAACGCGTCGAGGAACGCGTTGGCCGCGGCGTAGTCGACCTGTCCGGCGGGACCGAGCTGCGCGCTCGTCGAAGAGCACAGGACGAAGAAGTCGAGCGGTTCCGCTGCGAGCTCCGCGTCGAGCAGCAGCGTGCCGTGCACCTTGGGCGTGAAGACGCGATCGACGGACGCGGGCGTGCGCGTCTGGATCAAGCCGTCCTCGATCGTGCCGGCGGCGTGGATCACGCCGTTCAACGGGCCGAAACGCGCGCGGGCGCGGGCGAGCGCGGCGCGCAGCTCCTCGACGTTCGCGACGTCGGCGGAGACGACTTCGACCTCGGCGCCGAGCTCCTCGAGCGCGAGCACGTCGCGGATGCGCCGGCGCGTGCCCGCGGGAGCGCCGCGATCGCCGTCGCGCTTCAACCACTCGTTCCAGCGCTCGCGCGGCGGCAGCTCGGCGCGCGCGAGCAGGACGAGTCGCGCTTGCGCCGTGCGGGCGAGGTGCGCCGCGATCGAGAGACCGATGCCTCCGAGACCGCCGGTGATCAGGTACGTGCCCCGCGGCCGGATCGGCGAAGCATTCGCCGACGGCACACTCGGCGGCGCTGTGTTCGTCGTCGCCGCGCTCAACGGAGCGGGCTCGAAGAGCTGCACGTGGCGCACGCCGCGCCGCAGGGCGACGATCGCGCCCGCGCGCGCGGCCGTGGCCTCGCGCGCGACGTCCAGGACGAGCTGCGCGTCGATCTCGATGCGTCCGCGGCGCGCGCGGGCCTCGATCGGCACGTCGATGTCGACGCTCGAGCACGTCAAGCGCTCCAGCTCGCGCGGCGCGACGAGGCACGGGCCGAGCACGACGGCTTTCGCCGGATGCGCGAGGGTCTCGCCCTCCAGCGCCTGCATGCCGTTCGACACGACGGTCAGGTGCACGGGCGCGGCGCGCTCGACCGCGCCGAGCGCCTGCGACAGGAAGAGCAGGCTGTAGAAGCCGTGCTCCTGGATCCAGTGGAAGAAGGTCGTCGTGACCTCGGTCGCGTCGCTGTGCGTGACCATCCAGCAGTGCACGATGCGCTCGGGCAGGAGCTCCCGCGCGCGCAGATCGTCGAGGAGCGCGACGTAGCCCTCCGCGTCCTGCGGCGAGAGCGTGTACACGTCGTCGCCGAGGCGCTCGAAGCGTTCGCCCGAGAACGCCAGGAGCACGCGCGCGCCCTGCGAACGCAGTTGCGCCGCGAGCGCCTCCGCGAAGCCGCCGGCGTCGGCGAACAGCAGCCAGCGCAGATCCTTGGCCGCGGGCGCGCCGGCGAGGTCGTCGCGCCGCCACGCCGGGCGCTGGAACCAGCGCGAGAGATCGTCGAGCCGTTCGAGGCCGCGCGCATGCTCGCTCGCGTCGGGCTCGCGGCGCGAGGGCTCGATCCAATAGCGCTGGCGCTCGAACGGATAGGTCGGGAGCGAGACGCGCTGGCGGTTCTCGCCGGCGTGCAACGCGCTCCAGTTCGGCTTCAAGCCCGCGAGCCACAGGCGACCGAGCACCTCGAGCGCGAAGGCGCGATCGTCGACCGCTTCGTCGCGGTGGCGCAGCGAAGGCACGATGCGCGGCGCGAGCGACGCGTTGCCGTGCGCGCGCGCGAGCGAGCACAGCGTGTTGCCCGGCCCGACCTCGAGCAGCACGCGCTCGGGATCCTGCAGCAGCGTGCGCACGCCGTCGGAGAAGCGCACGGTGCGGCGCAGGTGCTGCACCCAGTACTCGGCGTCGACGGCCTGCTCGCTCGTGATCCACGTGCCGGTCAGGTTCGAGACGAAGGGGATGCGCGGCGGCGAGAGCTGGATGCGCTGCAGGTAGGCGCGGAACTCGGGCAGGATCGGCTCGAGCAGCGCGCTGTGCGCCGCGATCTGGATGTGGATGCGCGAGTGCTCGACGCCGCGCGCGCCGAGCGAGCGCTCGAGCTCCTCGATGCCCGCGCGCGTGCCCGACGCGACCGAGAGCGCGGGAGCGTTGCTCGCGGCGAGCGCCAGACCTTCACCGAGCAAGGGCACGAGCTCCGCGGCCGGCAGTTGCACCGCGAGCATCGCGCCGGTTTCGACGCGCTCGAACAGCCGGCCGCGCAAGGCGACGAGACCGAGCGCATCGGCGAGCGAGATCACGCCCGCGAGGCAGGCGGCGGTGTTCTCGCCCATGCTGTGACCGATCAGCGCGGCGGGCTCGAGACCGAGCTCGCTCCACTGGCGCGCCAGCGCGTACTCGATCACGAACAGTGCCGGGAGCTGGATCGACGGACGCTCGAGCTCGCGCGCGACGGCTTCGAGCTCGCCGTCGGGAGTCTGGATCGCGCGCAAGATCGCGCTGGCGAGCTCGGGTGCGAGCAGCGCGAGGCAGCGATCGACCTCGCGCCGGAAGACGCCCGCTTGCGCGTACAGGTCGCGCGCCATGCGCGGGTGCTGCGCGCCACCGCCGGGCAGCATGTAGACGAGCGTCGGGCGCGCGCTGCCCGCGTCATGCGTGCGCAGGCGCTCGAGGTCGGCGCGCTCGCTCGAGCCGAGCACGCGCAGCGCGTCGGCCGCGTCGCGGCACACGAGCGTGCGGCGCCAGGGAAAGGCGCGCCGACCGGCTTGCAGCGTCCAGGCGACGTCGGCGAATTCCAGCTCGGGATGCTCCTGCAGATGCGCGCGCAAGTTCGCGCAGGCCGCGTCCAGCGCGTTCCTCGAGCGCGCCGAGAGCACGAGCAGCTGGAAGGGCCGCGCGCTCTTCGTCGAAGCGATCGATCGCGCCTCCTCGAGGATCACGTGCGCGTTCGTGCCGCCGACACCCAGCGCGCTCACGCCGGCGCGGCGCGGCTCAGCACCCGCTTTCCACTCGCGCAGCTGTGCGTTCACGAAGAACGGGCTCGCGTCGAAGTCGATCTCGGGGTTGGGGCGCTCGAAGTGCAGGCTGGGCGGGAGCTCGCGATGCTGCAGCGCGAGCGCGACCTTGATGAAGCTCGCGACACCGGCGGCCGTGTCGGCGTGGCCGATGTTGCCCTTGACCGAGCCGACGGCGCAGAAGCCGCGCTCGTCCGTGCCGGTGCGGAAGGCCTGCGTCAGCGCCGCGATCTCGATCGGATCGCCGACGGGCGTCGCCGTGCCGTGCGCTTCGACGTAGCCGATCGAACGCGGCTCGACGCCCGACACCGCGAGCGCCTCGGCGATCGCGCGCGCCTGTCCGGGCACGCTCGGCGCGAGGTAGCCGACCTTGCGCGCGCCGTCGTTGTTGATCGCCGAGCCCTTGATCACGGCGTAGATGTGGTCGCCGTCGGCGAGCGCGTCGGAGAGTCGGCGCAGCACGACGACACCCGCTCCGCTGCTGAACACGGTGCCGCCCGAGCGCGCGTCGAACGGCCGGCACACGCCGTCGGCCGCGAGGATCTCGTTCTCGTGGTAGAGGTAGCCGCGGCCGTGCGGCAGCGTGATCGTGACACCACCGGCGAGCGCCATGTCGCACTCGCCGCTGAGCAGGCTCTGACACGCCATGTGCACCGCGACGAGCGACGTCGAGCACGCCGTCTGCACGTTGACGCTCGGACCCTGCAGGTCGAGGCAGTACGAGACGCGCGTCGTGAGGAAGTCCTTGTCGTTGCCCGTGTGGCGCAGGAGGAACAGGCCGACCGAATCGACGAGCTCGCGGTTCGAGAGGATGTTGAAGGCCATGTAGGCCGACATGCCCGAGCCCGCGAAGACGCCGATCGGACCGGCGAAGCTCTCGGGCGGATGCGCGGCGTCCTCGAGCGCTTCCCAGCAGCATTCGAGGAAGCGCCGGTGCTGCGGATCCGTGATCGCCGCGTCCTTCGGACTGAAGCCGAAGAAGCCCGCGTCGAAGTCGGCGAGTCCCTCGAGCACGGCCGAGCGGCGCACGTAGTTCGGCTGCGCGAGCGCCTCGCGCGAGACGCCCGCGGCGAGCAGCTCCTCGTCGGTGAGATCGCGCACGGATTCGACGCCACCGCGCAAGTTCTTCCAGTACTCCCGCGCGTTGCGCGCGCCCGGCAGATGGAGCGCGATCCCGACGACGGCGACGTCGAACGAAGCCGATGCGGGGACGCCGCTCGGCGGGTTGGCCGGGCTCGAGGACGGGCTCATGACTCAGCGCGTGCGTCCGCCGGCGGCACGTCGCGAACGCAACCGCGGCGGACTCGGGGAGGGGGCATCGGGCGCATGGCGTCGCCCGTCGCATCCCGTGCGGCTCCGCGACTTCACCGTGAGCGTACCGCGTTGCGAACGCTCGGGCCAAGCAGCGCGGCTGCGCGCTGCGACACGCGTCGTCGGCGAACGACGCTCACGCATCCCTCCGAGGTCGTCGTGCGCGCGCCGAGAAATAAATGCACGCGCGTACGTTCCTCGGCGCGAGTACCACGGAGCGCGGGTTGGCGGCTCGTCGCCGAGCGACGTACCTTGTAACGTCGACTGCCATGCCCACGGGTTCCCGTCCCGGACGCGAGCTTCGCAGGCCGGCTCCTTCTCGCAGCCATGAGCGAACCGATGGGCACACACGCGCGCGCGCAGGTCGCGCAGGCGCGGCATGCCGGGGCGCATGCATCGCTGCGCGGCGTGTGGCTGCTCGCCGCGGCGCTGCTCGCGATCGGTCTGCTCGCGCGCGTCGCTCCGCTGCTCGCCGGCGAGCAGCGGCTGCTGCGACAGTTCCCGAGCGAGGACGGCTATCTGATGCTCACGATCGCGCGCAATCTGGCGCTCGGTCACGGGCTGAGCACGGCCGACGGCACGATCGCGACGAATGGCACGCAGCCCCTGATCTCCTTCGTCTTCGCGGCGGGCCATTGGCTCGCCGGCGGTGATCGCATCGCGGGCGTGGTGTTCGCGCTCGTCTTCGAGCTCCTCGTCGCCTGCGCCGGCGCCTGGGTCGTGTACGCGACGGCGCTGCGCGCGCTCGGCGAAGGGGCGCGGGCCACGGCGGCGCTCGCCTGCGGGGTGTGGTTCGCGAGCGTGCTCGGCGTGATGCACACGATGAACTGCCTCGAGACCGGCGCGTACGCCGTCGGGGTGATGCTCTTCCTGCACGCGCTGCTCGGCAGGAGCGGCGATCCCTTCGAGCGTTGGGGCGTGCGTCGCGCGCTCGGGCTCGGCGCGGCGCTCGGGGTCCTCTTCTGGGTGCGCAACGACGCCGTGTTCCTGATCGCGGCGGTGTGCGTGCTGCGCGCGCTGCTCGGACCGGCAAGACGCTTGCAGCTCGCGCGCGCGAGCCTCGTCGAGGCGTGTCTCGCCGGTCTGGCTTCGATCGCCGTCGCTTCTCCGTGGCTGATCTTCAACCACGTGCGTTTCGGGAGCATCGTGCCGGTCAGCGGCCGCGCGGAAGCCTCGTTCGCGGAGGGGTTCGGGTCGAACCTCGCGCAGCTGCCGGCGAGCTTGAGCGAGTACGCGCTGGCGGTGGTGCCGATCCCGCTCGCGCTCGAGCGCCATCCGATGGTCGTCGTCGCTGGTGCGCTTCTCGCGCTCGGTGCGCTCGCGCTCGCGTTGCGCGCAGCGCGACGCGGCGACGCTCGGCGCTTCGCGTTCGTCGCGGTGTTCGTCGTGTACGCGCTCGGCCTGTGCGGGTACTACGGGCTCTTCTTCGGCGTGCCGTACTTCCTGACGCGCTATCTCTTCCCGCTCGCGGCGCCGCTCGCGCTCCTGTGGGCCGCCGCGGCGCTCGAAGTGCTCGAACGGATGCCGGTCGCGCTGCGGCCGGCGGCGCGTATGAGCGCCGCGCTCGCGCTGCTCGCGCTCGTGCTCTATCCGAACGTGCGCCTGTGGCGGCACGGCAACGAGCACATGCACTTCCAGTGCGTCGAGTGGGTCGAGCGCAACGTGCGCGACGACGAATGGATCGGGGCGTTCCAGACGGGCACCGTCGGCTACTTCCACGACCGCACGATCAACCTCGACGGCAAGGTGAACCCCGAGGCTTTCGTCGCGCGCAATGCGGATGCGGTGCCGAGCTACGTGCTCGGCAAGCCGATCCGCTACCTCGTCGACTGGATGCGCCAGCCCGATTTCACGACCGATCCGCAGTACCTGGCGCGCTTCGACGTGCTCGTGCGCGACCCGGTGCTCAACCTCGCGGTGCTGCGCAGGAAGGACGGCTGAGATGAAGCGCCGCCTGCGTTGGGCCGCGCTCGCGCTCGTCGTGCTCGCCGCCGCGTGGCTCGCGCTCTCGACGTCGCCGCCGGTGATGGAAGGCCACGCACGGCAGTTCTTCGGCGTGTGGCGCACTCGTTCGGTCGCGATCGCGCTCTTCTTCGTCTGGATCGCGTGCGCGTGCTTCGTCGCGAGCGTCTCGAAGCGCGCGCTGGTGCGCTTCGCGCTCGTGAACGGAGTGCTCGCCTTCACCTGGCTGCTCGTCGAGGCCGCGGGACTCTACGTCCTCGACTGGTCGGACTACGCCGGGCCCGCGGAGCTCTCGGAGCTCGGCACGCAGGCCGTGCCGAACATGCACACGAGCGGGACGACGCGCGAGGACCTCGCGCAGAGCTGGGGTTATCCGTGCGCGGAGATCCCGTTCGACTACGCGACCGACCGCCACGGCTTCCGCAACGGCCTCGATCGCGAGAGCGCGGACGTGTACCTGCTCGGCGATTCGTTCCTCGTCGCCGCGCTCGTGCCGTTCGAGCAGACGCTGTGCGCGCAGCTCGAGCAGCGCCTCGGCCGTCCGGTGATGAACGTCGCGCTCATCGGGCTCTCGGTGCAAGCCGAGCGCGACCTGCTGCGCGATTCCAGGCTGCCGCTCGAAGGGCGCCTGGTCGTGCAGTTCGTCTTCGAAGGCAACGATCTGCTCGATTCGGCCTCCTACCGCGCGAAGCACGAGGGCCACGCGCCGGCGACGGAGCAGCGCTCGCTCGGCGAACGCACGCTGCTCAACCAGCTCATCCTGCGCGCGCAGCGCCTGACGCAACCGCATCCGGCGTACGCGCCGCTGCGCACGGGACGCATCGGCGACGTCGAGTATCGCTTCGGCTGGGTCAAGAGCTCGTGGGCCGGCCTCGAAGGCGAGCTGCCGCACGTGACCGCGGCACTGGCCGACGTACGTGATCGCGTGCGCGCCGCCGGAGGCGAGTACGCCGTCGCGATCCTGCCGAGCAAGCTGCGCGTGCTCGGACCGTTGTGCGAGTTCTCCGCCGATTCACCGCTGCGCGACCTGGCCGCGCAGCTGAGCCCCGTCCCCGAGCACGTGCGCGCGTGGGCCGAGCGCGAGCACGTCGCGTGTCTCGACCTCACCGACGCCTTGCGCGCGTGCGCCGCGCGCGGCGAGATCCCGTGGTTCCCCGGCGACACGCACTGGAACGCGAGCGGTCATCGCGCCGTGGCCGACGCGCTCAACACCTGGTCCCCCATCGCCGCGCGTCGCGGGAACTAGAGCGGGAACCGATCATGTGCGGAATCGCGGGAGCCATCGGAGCGGTCGACGACGAGCTGCGGCGCGTCGTCGCGACGATGAGCGGAGCCCAGGTGCACCGCGGGCCCGATTCGAGCGGCGAGTGGAGTTCGCCCCCGACCGCCGCCGGACTGGGCGGTCTCGGCGCGTGCTTCGCCTTCCGGCGCCTCGCGATCCTCGACCTCACGGCTGACGGCGACCAGCCGATGCGCGACGCCGCAACCGGCAACGTGATCGTGTTCAACGGCGAGATCTACAACCACGCCGAGCTGCGCCGCGAGCTCGAAGACGCCGGCGAAACGCTGAAGAGCCGTTCCGACACGGAGGTCCTGCTGCGTGCGTGGGGCCGCTTCGGCGAAGCCTGCCTCGGACGGCTGCGCGGCATGTTCGCCTTCGCGATCTACGACGCGCGCCGCCGCGCCGTCGTGCTCGCGCGCGATCGTCTCGGCATCAAGCCGCTCTACTACGCGACCGTCTTCACGCAGGAAGGCCACGCTCTGCTGTTCGCGTCCGAGGTGCGCGCTCTCCTCGCGAGCGGCCGCGTCTCGAACCGCATCGACCGCGGCGCGCTCTCGACCTGCCTCTGGAACGGTTTCGTGCTCGGCTCGCAGTCGATCGTCGAAGGCGTTCGCGAGCTCCAGCCGGGCTGCTACGCGATCGTCGACACGGCGAGCGCGGAGGTGAAGCCCAAGCGCTACTGGCGCCTGCCGGCCGCGAGGACGGACGGCTCGCGCGAGGAGCTGCGCGCAACGCTGCTCGAGACCGTGCGCCAGCACCTCGTGAGCGACGTGCCCGTCGGCGTGTTCCTCTCCGGCGGCATCGATTCGAGCGCGATTGCGAGCCTCGCCGTGCGCTCGGGAGCGCGAGATGTCCGCACGTTCAACGTCGGCTTCGCGGAGGCGCGGTTCGACGAGTCGGTGCACGCGCGCGCTGTCGCGCAGGCGCTGGGCACGCGTCACGAGGAGATCCGGCTCGACGAGCGCGCCTTCGCCGAAGGGCTCGACGACGCGCTCGGCGCGCTCGACCAGCCGAGCTTCGACGCGTTGAACACCTGGTTCGTGAGCCGCGCCGTGCGCCGCGCGGGCGTGACCGTCGCGCTCGCCGGGACCGGCGGCGACGAGCTCTTCGGCGGCTACAGGAGCTTTCGCGACCTCCCGCGCGCGCGCCGGGCGCAGCGTCTGAGCTCCGCGCTGCCGCAGTCGCTCGTGCGCCGCGCGGCGCGCTCACTGGCGCACACTGGCGTGCGGCGCGGACCGCGCAACGCCGACGTGCCGCCGCAGACGCGCTGGGGCAAGCTCGACGACCTGCTCTCGACCGACGGCTCGTGGGTCGAGCTCTACCAGGTCTCGTACGCGCTCTACACGCGCGCGTTCCTCGAGCGCATCGCGCCCGCTCTCGGCGACCTGCACGTGCGCTACGGCATCGATCCAGAGCTGCGCGCGCAGCTCGAAGCGTGGATCGCGGACGCGCCCGACCTGCACGCGATCTCGACGCTCGAGCTGCACTCGTTCCTCGGCCAGCGGCTCTTGCGCGACACGGACGCGGCCTCGATGGCGGTGTCGCTCGAAGTGCGCGTGCCGCTCGTCGACCACCGCGTCGTCGAGGCGGCGGCGGCGCTCGACGAGCGCGCGCGCTTCGAGCCGCTCGGGACGAAGCGCTGCCTGCGCGAGATCGGCCTCGAAGGACTCGATCCGGCGCTGTTCGACCGTCCAAAGTCCGGTTTCGTGCTCCCGATCGAGCGCTGGTGCCGCGCGCATCTCTCGCGGCGCATCGCGGCGACCTTCGCCGATCGTCATGCGTGCGCCGCGGTGGGGCTGGAATCGAAGGCGTTGACGCAGCTCTTCGACGCGTATCTCGCGGGCTGTCCGGGGCTGTACTGGTCGCGCATCTGGGCCCCGTTCGCGTTGATCTCGTGGTGTCAAAGGCACGCGGTGAGCCTGTGAACGGTTCGCGCCTGGTAGCGATCACGCCGTGCCGCGACGAGGCCGCGTTCGCGCGCCGCACGCTCGAGAGCGTCGTGCGCCAGAGCGTTCGCCCCGATCTCTGGGTGATCGTCGACGACGGCTCGAGCGACGAGACGCCGCGCATCCTGGCCGAATACGCGCGTGCGCACGACTGGATCCGCATCGTGCGCCGCGAGGACCGTGGCCGGCGCAGCGTCGGTCCGGGCGTCATCGACGCGTTCTATGCCGGTCTCGAGACGGTCGAGCTCTGCGAGTTCGAGTTCCTCTGCAAGCTCGACCTCGATCTCGAGCTGCCGCCGCGCTACTTCGAGCTCCTGCTCGAGCGCATGCGGAGCGAGCCGCGAATGGGCACCGTGAGCGGCAAGCCGTATCGCCCGGTCGAGGGCGGTGAGTCGGTGCCCGAGCTGTGCGGCGACGAGATGTCGGTCGGCATGACGAAGCTCTACCGCCGCGCGTGCTTCGAGCAGATCGGCGGCTTCGTGCGCGAGGTCATGTGGACGGCATCGACTGCCATCGCTGCCGCATGCTCGGCTGGATCGCGCGAGCTCGACGAGCCCGAGCTGCGCTTCCTGCACTTGCGCGCGATGGGCTCGAGCGACGCGAACATCCTGCGCGGCCGCGCGCGCCACGGCAGCGGGCAGCATTTCATGGGCACGGGCTTCGTGTATCTCGCCGCGAGCGCACTGCGCCGCGTGTTCGAAGCTCCCGCGATCCTCGGCAGCGCCGCGATGGTCTTCGGCTGGCTGCGCGCGGCGCTCGCAGGACGCGCGCGCTACGGCGACGCGGAGTTCCGGCGTTTCCTGCGGAAGTACCAGTGGCGATGCTTGTGGAAGGGCAAACGCCGCGCAACGGAGGAGCTCGATCGCAGCGGGGCCGCGCGCTGGTCGCCGACGCGCTCCGAGGAGGCGCGCACGCGTGGTCTCGCCGTCTGAAACGCTGCGTCAGCCGGCGCGAGTGCCCGAGATCCTGCTGCGCGGCATCTCGATCCACGCGCTGAGCGAACGCGCGTGCGTCGAGCACGTGTTCGACGAGCTCGACGCGGGGCGCGGCGGCTGGATCGTCACGCCCAACCTCGATCACCTGCGCCGCCTGACGCGCGATGCGGACTTCCGTTCGTTGTGCGCCGGTGCGGAGCTGCGCGTCGCCGACGGCATGCCGCTCTTGTGGGCCGCGCGCCTGCAAGGCACACCGCTGCCCGAGCGCGTGGCCGGATCGAACCTGATCTGGAGCCTCTCCGGGCGCGCCGCGCACGCGGGCCGCGGCGTCTACCTGCTCGGCGGAGATCCCGGCACGGCCGAGGAAGCCGCGCGCGTCCTGCGCCAGCGCTTCGCAGCGCTGCGCATCGCCGGGATCCACTGTCCCGCGCCGGGGTTCGAACGCGATGCGCGCGCGCTCGCGGAGATCTCTGCCGGTCTCGCGCGCAGCGGCGCAGACCTCGTGCTCGTCGCTCTCGGCTCGCCCAAGCAGGAGCAGCTCATCGCGCAGCTGCGCTCGCAGCTCCCGCGCGCGTGGTGGATCGGCATCGGCATCAGCTTCAGCTTCGTCGCCGGACGCGTCGCACGCGCTCCGCGTTGGATGCAGAGGCTCGGGCTGGAGTGGCTGCATCGGCTCGCGCAGGAACCGCGCCGTCTCGCGCGGCGGTATCTCGTCGACGGTCTGCCGTTCGCCGCCGCGCTGCTCGTCGGTTGCGCGTGGCGCGGCCTGCGTCGGGCGCGCAGTGGAGCTCCGCGAGCATGAAACCCGCATCCGAAGCGCCGCTCGTCCTGCGTGGATCGGCCGCGCGGCACGTCATGCCACTGGGCGAGGGCGGCGAGCGCGACGTGCACGTGTGGTGGGCTTCGCGCGATGTGCCTCGCGAGCGCCAAGGCGAGCTCGAGGCCCTGCTCGACGACACGGAACGCGAGCGCGCGGCACGTTTCAAGCGCGACGAGCTCGCACGACGCTTCCGCGCCGGCCGCGGCATCCTGCGCGAGATCCTCGCCGCGCAATTGCGCGTCGATCCGCGCTCGTTCCACTACGAGCTCGAGGAGCGCGGCAAGCCGTTCCTGCCGGGTTCTGGCCTGCATTTCAGTTTGTCGGACTCCGGCCCGCTGGTCGCCGTCGCCGTGACGCGCATGGCCCCGCTCGGAGTCGATGTCGAGCGCGCGCACGCCTCGCGCGACTTCGATTCACTGATGGAGCGCGTGCTCTCGCCCCGCGAGCTCGCGTGGTGCCTCGAATTCACCGACGGAGCTCGCGTGAACGCGTTCTACCGCATCTGGACGCGCAAGGAAGCGCTGCTCAAGGCCACGGGCGAGGGCATCAGCCGCTCGTTGCGCGCGATCACGGTCGTCGGCGACGGCGCGCGCGGTTCGCCGCGCGTCGAGCGCGAGGAAGGCGACGGCGCGAGCTGGAGCCTCGTCGACTTCGATCCGGCGGAAGGATTTGCAGGCGCCGTCGCGCTGCGAGCGCGCGAGGTCGGATTCACGACGTCGATCTGGCCGGATCCGCACTCACCGCTGCGCTGACGCTCGGAAGCGATGGCGTGCTGCTCGCGCGCGCCGCACTCGCCGAACGGTCCGCCGTCGAGCCGATCCGCTCGTCTCCGTTCGCGCGTGGCCGCGTGCTCGCGCGCCTGCTATCTTTCGAGGCTCGGTGCTCCGACTGCGTTCGCGCATCCACCGCCCCGGTGGAACGCGCGCGGCTTGCGCGGCACCCGGCGTCTCCTCTGCGTGGCGTGCCGTGCCGCGCACCCGGCTCCCCGATGACCGTCTCCGACGCATTTCCCCTGTCCCCGATGCAACAGGGGATGTTGTTCCACCATTTGACGGGTGGACACACCGGCGTCGACGTCGAGCAGATCGTGTGCGAGCTCGACGAGCCGCTCGCGCGCGAGGCGCTGGAGGAAGCCTGGCGCCAGACGGTCGCGTGCCATGGCGCTCTGCGCACGGCGTTTCGCTGGGAAGGACTTTCCGAGCCGCTGCAGGAGGTGCACGAGACGGTCGCCCTCGACTTCGCGGTGCTCGATTGGCGCGAGTTCCCGTTCGACCGACATGCGGCGCGCACGAAGGAGTGGCTCGAGGCCGATCGCGCCCGGCCGCTCGACTTCGCGCGTGCTCCGGTGATGCGATTCGCCTGGATCCAGCGCTCGGAGAGCGCGTGGACGCTGGTCTGGACGTTCCATCACGTGCTGCTCGACGGACGCTCCTTCGCCGCCGTGTTGAAGGACGTCTTCACGCGCTACGACGCGCTGCGCGCCGGGCGCAAGCTGGAGCTCGCACCGTCTCGCTCCTTCCGCGAGCACGTCGACTGGCTGCGCCAACGCGACACGAGCGGCGACGACGCCTTCTGGCGGGCGCGTCTGCACGGTTTCGGGAATCCCAACACGCTGCAGCTCCCGGCGCCGGAACCCGGCGCGGTCGGAGAGCAGCGTGATCGCGACGAGATCGAGATGCGCCTGACGCGCGCCTCGACGACGCGGCTGCGTGAACTTGCCACGCAATGCGGCGTGACGATGAACACGGTCGTCCAGGGTGCGTGGGCATTGCTCGTCGCGCGCTATTGCGGCGAAGAGGACGTCGTGTACGGCTGCGTGCGCGCCGGCCGGCGCTCGAGTGTCGCCGACGCCGATGCGATCGTCGGCGTGTTCATCAACACGCTGCCGTTGCGCGTACACGTCGCGGGTGACGCGCGAGTGGCGGACTGGCTGGCGTTGCTCCGCAAGCAGCAGGTCGAGCTGCGGCCCTTCGAGCACACGCCGCTGGTCGACATCCAGCGCGTCTGCCGCCTCGCCGCCGGACGCACGCTCTTCGACACCGTGCTCGTGTTCGATACGCAAGCTCTCGATGCGGAGCTGGCGCAACTGGGCATCGCCGGCCCGACTCGACGATTCCGGCTCCACGAGAAGACGGTCTTCGCGCTCAGCTTGTACGCCTATGCCGAAACGGAGCTGCTCCTGCGCCTGGACTGGGATCGGCGCCGCATCGCCGACGCATCTGCGCAACGCCTGCTCGGGCACCTGAGCGCGATCCTCGAGGGCTTCGCGAGCGAGCCCCAACGTCGGCTCGACTCGATCGAGCTGCTCACGCCGCCCGAGCGCGAGCAGATGCTCGTCGAGTGGAATCGCACTCGCACCGTCGTGCCGCGCGACGCGTGCATCTCCGATCTGTTCGAGGCGCAGGCCGACCGCACGCCCGACGCGCGCTCGTCTGCGGCGCGAACGAGATCGGGTATCGCGAGCTCGATCAGCGCGCCAACCGGCTCGCGGCGCGGCTGCGCAGCCTCGGCGTCGGTCCCGACGTGCTCGTGGGGCTGTGCATGGAACGCTCGATCGACCTGCTGGTCGGCGTGCTCGCCATCCACAAGGCCGGTGGCGCGTACGTGCCGCTCGATCCGACCTACCCGCGCGAGCGCATCGCGTACCAGCTGCACGACGCACAGGCGCGAGTGGTGCTCACGCAGGATCATCTGGCGAGCCTCGTCGCTTCCGCCGGCGTGCCAACGATCCGCGTCGACGTCGAGTGGGATTCGATCGCGCACGAGAGCGCGACGCGTGTCGCGCGCTCCATCGAGCCCGCGAACCTCGCCTACGTGATCTACACGTCGGGCTCGACCGGCCGCCCCAAGGGCGTGATGGTCGAGCACCGCAACGTGGTCAACTTCTTCGTCGGCATGGACGAACGCGTCGGCACGGAACGCGGCACGTGGCTCGCGGTGACGAGCCTGTCGTTCGACATCTCGGTGCTCGAGCTGCTCTGGACGCTCACGCGCGGCTTCGAGGTCGTGATCTACACCGGCGACGATCGCAAGCGCCCCGCGGCGTCCTCGAGCGCGAGCGGCAGGCGCGCGACGTCGTTCAGCCTCTTCTACTTCGCCAGCGACGAAGGCGAACGCGCCAGCGACAAGTACCGTCTGCTGCTGGAGGGCGCGCGCTTCGCCGATCGGCACGGCTTCGAAGCCGTGTGGACTCCGGAGCGGCACTTCCACGCCTTCGGCGGCCTGTATCCCAATCCCGCCGTCGCGTCGGCTGCGATCGCCGCGATCACCGATCGCATCGCGATCCGCGCCGGCAGCGTCGTCCTCCCATTGCATCATCCGTTGCGCGTCGCCGAGGAGTGGTCGCTCGTCGACAACCTCTCGCGCGGCCGCGTCGGGATCGCTCTCGCGTCAGGTTGGCAACCGAACGACTTCGTGCTCGCGCCGCAGAACTACGCCCGGCGCAAGGAGCTGCTGGTCGAGGGCCTGGCGACGTTGCGCAGGTTGTGGAGCGGAGAGGCGGTCGAGTGCGAGGCCGCCGACGGCCGCAAGGTCTCGGTGCGCACGCTGCCGCGCCCCATCCAGAAGAAGCTGCCCGTGTGGATCACGACCGCGGGCAACGTCGAGACGTGGCGCGCCGCAGGCGAGCTCGGCGCGAACGTGCTGACGCACCTGCTGGGGCAGACCGTCGAGGAACTGCACGAGAAGATCCGCGCCTATCGCGATGCCTGGACGGCACACGGTCACGGGCCCGAGCAAGGGCGCGTCACGATCATGCTGCACACGTTCGTCGGTCACGACGACGAGGAAGTGCGCCGCACCGTGCGCCGTCCGATGCGCGAGTACCTGCGCACGTCGGTGGGACTGGTGCGCGACTTCGTGGCGTCGTTCCCCACGTTCAAGACGCAGCGTGGTGGCGAGGCGCAGGAGGTCAGCAACGACTTCCGCGACCTGTCGAGCGACGACGTCGAGGCTCTGCTCGACAACGCGTTCGAGCGCTACTTCCGCACGAGCGGGCTCTTCGGCACGCCCGAGACCTGCATGCGGATGGTCGAGCGACTCGAGGACGTCGGTGTCGACGAGATCGCGTGCCTGATCGACTTCGGAGTCGATTCCGAGCTCGTGCTGCAGCGCCTCGAGCTGCTCGACGAGCTCCGCCGGCGTGTCGTCCGTCGTGCCTCGCGCAGCGAGGAGGCGTCGATCCCCTCGCTGATCGAGCGCTACGGCGTCACGCACCTGCAGTGCACGCCTTCGATGGCGTCGCTGATCCTGGCCGACGAGCGCGCGGCCAATGCGCTGCGCGGGCTGCGTGTGCTCATGATCGGTGGCGAGGCGTTCCCGCCGCCGCTGGCGAACGAGCTGCGGCGCAGTTTCGCGGGCACGCTGCTCAACATGTACGGACCGACCGAGACGACGATCTGGTCGTCGACCTGGCGCGTGGACGGCGGCGAGCACTCCGTTCCGATCGGCACGCCGATCGCGAACACGGAGCTCTACGTGCTCGACGCGCGCATGAAGCCAGTGCCGATCGGTGTTCCCGGCGAACTCTACATCGGCGGTGCCGGCGTCGCGCGCGGATACTGGCAGCGGGCGGAACTCACGAACGAGCGCTTCGTCGCCGACCCATTCCGCGGCGCCCCCGATGCACGCCTCTACCGCACCGGCGACGTCGTCCGCCTGCGCGAGGACGGCGCGATCGACTACCTCGGTCGCGCGGACCACCAGATCAAATTGCGCGGCTATCGCATCGAGCTCGGCGAGATCGAATCGGCGCTGCGCGAGGTCGCATCGGTGCGCGACTCGGCGGCCATCGTGCGCGAGGACGCGCCCGGCGACCGCCGGCTCGTCGGCTACGTCACACCGCGCGGAACGGCGCCTATCGACGTCGAGGCGCTGCGCACGCACCTTCGCGCGCGGTTGCCGGAGTTCATGCTGCAGGACCCATCGTCGTGCTCGACGCGCTGCCGCTCACGCCCAACGGCAAGATCGATCGCAAGTCACTTCCCGCGCCCGAGGAGTCACGCGCCCTCGTGCGCGGCGAAGTCCAACCGCCGCAGGGCGAGCTCGAGGCGGCGATCGCCGGCATCTGGAGCGAGGTGCTGCAGACGCCGAATGTCGGCCGCGACGACAACTTCTTCGATCTCGGCGGGCACTCGTTGCTGACCGTGCAGGTGCAGGGTCGGCTGAAGCGCACGTGCGGACGGCAGGTTTCGATCACCGATCTCTTCCGGTTCCCGACGGTGCGTGCGCTCGCGGCGTTCCTGCACGACGGTGCGGACGACGGGAACCTGCAGCGTCAGACCGTCGAGCGCACGCAGGTACGGGATGAAGCGCTCGCCCGGCGTCGCGCGATGTTCGACCGTCGCCGCGGTGCCTGACGAAACGCGAAGCCCGCTGGCAGGCAGTCCAGCGGGCCTCGTGGCATCGAGAAGAGTTCTTGGATCCCCAGCGCGCAGCTCGCAGCTGCACGATCCACAGCCGCGTCTTCGAGTCTCCCGAACGCGGCGATTCGTCGGCGTCGCAGTTTCGTCGCGGAGCACGGAGCTCGACTTCGTTGGATGATCCAGGCCGCACGCCGCGTCCCGACGAAACGCGAAGCCCGCTGGCAGGCAGTCCAGCGGGCCTCGTGGCATCGAGAAGAGTTCTTGGATCCCCAGCGCAGCTCGCAGCTGCACGATCCACAGCCGCGTCTTCGAGTCTCCCGAACGCGGCGATTCGCTCGGCGTCGCAGTTTCGTCGCGGAGCACGGAGCTCGACTTCGTTGGACGATCCGTGGCCGCACGCCGCGTCCCGACGAAACGCGAAGCCCGCTGGCAGGCAGTCCAGCGGGCCTCGTGGCATCGAGAAGAGTTCTTGGATCCCCAGCGCAGCTCGCAGCTGCGCGATCCACAGCCGCCTCGAAGTCGACTCCGAACGCGTCGTCCCGAACTCGTTCGCGCGGGCCACCGCATCCCACAGCTCGCGACGAAAGACGAGCCCGCCGACCAAGAGGTCAGCGGGCTCGCAGCGTCGAGAAGAGTTTCTCGGATCCCCAGCGCAGCACTTGGCTGCGACCGATCGAGCCGGTGAGCCGCGGCGCTCCGAACGATCGATCTGCGACTCGTGTCGGGAGGTTCTACGCCAGGCGGCACGTCGCCGGCAGCCGGCCCGGAAACACCATCAGCCCGCAGGGTATGACCCAGCGGGCTGACGGCTTCGAGAAGAGTTTGTCCCCAGCGCAGTTCGATGACTGCGGGCCACGGAGCCGGGGCAACCTAGCCCCCGATCGCGGAAAGTCGGGGTTTCTGTCGGAGGCAGGCAGCAACGCTGGACGGGCGCCTATCCAAGAAGCAGGCCCGCCGGCGGTCGACCAGCGGGCCTTGCCCATCAGGAAGACGGGAAGCGCTTTCCCGTCAGCTTCGCTCGTGTCGCTCGTTCACACCCATCCGTACGAGCCGGCGGTGCGATCGAGCCGAGGCAGGTTCGCTGCCGAACGCGATCGACGGCCACGAATGGCGCCGCGCCGCTCAGCCGAAGATGCCGGTCTTCTGCTGCTTACGGATGTCCTTGTTCTCCTGCCAGATGATCTCGCCGGTCTCTATGTTCACGCACTTGAAGGTGAACTGGTAGTAGACGTCCTCGGTCTTCGTGCCGAGGTTCTCGATCGAGCGGCCCTTCTTCTTCTCGATCGAGTACAGCGTGCCGTAGAGCACGACGTCGGCGCCGATCTGCTTTCCGAACTTCTTCGCCTGTTCCTCGGCGACCCGACCGCTCTCGTTCTGGAAGCGCACCTGGTCGCCCAGTTCGGTCTGGCCCTTCTGGTCGGCGGCAAGGCGGAAGCGCTTGCTGCGCAGGAGCTCGGTGCTGATCGAGTCGTTCATCGACTCGAGGTTGATGTGCTCCTTCGTTTCGTTCCGGATGCCGCCCATGTAGACGATGATGCGCTTGTCCTCGCCCTTGCCCGAGTGGTCCATGTAGGCGAGCTGCGGAGCGTCGAGGAGCGACTTGACCATCTCCGCGGAGAAGGTCTGCAGATCGGTCGAGCCCCAATCGACGTTGACGGTCTCCGTGGCTTTCGAATCGCCGTAGCGTGTCGAGCTGCAGGACGAAGCGCCGACGAGGGAGACGAGAAGGAACGACAGGCACAACTTGCTCATGATTCGAAGCTCCGAGGTGGGATCGTGGTTGAAGGTCGCGAAGCGCTAGTGACTGAAGGCGCCCGGACGTTGAGCGAGAAGTCGGAAAGACTCGGCCTGCGCCGTGGGCGCGACCGCGTGGACGGGATGCGTCGCTCCGCCGGCCAGGTGGACGGGGTACCAGAGCTGCGGGAGCGCGTCGATGCGTGCGTTGTGCGCGTCGTACCACTCCACGCAGTAGAGGATGTCGAGCATCGACGACGTGCGGTTCTTGAGCTCGAACTCCGCCGCCCGCGCGCCGCCCGTGCGAACGATGCGTGGGGAGCGCAGCTCGAGGTCCTGATGGACGCGTTCGTCTCCCTGCATCGCCGTGTAGACCTGCCGCGGGGGCCCACCGGCACCGGAGCCCGACGTCGAGCGGCAAGAGACGAAGGCCGCGATGGCGGCGAGCAGGATCGAGATGCTGGTCTTCACGGGGTCGAGCCTCCGGGCGGCGTGGTCTCGGTGGCGGACGGACTTTCGACGGCCGACTTCCGCCCGCCGATGGGATAGGCGAGCAAGCGCGGGCCGATCGTGCGCGCGAAGACGAACATCGTTTCGCCCGGTTCGAGCACGAAGCTACCGAGGTTCTGACGCTCGCCGCCGCGTGCCTCGAGCACGAGCTCGTGCGCGCCCGGCGGCACGAAAACGCGCGCGGCCTGCCAGGTATCGGGAAGCGTCTGCCACGCGCGCAAGTCGGCGTGCTCCGTCAGGATCGTGAAGAGGTTGCCGGCAAGCTCGGCCCAGCCTCCGTGCTTGTCGCCTAGCGCTTGCGCCATCTCGCGCTTGAGTACGGCACGCACGGCGGACTTCGCCGAGAGCAGGAGCAAGCGATCGGAGAGGTTCTCGTCGGAGACCTTGCCCACGTCTTCGATCACGATCGTTCGCACGCTGCCCACGCCGCCAGCGATCGAGAGCTCGAGATCACCCACGGCCTGTGGACGACGCTCGTACGAGGGCACGGACCATTGCAGGATTCCGTCGGGCGTCGGGATCGTGAGCGTGTTCGCGCGCTTGTACGGGCCGATGCCGATAGCGGCGACGATGACGATGTTCGCCGCGTCCTTGGGCATCTCGACGTCCCCGCCGAGCTCCTTGCGCAGCGCCTCGGCCTCGTCGTCCTTGCCTTGCGCTTCGTAGAGGCGCAGGAGCGCGCGACCGGCGAGCGCCGTGCCCAGTCCCTTCGCGCGCATGCGTTCGTAGTCGATGCGCGCGTCATCGGTCTTGCCATCCAGCTCGTAGACCAGCGCCGATACGAAATGTCCCAGCCCTCCAGCGGCATATTTCTTCTTGTAGAGCTGCTCCTCGGACTCGAGCAGCTCGTTGGCGAGCTTCGACTCGACGCGTGCTCCTGTGATGTCGCCCTTCGCCAGGCGCGCAAGCGCGGCCGTCGCGTGGAGCAGCACTCGTTCGTAGCCTTCGCCGACGTACGCCTGGAAGCTCTCGTTCAGCGTCCACGTGAGCAGCGTCTCCTCCATCGCTTCGGGAGAGAGCAACGCCTGGCGCTCGGCGTCCTTGGTGACCTCCATCGCACGGTCGAGCTGCGCGACGGCATCGTCCCAGCGACCCTCGGAGAAGGCGACCATGCCAGCCTCCGCGCCTGAGAGGAACTCCGAACCGGTCGTCTGCTTGTCCTTGTACGCGTCGAACGCTGCGCGCAGGTGTCCACTCTCGAAGTCGGAATACGCGGCCTTCGTGCGTTCCGGGTAGGACGCGCAGGCCGCGAGGACCCACGCGAGCGCGAGCGGGACGAAGGCGCGACGACGCTGCCGCCGGTGGCGCTGGAGGATGGTTGCGGGGGACATCGACGCTGCGAAGGCGGGCCATGCTCGGGCGCCGAAGCGCACCTTGCAAGGCCGAGGGGCCCGCCGCCCGGCAAATGCCGCTCCGCGCGCGTCGCGCGTGTTTGGCGCAGGAATTCGCGGCGCGTAGACTCCCGTTCCGACAGACGCGCGGGGAGCGGTCCTCATCGCCCGACCCGCGCGCTTTCGCGTCCACGACGATGCGCAGCACCTATTTGGAGAAGGACGCGGCCGGGCGATCCGGCTCGGGCGCCAACACGCCCATGATGGAGCAGTACTGGCGCGCGAAGAAGCAGCACCCCGACGCGCTGCTCTTCTTCCGCCTCGGCGACTTCTTCGAGCTCTTCCACGACGATGCACGCGTCGCAGCGCGCGAACTGGGATTGACGCTCACGTCGCGCTCCAAGGGCGAGGACGCCGTGCCGATGGCCGGCGTGCCGGTGCGCACCGTCGACAACTACTTGATGAAGCTCGTCGCCAAGGGCTTCAAGGTCGCGATCTGCGAGCAGCTCCAGGACGCGCGTTTCGCCAAGGGCATGGTGGAGCGCGGCGTGGTGCGCGTCGTCACCGCGGGCACGATCACGGAGGAAGACCAGCTCGACGCGCGCGAGAACAACCACCTCGCCTGCCTGCACGCGGGCAGCGAGCGCGACGGACTCGCATGGGTCGATCTGTCGACCGGCCGATTCCTCGTGCTCGAGATCGAATCCGCGCGTCTCGCAGACGAGGTCGCGCGCATCGGACCCGCGGAGCTCTTGCTCGCAGCGGAGCAGCGCCCCGAGGTCGAAGCACGCCTCCTGTCGCTGCGCGAGCAGCTCGGAGCGCGGATCACCTCGCGCGATCCGTGGCGTTTCGATCGCGAGACCTCGATCTCGAAGCTCTGCGCGCACTTCAAGGTCGCCAGTCTCGAGGGCTTCGGCGTCGAGCACGATTCCGCGGTCGTTCCGGCTGCTGGAGCGCTGCTCGAATATTTGCAGGAGACGCAAAAGAACGCCTGCGCGCACGTCTTGCGCATCGAGCGCGTCGACGCGACGACATGGCTCGGTCTCGACCGCGCGACGACAGCGACGCTCGAGCTCTTCCGCACGCAACGCGACGGCCGCAAGGAAGGCACGCTGATCGAGGTGCTCGACGCGAGCTCGACACCTCTCGGCAGCCGCCGCCTGCGCGACTGGCTCGCGCATCCGCTGCGCGACGTCGAGCCGGTCCTCCACCGCCAGCGCGCGATCGCGGAGCTCGTCGAGTCGCCGTTCCTCCGCGAGGAGCTGCGCGAGCTCCTCTCGCGCGTGCTCGACCTCGAACGTCTCACCGCCAAGGTCGCGACCGCGCGGGCGCACGCGCGCGACCTCCTGGGCCTCGCGAACTCGCTTGCGATCGTCGAACCGCTGCGCGAGAAGCTCGAGCCGAGCTTCTCGGCGCTGCTGGGCGAGCTGCGCGATCGTCTCGATCCGCTGCCGGAGCTCGTCACGCGCATCCGCACGACGCTCGCCGACGATCCGCCGCTCGCGTTGCGCGAAGGCGGGTTGATCCGCACGGGTTTTGACGGCGGATTGGACGAGCTGCGCACGATCGCCGGCGACGCGAAGTCGTGGATGGCGCGCTTCCAGGCCGAGGAGATCCAGCGCTCGAACCTGCCCGGCCTCAAGGTCGGCTACAACTCGGTCTTCGGCTACTTCATCGAGATTCCACGCGGCCAGATCGAGCGCGTCCCCGCGCACTACGTGCGCAAGCAGACGATCAAGGGCGCCGAGCGCTACATCACGCCGGACCTCAAGGAACAGGAGGACAAGGTCCTCCACGCCGAAGAACGCGCGCGCGATCTCGAGTACACGCTCTTCCTCGCGTTGCGCGACGAAGTCTCGCGTGCGACGGCGCGCATCCTGGCGACCGCGGACGCGATCGCGACGCTCGACGCCATCGCGGCGCTGGCTCAGCGCGCGGTCGAGAATCGCTACGTCGCGCCCGCCATCGACGACGGCGACGCGATCAAGATCGTCGACGGCCGCCATCCCGTCGTGGAGCGCAACCCGCGCGGCGAGCTCTTCGTGCCCAACGACAGCCGCCTGAACCGCAACGACCGGATGATCACGATCCTCACCGGCCCGAACATGGCCGGCAAGTCGACCTACATCCGCCAGACGGCGCTGATCGTGATCCTGGCTCAGATCGGCTCGTTCGTGCCGGCGTCCGAGGCGCGCATCGGCGTCGTCGATCGCGTGCTCACGCGCATCGGCTCGGCCGACGACATCGGACGCAACGCGTCGACCTTCATGGTCGAGATGCTCGAGATCGCCAACATCCTCAATACGGCGACGCCGCGCTCGCTGGTCGTGCTCGACGAGGTCGGACGCGGCACGAGCACCTTCGACGGCCTCGCGCTCGCCTGGGCGATCGTCGAGCACCTGCACGAGAAGGCGCGCGCGCGCACGCTCTTCGCGACGCACTACCACCAGCTGACGGATCTTGCCACGCGCCTGAAGGGCGTGTGCAACATGAACGTCGCCGTGCGCGAGTGGCACGACGAGATCGTCTTCCTGCACAAGATCGTCGACGGCGGCACGGATCGCTCGTATGGCATCCACGTCGCGCGACTCGCCGGCGTCCCGCGCGCGGTGCTCGAGCGCGCCAAGGAGATCCTGGCCGACATCGAACGCGACGCGGAGGACCTCACTCCGCGCATCGCGCGCCGCGCGGCGGGTGCGAAGGCGGAGGTCGACGACGGCCTGCGCCAGCTCGGGCTGTTCGATGCCAAGCGCAGCGAGATCGAGGTCGAGCTCGGCAAGGCCGATCTCGATCGCATGACGCCGATCGAAGCGCTGCTCTTCCTGCGCGAGCTGAAGCAGAAGCTCCGCTGATCGCGCGACGCTGCGTGCGAACTCCCGTGCGTTGGGCGGCGCAGGCATGCGCGTCGACGCGCCCCTTGCGAACGATTGCGATCACGCGCGAGGGTCTCGCCCACCTGGATACGCAGGACTGATCCTCTTCGCAGCAGCACACGACCCGCACGCTGGGTCGCGCCACGGACTCGAGCCGAGGGTCGTTGCGCTCGAGCGCGGAGAGCCATCGGGGGGGGGCACGAGCCCGATGAAGCCGCAGAGCTCAGCGTTTGAGCCTCACCGCGTCGTGCAACTCGCCGATGAGCTCCTCGTGCGCCTCGCGCTCGAGCGGCTCGCCGCTCATGATCGTCTCGACGACGATGCGGCCGCGACACGCGTCGATCGATGCGAATTGGAACTCGAGCGTGCCGTTGACCATCGTCTTCTCCTGCAGCCAGCCGCGGTACTCCTTGCGCTCGAGCTGCGTCGACTTCGAGCCGGTGATGCGCAGCGTGCCCTTGGACATGCTCTCGTCCTTGAGCTTGCTCAGCCGCGCGCTCGCTTCGACGAAGGAGCTCGCTGAACTCTCGCCGTCGAACTCGATCACCGCGAGGAGCGCGACCTTCGAGCTGGGGTCCGCGGTCGGGTAGAGCTGGATCACACGCGTCGCGCGAATCGAGGCGACGATCGCGTCCATCTCCTCCTTCGGCAGCTGGTTCAGGCTCGCGCCGAGCTGCGCACCGTTGAGGCTGACGCGTTGCGAGCTCCAGACGGCGCCGTCGTACGCCGCGGCGAACTTGTCGAGCGCCGGTTCCGCGTCGTACAGCTGCGCGGGACGCGACTTCGGATCGAGGTACCACGCCGGGTTGAGGATCGTCTCCGTGTCCTGCGGCGGAGATCGGAACACGCGTCCGAGCGCTTCCTTCCCCGCGGCCTCCTCGATCGCCGCGACGAAACGCTCGCCCTCGCGGTAGGCGAACGACGCGTTCGCGGACTGGGCTTCGAGCCAGCGTTTCTGCGCTTCGCCATTGGCTCCGGCGTCTTCCGGCAAGGCGCCGATCGATTCCGTGAACGATTCGAAGCCGCGACTCCAGCCCGCGGCCGCGCACACACGGCGCGCTCGGTGTTGCGCGTGACCCTCGATGACGGCGCACAGCGCGGACGAGGTGTCGGTGTTCGGCGAGGCGCGCAACAGCGCATCGAAATCGTGCGCGCGGTCGTCGAGGGCGTGACACAGCTCGTGAACCATCACCGCGCGCAGCGCCTCGTCGCCGGTGAGCTCCGGCCTCTTGGCGATGCGCGCGGTGCCCTCCCAGTTCGCCGGAACGACCAGGAACTCCTTCGTGGACCAGGCGTATTTCGCATAGGCGAACGTGGCGAGCTGCGCGCCGGCCTGCTTCGCTTCCGTCTTCGCCTTTTCTTCGTCCGGCTGGCGCAGCCGGATCATCGGCAGGTTCTCTGCCGCAACCGCCTTCGCCAGCGTGAGCGCATCGCTGATCTTCAGCCTGGGCAGCTGCTCGAGCGATGCGGAGAGCTCCTTCGCGATGGCCTTCTGCGCGTCGGCGTAGGCGGCGTTCAGGCGCTCCTCGGTGATCTTCTGCCCGTCGCCCGCGATGGTTGAGATCGGCAGCACCACCGGAAGGAATGCGACGAGGAACGGAACTCGGATCATGGGCGACTCGTGCGGCGGATGTCTCGAGGCTCGACGGAGCGCGGCTGCGTTGCGGGAGCACGTGGCCGCGATCTCGCACTACGTTAGCGTCGCGAACACGCTCTCGGGACACGCTGGCGCGCGCTCAGTCCAGTCCGAACTCCGCGATGCGCAAGACCACGCTCGGATCCGGCAGCGGTCGCTCGCTCCCCCAGCAACGGACGAAACCCGAGCCCGGTGCGCCGCCGAAGCTCTTCACCCACGCCGCCGCGTGGCCGTGTTCGTCCGTCGCGAGCACGTCGACTTCTCCCGGAGCGGTCGCGAGCGCTTCGTGCGCGATGAACCATCCCTCGGGCATTCCCCAGCGCCGGCCGAGCTCCGTCGGCTCCGCGCGACAGGCGCCTTCGTCGGGAGGCGCGGCTTGCATGTCGAGCACGTGGCGGAAGCGCGCGAGGCTGTCCTGCGTCGGCGCGATCATCTGACCGCTCACGGCGTCGAACGTGTAGCAGAGCGGCGGACATCCGACCCAGACGAGCTTGCCGCCGGCGTCGAGATAGCGCCGCACGAGACACGCCTTCCCGCCTTCCTCGTCGAGCACGTTCGAAGGCAGCACGTCGGTCGCGAGCACCACGACGCTCGCCTTGCGATCCGCGACGCGCGCTTCGAGGAACACGGCGAGGTTCTGGCGCGAGAGCGTCTCGTAGCTCTCCTTCATCAACGCCGCGCGCAGCTCGCGATCGCCCGAGAAGTAGCGGTACGGAACCGTGCGGTCGTAGTACACCGCGCGCCGCGCCGTGCGCTCTGGCGCTTCGAGATCGCCGTGCAGCGCGTACATCCGGCCGTCGTCGCTGCCGACGTAGATGCGCCCCGCGCGGACGAGCGGCGACGAGTACACCGCGTCACCGGTCGGAATGCGCCAGAGCTCGCGACCGCTTTCGAGATCGAGCGCGAGGATCGAGCCGAGGCTGTCGCCGGTCACGACGACGTCGCCGACGATCGCGGGCGACGGCTGCGCGTTCGAGTCCGTGCGGTGACGCCAGAGCTCGCGACCGGTCGAGAGCTCCAATGCCTGCACGAAGCGTCCATCGGACGTGCCGACGACGACGGTCGAGCCCGACACCGCGGGCGACGACACGACCCAGCTCGTCTCGTGATCGAAGTTCCAGCGTTCGACGCCCGTGCGACGGTCGATCGCGTACAGGTGTCCGTCGCGACCACCGACGAGCACGAGATCGCTCGTCACCGCCGTCGAGCCCTGCACCGAGCGACGATCGAAGCCCGCGGCCTGGCAGTCGATCGAAACGCCCTGCGTGGCGAACTTCCAGAGCTGCGTTCCGCGCGCGGCGTCGAGCGCGTACACGTAGCCGTCGAAGCTGCCGACGAACACGACACCGCCATCGACGCTGGGCGACGCGCGCACGCGACCGCCGGTCATGAAGCGCCAGAGCACGCCACCGCTCGCCGCGTCGACGCACGACACCTCGCCGTGACCGGAACCGACGTACACGCGCGAGCCGTCGGTCGCCGGGCCGGAGATGAAGTACTCGTAGTCCCAGTCCGAGTGCGCATCCGCGCCGAGCGCGAGCGTCCAACGCAGCGCTCCGCTCCGCGCATCGACGCCGAAGAGCCTTCCATCGCGGCTCTCGACGACGACGTTGCCCGCGGCGAATGCGGCGGGACCATCGAGCGCGCTCCCGGTGCGCAAGCTCCAGCGCTCTCGCCCCTGCGCTGCATCGACGGAGTACAGGACACCGTCGCCGCTGCCGAACACGATCGCGTCGCCGACCGCGATCGGCGAGCTGCGGATCGGCCCCTGCGTGACGAATGTCCAGGCGACGTCCGGCTTGCGCCTCGGCACGCGACCGCCGAAATGCCCGTCGCGCGCGGGCCCTCGGAACCCGATGGAATCGACGCCGTTTCGCGAGTCCGGCGTCAGCGAGGTGCAGGAGGCGAGACCGGCGAGCAGCAAGGCGCGTGAGAGCATCGCGCCAGCCTAGAAACGCCGGTCAGAGTTCGCCGAGCGAGCGCGCCCCTTTGACTCGCTCGGTACGCGCGCTCCGTTCCGAGTGTGTGACGACGCGACGGCTGGCGTGCACTCCGCCGCGAAGCGTTCGATGCGTCAAGTTCGCTCAGGCCGTCAACACCTCGGCGCCCTCCGGCCCGAGGTAGATCGAGTGCTCGTACTGCGCGACCATCACGCCGTCGTCCTCGACCAGCGGCGGATAGCGCACGAGCGAGCCCTGGCGCGCGAGCTTCGCCAGCGTGTCCTCGACGAGCGCGCGATCGAGGTGCGTGAAGTAGCGCCGTGCGATCGGGAGCCCGCGCCAGCTCTCGATCGCCTTCAACACCTCGCGATCGAGACCCTTGGCCTTCACCGGCGGTCGCACGAGCATGAACACCTCGGCCTTGCCGGCTTCGCGGATGTAGCCGCGTCCGGTGCTGGCGAACGGTTCGATGGCGAACACCATCCCCGAGCGCAGCGTTCCGCCGCCGCGTTCGCCGTAGTTGGGGATCTGCGGCGCAGTGTGCACCTTCCAGCGCCCGAGACCGTGACCCGTGAGATTGCGCACGGGCTGGAAGCCCGCCTTGACGATCGTGCGCTCGATCGCGGCACCGATGTCGCCGACCGGCACGCCGTCGCGGATCGTCACGATCGCGGCGGCGAGCGCGTTGCGCGACGCCTCGACGAGCGGCGTCCAGCGTTTGTCGGCGGACAAGTCGACCGAAGCCGCGGTGTCGGCGACGTAGCCGTCGACGTGCACGCCGATGTCGACCTTGACGCAGTCGCCTTCCTCGTAGGTTTGCTCGTCCTCGGGGCTCGAGCAGTAGTGCGCGGCGACGTAATTGCGGCTCGACTGCGCCGGAAATCCCGGCGCGGCGCCGCGCGCGCGGATGCGCTCCTCGATGGTCTCGAGCACGTGGCGGATGCGCACGCCGGGTCGGATGTTCTCGCGAGCCCATTCACGGCACTCCGAGGCGATGCGTCCGGCCTTGCGGAAGCACTCGAGAGCTTGTTGTTCCACGCGAGGAGGATACGCGTGCGAGCTCGACGTTCCAACGAAGCCCGCTCGCGATCGGGATCCGGGACGCGAACGAGCTCCCGGACCGTTCGCGGGCCCGCGCGCGACAGCGGCGTTGATCGCCGGCGCGCGATGGCCGATAGTCGCTCGCGTGCACCCCGGCTCCATTCCTCGTTCGCGCCGCGCCTGGATGGTCCTTGCGCTCGGCGCGCTCGCGTGCGGCTGCCGCACGAGCGAACGCAGCGTGCCCGCGGGTGGACTGGACGCGGTGGTGACGCGTTCGCACCGCACGCAAAGCTGGGAAGCTCGGGCGGAGGGCGCCACGATCGGTTTCGTCGTGCGCCACGAGACGAGCGAGCAGCCCGCGCGCTTTTTTTTCCTGGTGCAGAGCCTCGAGCGCCAGGATCTCGGCCTGATCGACGCGCAGGGACGCGCATGGCGCTACCGGCCGCATGCGAGTGAGCCCGAGTGGCTCGTGTCAGGCACGGTCCCGCAAGGCGTCGCGGCGATCCTGGGTTGTCGAGCCCCAGTGGAGCTCGCAGAGCTCCACTGACGAACCGGCGGAGCTCGTCGAGCTCCCCTGAAACTCGGTGGAGCTCGCGGCGCTCCACGGACGAACTCGAGCACCGCTCGACGCGACGACGACCGGCGCGAACGCGTCGGTCCGCTTCGCGCGAGCTGCGCACGCTGCGCGAGCCGCGTCGCTGGCGAACACGCGCGTCCGAGTTACTCTCGATGCAGGCCCACGTCATGAACGTCCCGCTCCAAGCCCTGCTCGTTGCCGCGACGATCGTCGCGCTCGCGCTGATCTTCGGCCGGCGCGGCGGCTGTTGAGGCCGCTGATCCGCCGCGGCCGTGCGCCGCGCTGAACTCCGCGCACCGCAGCGGCGAGCGCGACGAGCTCCCTATTTCGGAGCCGTTTCCCTTGGGTGCCTCCCGTTCGTGGGCCGCACCTCGCGAGGCACCGCGCTCGAAGCTCGCGAGTGCGGGAATCGCGGCCCACGGCCTCGCACGCGGGTCCTTGCGCGTGCGGCGTGCGCACAGCGACGCACGCGCGGGGAAAGAGTCTCCGACTGCCCTGCTCCATCCGCGCCGCATCCTGCGGAGAACACTCCCGTCGCCTGAGGGATTCCCTCAATCCGTGCCCATGGTCGCCCGAAAGAGGCTTCGGCCGTCGCCCCCCGGCCCCCCCCCATGATCAAGCTGGAAGCAGGCGAGCGCATCGGCTCCTACCGCGTCCTCGAGTTCCTGGCTCGAGGCGGTTTCGCGCTCGTCTACCTCGCCGAGGACGCGGAAGGTCACAAGGTCGCGCTGAAGATCGGCGACGTCGCTGGCGGCGGCCGTTACGTGACGCGCTTCCTGGAGATCACCAGCCAGCGCCGTCCCGAGGGCATCAGCCCCGACGAGACGCCGGCCGAGGCGATCTTCTTCCGCCAGGACGGAGTGCGCATCGACTTCCTCGACGTGCACGAGATCGACGATCTCCTGCGCAGCGAAGCGACGCTGCTCGGTCCGCTGAAGAACCCGAACGTCGTGCAGTTGCGCGAGTGCTTCGTGCACGAAGGCCGCCCCGTGCTCGCGATGGAGTTCGCGCGCGGCAAGACGCTGCGCGAGAAGATCCGCGCGCTCGAAGGCATCCGTCTCAACTGGTTCCTGACGATCGTGCGCACGCTGCAGAAGCTCGCCAAGGCCGGCCAGCTCGCCTACCACGGCGACCTGAAGCCCGAGAACATCGTGATCAAGCCCTCGGGCTCGGTCGTGATGATCGATCCGGCGCTGCGCGTCGACGAGCGCGGCGTGATCACGACGACGCCGCACTACAACCCGTTGCTCTTGCGCGACAGCAAGGCCGACGTGATGGGCATCGGGATCATGCTCTACGAGATCCTGACCGGCGTGCTGCCCTTCGATGAAGTGCCTTGGCAGTACGCGGGCCGCGAGCAAGGCGGAGAAGTGGAGCGCATGAGCCTCTCCTACTTCCTCTCCTACCCGCCGCCGAAGGACCTCAACCCGAACACGCCCGATGCGCTCGCGCGCATCGTGTATCGCTGCCTGACGGTGCCCGACTACGGCCTCGTCGAGCTCGAGCGCGACCTGGTCGACTTCCTGCGCAAGGAGTGAGAGCGCGCGATCGCGGAAACGAACGAGCCCCGGACCTGTGCCGGGGCTCGCGTGTTTGAGGCAGCGTGACGCGCGTTCAGCGCTTCTGCGCCTTCTTGCCCGCCGCGACGCGTTCCTCGGCCAGGCGCACGGCCGCCTCGTTGGTCGGCACGCGCTCCTTGCGCGAGATCTCGAACACGCGCTTCATGTTGTCGTAGATGCGCTCGATCTTGCGGTACGACGCGCCCTCGTCGTAGCCGCCGGGCAGGAGCTCGACCGACACGTTGATGATGCCGCCGGCGTTGATCACGAAATCCGGCGCGTAGACGATGTTGCGTTGGATCAGGTCGCGGCCGTGCTTGGCGGGATCGAGCAGCTGGTTGTTCGCCGCGCCGCCGATCGCGCGGCACTTCAAGCGCGGGATCGTGTCGTCGTTGAGGCCGGCTCCGCGCGCGCACGGCACGTACACGTCGCAGGCGACTTCGACGTGACCCTTGTCGGGCACGACCTCGTAGCCGTGCTCCTTCTTGAGCTGCGCGACGCGGTCCTCGTTGATGTCGCAGATCACGACGTGCGCGCCTTCGGCCTTGAGCAGCGCCGCGAGACGACCGCCGACCGCGCCGACGCCCTGGACGAGGAAGCGCTTGCCCTTGAAGTCGGCCTTGCCCCAGACCTCCTCGAGCGTCGCGCGCAGACCGACGAGGCAGCCCTTCGCCGTGTAGGGACTCGGATTGCCCGAGCTGCCCGACTCGCGCGAGAGCCCCGTGACCCACTTCGTCTCCGTGCGCACGACCTCGAGGTCGGGGATGCCGATGTTCATGTCCTCGGCGGTGATGTACTGGCCGTCGAGCGAGTCGATGAAGCGCCCCATCGCCTTGAACAAGGCCGGCGACTTGAGCGTCTTGGGATCGCCGATGATCACCGACTTGCCGCCGCCCAGCCCCGACTCGGCGACGGCCGACTTGTGCGTCATGCCCTTCGACAGGCGCAGCACGTCGAAGAGCGCTTCGTCCTCCGACGCGTAGGGCAGCATGCGCATGCCGCCGAGCGCGGGCCCGAGCGTCGTGTCGTGCACGGCGATCAGCGCGTGCAGTCCGGACTTGCGCTCGCGGCAGCGCACGACCTTCTCGTAGCCGGCGACTTCGATCTCGTTGATTTCCATCGGAGGGCAGACGCAACGACCCGGCGGGATCGCGGATGTGGGGTTCGAGGACGACCGCCGCGCGGACCGTGGATCACGGACCGGATCGGAAGCCGAAAAAGGCGGGGCATTCTAGAAAGCCCCGCCGAAGGCGTCGAGCGCGCCGTGGGACGCGCGCTCAGTCGTCGCTCTGCGGCGTGACGTTCGGATCGATGGCGGCCGGGGACTCGTCGCCCTCGTCCGCCGCGGCGACGGCCGCGGGCAGCGCGCCGCCATCGTCTCCGGGCTTCTTCGGATCGCGGGCGTTCTTGCACTTCGGATACGCCGAGCACGCGAGGAAGTCCTTACCCCAGCGCGTCTTCTTCAAGATCATCGGCGCGCCGCACTTGTCGCAGATCTCGCCGGTCTCGACGGGCTTCTCGCGCAGCTCCTCGGGCAGCGGCTTGGCGTTGCGGCACTTGGGATACGCCGAGCACGCCAGGAACGGTCCGCGCTTGGAGCCCTTGATGATCATCGGCGAGCTGCACTTGTCGCAGGCGATGCCGGTCTCCTTCGGCTTCAACGGCTCGCCGTTGTCGTCGACCGAGTAGGTGTTGCGGCACTTGGGGAAGCCCGTGCAGGCCATGAAGCGCCCGCGGCTGCCCGTGCGGATCACCATCGGCTTCTCGCACTTCTCGCACTTCTTGTCGGTCTCGACGACCTCGCTCTTCTCGCGCGGTCCGTCCATCGACATCGTGTTGCGGCACTCGGGGTACTTCGAGCAGCCGAGGAACTTCCCGCGCTTGTTGAACAGGATCGCCATCGGCGCGCCGCACTTGTCGCAGAGCTTGTCCGAGAGCGTCGGGTTGAGCTTGATGTTCGTCATCGCCTTCTCGGCCTTGGCCAAGTCCGCGATGAACACGTCGTGGAAGGTGCGCACGACGCCCTCCCACTTCTTCTCGCCGCTCTCGATGCGGTCGAGGTCGGCTTCCATGCTCGACGTGAAGTCGGAGTTGATCACGTCGCCGAAGTGCGCGACGAGCTGCTCGGTGACGATCTCGCCCAGCTCCGTGGCGGCGAAGCGTCGCTGCTCCAGGTTCACGTAGCCGCGATCCTGGATGGTCGAGATGATGGTGGCGTACGTCGAGGGACGCCCGATGCCCTTCTTCTCGAGCTCCTTCACCAGCGTCGCCTCGCTGTAGCGCGGCGGCGGCTGCGTGAAGTGCTGCGTGGGATCGATCGCGCCCGGCGTGTAGCGCTCGTGGAGCGCGAGACTCTTCGGCAGCGACTGCTCGAGCTTGCTCTCGGCGTCCTTCTCCTCGCTCTGACCGCCCACCGAGGCCTGGATGTCGAACACGCGCAGGTGCCCGTCGAAGAGCTGCACCTCGCCCTGCGCGACGAAACGCGCGTCGCCGTTCTGGAACACCGCCGTGGTGATCGTCGAAGCGGACGGCTTCATCTGGCTGGCGACGAACTTGTTCCAGATCAGCGTGTAGAGCTTGTGCTGATCCGTCGTGAGCGCACCGCGCACCGCCTCGGGCGTGCGCGCCGCGTCGGTCGGGCGGATCGCTTCGTGCGCTTCCTGCGCGCCCTTCGCCTTGCCCGTGTAGAGGTGCGCCTTCTCGGGCACGTAGGCCTCGCCGAAGCGCTTCGCGATGACGTCGCGCACCTGCGTCAGCGCGTCCTCCGACACGCGCACCGAGTCGGTGCGCATGTACGTGATCAGACCGACGGAGCCCTCGCCGGGCAGCTCGACGCCCTCGTAGAGCTGCTGCGCGAGCATCATCGTCTTCTTGGCCGAGAAGCGCAGCATCGTCGACGCCTTCTGCTGCAGCTGGCTGGTCGTGAACGGCGGCGTCGGGCGGCGCGTCTTGGGCTTGTTCTCGATCTCGACGAGCTCGAGCGATTGCTTCCCGATGCGCGCCACGAGACCGCGAGCGCGCGCCTCGTCGAGGTTCTTGTCGATGCGCTCTTCACCGAGGCGCCGCAGCTCGGCGTCGAAGGTCTGGCCGTCGACGGAGAAGTGCGCCGTGACGCGCCAGTACTCTTCCTTGATGAACGCGCGGATCTCCTTCTCGCGCTCGACGATCAGGCGCACGGCGACCGACTGCACGCGCCCGGCGGAGAGACCCTTGGCGATCTTCTTCCACAGGAGCGGCGAGAGCTTGTACCCCATGATGCGGTCGAGCACGCGCCGCGCCTGCTGCGCATCGACCTTGTCCATGTTGAGCTTGCCGGGGTGCTCGAAGGCCTCGAGGATCGCCTTCTTCGTGATCTCGTTGAACACGACGCGGTAGACCTTCGACGCGTCCACCTGCAGGAGCTCGAACAGGTGCCAGGCGATCGCCTCTCCCTCGCGGTCCAAGTCGGGAGCGAGGTAGACCTGCGGCGCCTTGTCGGCCAGACGCTTGAGCTCGCTCACGACCTTCGTCTTGCCCGCGATGGTCGTGTACGCGGGCTTGAAGCCGTGCTCGATGTCGATGCCGAGCTTGCCCTTGGGCAGGTCGCGGATGTGACCCATCGAGGCGCGCACCACGAAGTCCTTGCCCAGGTACTTGTTGATCGTCTTGGCCTTGGCCGGGCTCTCGACGATGACGAGCTTCTTGCCGCGCACGAGCTTCTCGGCCTCGAGCTCCTCGGGCGTGAGCGGCTCCTCGACCTCGACCTCCTTGATCGCCTTGGCCGACTTGCGGGGCGCCTTGGCCGGCGCCTTCGCGCTCGCCTTGCGCGGAGCAGCGGGCGTCGCGGCCTCGGTCGTCTTCGTCGTGGGCTTGGAAGTGGATTTGGCCATCAGCGTGCTCAACGGTTCCGCAGGGAGATCGGGTACCGGGAGGGGGCGCCATAAATAGGTGGTGGAGCGGGCGAGTCAAGCGCGGCGTCGGATGGACCTCGCGCCGGCCTCGTGCGCTCATGCGCGCACGCGCGCACGCGAGAGCGCGGGCGCGCGAGGCAGCCACGGCGGACCGGGTAATGCGTTGCTCCGCAACGGCTTGCCGCTCCGCGCGGGCGCCGTTCGAGCGCGCGCTCGAGGTGCCCGATCCGAGCCTCGCGAGCTCCTCCGCGAGAGCGAATCCAAGCGACGCAAGAAATCGGCGGCTCGGGCCGCCTCACCCGCGCGCGCTCGGCACGCGCGCGAACACGCCGCGCCTGCGTGCGCCCGGTCGAGCCGCGCCTGCGCATGCCTGGTAGAGATGGTGAAATGCGCGCCCGTGATCGTCCCGCGCGCGCCCCACACGAAGCCCGACGCGGCCTGGCTGGAGTCCGATCTCGGGCAGCTGGGCTTCGCGATCGTGTGGACGAGCGGACCCGATCCGGTCACGGACCAGCTCGTGCGCGTCCTCGCGCGGCGTCGCGGCGTCGACGGCACGTGGGAGAGCTTCGATCGCTGGTGCGGCTGGCCGAAAGCCACGCCGGCGGAGATCGCCCGCTCGATCGAGCGCTTCGGGGAGGACGCGCGCGCGGTCCTCGATGCGCCGCCCGCGGCGGAGCTGTGGCGAGAACTGCGCCGATTCATCGGCGCGGGGCCGCTGGTCGTGCCCGACGCGGCCTCGTTCCACACCTGGCGCGCGCACTTCGAGAGCGCCGAGACTCCCGCGCCGCTCCTGCTGGGCCTCACCGACGTCGCGGCCCTGCTCTTTCCCGGACGTCTCGCGCAACGCCGCGACGCGCTGCTCGGTGCGCTCGTCGAGCCGACGCAAGGCGCGGGGCCCGAGGCGTTCGGTCCGGACGACCTCGCGCTCGCGACGCACGAGCTCGCGCGGCGCTTTCTCGAGCGCGACGAGGATTCCTTGCGTCTGTGCGTGCTCGCGCTGCAGCGCGTGTGGGAGCGCTTCGGCGTCGAGGATCGCTGCGCTCGCCACACGCTCAACCTCGCCTTGAGTCTCGTCGAGCAGCGCGACGTCTGGTTCGAGGATGCGGCGCCGGCGAGCGCGCGCCTCGGGCGCCGTCTGCAGCTCTTGTGCGCGAGCAGTCCGCCGCTCGAGGACCTGATCGAGGTGCTGCGGCCGGGCTGCGCGAGGGAGATGGAGCGCTGGCGCACGCTCGAGATCCTGCCGCCCGATCTCGACGAGCCCGCGCCGTTCGCCTCCGACGATCACGCGCTGCTCGATCAGCTCTTCAAGCGCCACATCCCCGAGCTCTTCGCCGCCGCCGGCGATTCCGGCGTGTACCGCGAGAGCCAGCACGCCGTCGCGCGCGCGGTGGCGAGGACGCTCGGCGTGCGCGAGCTCCTGCTCGTGCACGCGCCGACCGGCACGGGCAAGACGCTCGCGTACCTCGTGCCCGCATTGCTCTGGGCGCGTCGCCACGGCGTGCGCGTCGGCATCGCGACGTACACGCGCGCGCTCCAGGAGCAGGCGCTCGATCGCGACGTGCCGCGCGCGCTCGCGGCGCTCGGACGCGCGGGCATCGCTCCCGGAACGCGCGTCAGCGTGCTCAAGGGTCGCGAGAACTACCTGTGCTGGCGCGCCCTGCGCGCCGCGGCGCCGGAGGAGGACGACGACGCGGCGACGTGGCTCGCGTGGGAGCAACTCTGCGTCTTCGCGCTCACCGACATCGAAGGCGACCTCGACCGCCTGCCGCTCGGCGCTCCGCTCGCGCTCGCCGACCGCGACGCGTACTCGCGCGCCCTGTCGGCGTTCGTGCGCGGCGCGCGCGCGCAGACGGGCTGCTGCACGCAACGCGACGATCGAGACACGTGCGCCGCGGACGTCGCGCGCGCGCGCGCGCAGCGTTCGCACGTCGTGATCGTCAACCACGCGTTCGCGCTCGCGCGCCAGGAGTTCTTCCGGCATCTGGTCTTCGACGAGTGCGAGCACCTGCACGAACAGGCGCACAGCGCCTGGAGCCACGACGTCTCGTTCCGCGACATGCGCGGGCTGCTCGCGCGGCTCTCGCATCCCGAGCTCGAGCGCTCGCGCGCGCTGCTCGATCGTTTCGAGCGGCAATTGCTGGCCGGAACGCCCGCTCACGCCTGCGTCGGAGCGTGCCTCGAGGCCTGGAACGACGCGGACACGGCGCTCGAGTCGCTCGAGGACGCCGCGATCGAGTTCGACGGCTGGCGCGCGGAGCAGTCGCGCTCGCGCGAGGCGCGGGACGACCATTCGCTGCTGCGCGAGTACGTCCAGACCGAGGGCCAGACGCTGCTCGTCGACGCGCGCAAGAACTTCACCGAGCACTGGAGTCGTCTCGAGGTCGCGCTGGCGGAGCTCGCCGAACGCCTCGATGGTCTTCCGTTGCGCGGCCTGCCGCGCGCGCGCCGCAACCTGGACGAGATCCGCACGCAGCTCTCGACGACGCTCGCCGCGGTGCACGCCTGGCTGCCGCTCGACGAAGGCAAGCCCGCGTTCCGGCCGCGCACGTTCTACGACGTCGACCGCGACGCGCGCGGCAACCTCGCGCTCGCGTCGCGCGTGCTCTTGCCGAACGAGTTCCTCGGCTCGAGCTACTACCCGCTGCTCTCCTCGGGCGTGTTCCTCTCGGCGACGACCTTTCTGCAAGGAGGATTCGAGGCCGCGCAGGCCTACCTCGGCCTCGATCGCGCCGCCGCGCCGGGCCCGAACGAGACGCGTCCGCCGTGCGTGGTGCGCACGTTCCGCGCTCCAGAGGTGTTCGACTACTCGCGCGTGCTCGTCGCCGTGCCGCGCGACGCACCGCCCGCGCAGGGCGACAAGGACGCGTTCCTCGACTACGTGCGGCGCTTCATCGCGCACCTCGCCGAGCGCACCCGCGGGCGCATGCTCGTGCTCTTCACGAACGCGCAGGACACGCAGCGCGTCGGCGAGGAGCTGCAGGGCTTCTTGCGCGCGCGCTCGATCCCGCTGTGGTTCCAGAACATGCAAGGCAGCGTGAAGGAGGAGCTCTCCGAGCTCTTCCGCGCGCGCGTCGACTCGGTGCTGCTCGGTGTCGACACGTTCTGGTATGGAGCGGATTTCCCGGGCGAGACGCTCGAGTACCTGGTGATCGTCAAGCTCCCCTACGGCGTGCCCGATCGTTACCACCACGCGCAGTGTGCGGCGCTCGGCATCGGCGAGCAGCGCCGGCGCATCTACCTGCCGCGCGCGCTCTCGAAGTTCCGCCAGGGCTTCGGCCGCCTGATGCGGCGCGAAGGGGATCGCGGTTGCGTGTTCGTGCTCGACGCGCGCGTGCTCGAGCCGCGGCATCGATTCTTCCTGAAGGAGCTGCCGATCGAGCGGCCGTTCGAGCCCGCGCAGGGTGCGAGCGGCCGCGACGAGCTCGCTCCCGAGCGTCGCGCGCGCTTCGTGCGCGGCGACACGGATCTGTGCGTGCGCGAGGCGCTGCGACACATGGGACTGCTCGACGGCCTGAAGGAGCGCGGGTTCGCGGCGAACTTCGCCGACAGCGCACCGCGCCGCGCGCACACCGCGCTCGTCGCCGGACGCGACGCACCCGAAGCGGAAGCTCAGCTCGATTTCGATGCGCCTCGCGTCGATCTGGGTGATCGCGACGACGACGATGGAGCTCCGCCGCGCGCAGCCGCGACGTCGAGCCCACCCGCACCCGCTTCGACGCGCGAGAGCGAAGACACGCACCCGACCGACGCCGCCGCACGCCAGCGAGCGCGTCGCGACGCCGAACATCCGCTCGACATCCCCTTCGAGGACCTCCCGTATTGAGCTCCAGCCCTTCCGCGAGCCCGGCCTCGAGGCCGACTCCCGTACGTTGGACAGAAGTGCGCATCCTCGCGCCTGAATCCTGGCTCGAACTCGTCGCCGAAGCGCTCGCCGTCGGCCCGTGCACCAGCGTCGCCTTCGGTCGCTCCTCGCTCGCCGCCGACGCCGCGCCGCCGGGCTTCGACTACGTGCGCACGTTCCTGCCGAGCACGAACGACTCGCCGCGAGTGCGCGCGGAGCTCGAGCACGCGCTGCGCTCTCTCGCCGAGACGACCGGCGCCGCGGAGCTCGCGAACCTGCGCATCGAGTTCAAGGAGCTGCCGCCGGAGGACTACGCGACGTCGTGGAAGAAGAGCTGGAGACCGTTCCGCGCTCGCAAGCTGTGCGTGCTCGCGCCGTGGACGACCTCCAAGCCGCGCGCCGGCGATCGCATCCTGCACCTCGAGCCAGGCGGAGCGTTCGGCACCGGCCGCCACCCGACGACGCGCACGTGTCTCTTCGTGCTCCAGGAACGCATCCGCGGCAACGAGCGCGTGCTCGACGCCGGCTCCGGCAGCGGCATCCTCGCCGTCACCGCCGCGCTGCTCGGCGCCCGCGAGTGCATCGGCTTCGACATCGATCCCACCGCCGAGCCCTACGCCAACGATCTCGCCGCGCGCAACGAGCTCGCGAGCCATTGCCGCTTCCTCACCGGCGGCTTCGAGCAGATCACGGGCACGTTCGACGTCGTGCTCGCGAACATCTACGCCGACATCATCCAGTCGAACGTCGCGCAATTGCGCGACGCACTCTCCCCCACCGGCTGGTACGCCTTCAGCGGCTGCGCCGCCCACCACGCCGACGCGACACGCAACGCGCTCCTCGCCGCCGGTTTGACCGTCGACGAGGAGCGCGTGCGCGGGCGTTGGCACACGTTCGTGGGCACGCGCGGAGCATGAAGGACCGTGCCGTCGTCAGCACACTGAACTCGAAGCGCGGGTTCGGTGCGCTGGAACGCCTATGGCGTCCAGACGATCCTCAATCCATTGGTGCGGTTCGAGGTCGCCGGAGTGCAGAACGCCGCTGCGTTCCTGTACCAGCACTGGTAGAAGAACGTCCCGCCGGCCGGCGGAATCGCCCCGCGCACGCTCACCGGAAGCTGGGCGCCTTGTGGGTAGACGGCGACGTTCGCGATGGACGGTGACGTTCCGAGCCGGATGATCGGAGGACCGACACAGTTGATTCCGTCGTCGACGACGAACGCGGGGACCTGGACGGGGCCCTGATAGAACAGCGAGATCCCGGTCACCTGGCTCGCTTGCAGCACGATCGTGTCCGCCGAGACGCTCGGGTTCCCGGTGGCGTCCAGCGCAGCGCCGGACGGGAAGAACGAGTTCGGACATCCGTTCGGGAATCCGCCGTTGTTCCCGCACGGGCAATTCAGGATCAGGGCGGATCCGTCGCCGCGGCAAAACTTCGTGAACGGCGAGAGCGGACAAGTCGCCGAGACGGTGAGCTGCATGGTCCCTGTCTGGAAAGAGCTGCCGACGTGCCCGACTCGCAGCACGAGCGAAGTGGTGGTGGCGAGGCTCACGCACAAGCTCGCCGACGCACCGCCGGTCCCTCCGCATGCTTGACTGCACGAGGGGGATGGCGTGCTCGTTGTCGGACAGCTCCCGGACGAAGAGACCGGATAGAGCCTGAGCTCCACGTTGCTGGCCGACGAGCCCGGATCGCAGACCGAGAACTCGTACGTCCCTGGGGCGGCGGAGTCCATTCGGTACCAGACGTCCGCGTGCATCCCCGGGCACGACGTCGATGGCAGCGTTGTCTCATCCGAATCCATTGCGCACGTCGTATCGGCGGTCGTCGTCGATCCGACGGTGAGCGCGGCTGCGTTCGAGCACGTGTCGTTGCTCGGCCGGGGACAGCTGTAGCTGATCGTGATCGAGCCGTTGTAGTCGCAGCCGCCCGGGAAGCTCCCGACCTGCAGCGCATAGGTGCTTCCGGCTGTGGTCACGAACGACATCTGTGAGAGCAGTCCGCACGTGTCGTCGTTGCAGGCGATCGCGGCTGCTGAGGGACATCCCGCACCCGCGTACGCGGCGATCTTGGTGTCGACCGTCCCGCCAGACGGGGAGCACGAGGCGCCGGTGCAGAGCGACACGGTCGCGACACCCGTTGCCGTCGCCGTCCAGTTGAACCATCCATCCGACGCGATCGTCGTGGTGCCGAAGAAGAGGCAGATGGACTCGGCCTGGCCCTGGGCCCCCGTCGTGAGCCCGACGGTGCTGACACCGAAAGGTCCCGGGCCGGAGAGGGAAACGGCCGTGGAGCAGTTGTCCGATTGGGCGTGAACAGCGCCCATCGTGGCGACCAGTGCGAGCAACGCGACGGTTCGATTGCGTTTCATGACAGGGACTCTCGAATGGAGTTGTAGGGACGAATCAACCGGCCGCGGGGACTTGCATCCGGTTGGACGAAGCGCGGTCGCGACGAACGGTGACGCCGCCGCTCGACGCGATCAACGAGAATTGGCACCTCCGCTCAACGCCGCGCGCACGTTCGACATGTATCCGAGCGCGCGCTGGCGCCACGGCGCGCCTCTAGGTGGAACGCGAAGCGCGAGCGTGTCGCGCGCGAGCAGTTCGTCCACCAGTGCCTGCCGATGGACTGCGCGAGGCCGCAACGGTGGATCCCGGCCGAGATCCTCCAATCGCGCGTCCAGCAGCGCTTCGAGGAGGTCGAGCGCGCGCATCGCGAACGTCGAGCTCTCGACCGACGGTGCGCGGCCCGGCGCCGCATCGGACGAGTCACCGTCGGACCAGCCCGCCTCGGCACCGCGGACGAGGTTGTGGGCGCAGGACGTCACCGTGGCCTCTGCGTCGGGTGTGAGGGCGACCACGGGAAGCTCGCGCTCGAGCAGCGATCGAGCTGCGGCAACGACTTCCGCGCGCTCTCCCCGCCCGCTCGAATTCGCCGGCTCGGTTGCGGACGTCTCGACCAGGCTGGCCGGCGCCCGCTCGCCGCTCGACGCGGACTGGTACGCTTCGACCCGAGAGGCCCACACGTCCGGAGCGTCGTCCCCGCGTGCTGCACGCGCGCGCGACGAAGCCAGCTGCATCGCATCGGACCACAGGCGCTCGCCGGCGAGGAGCTGATACAGCTGCTCGGCGGCGCGCTCGTCCTTCGGATCGGCCGTGACGAGGTCCTCGAGTTCGCTGCGCGCTCTCTGGAGCCCTCCCTGCCAGGCCTCGACGCGCGCGCGCAGCAGCCGCGCGCCACGGTTCGCCGGGTGCGCAGCGATGTTCTGCGCGATGGCGTCGAGCGCGAGCTCCGGTCGGCCCGCCTGCAGCGCGGCGTCGCCAAGGACGCCGAGCAGCTTCTCGTGACTCGGGGAGAGCTCGAGGCCGGCGATCGCGGCGGAGACCGCGTCGACCCACGCTCCCGCGTCCGACAACGCGCGAGCAAGGTACCAGTGCGCGACCACCATAGCCGGCGAGCGAGCGAGCGCTTCTCGCGCGGCGGCTTGCGCACCGGCGAAGTCACCGACGCTCTGGCGGAAGTCCGCCAGGGAGGTGCACGGGATCGGATCCGACCAGCGCTCGTCCGCCAGTTCCCGCAGGGTCGCCTCCCAGAGCTCGCGCGCGCCGCGGGAATGCTCGAGATACGCGCGAGCGAGTTTCCCCGCCGCAGAGGTCGAGCGGCGCGCGCACAACTCCTCGACCACGCGCGACACGCGCTCTCGCGCCTGGCTTCCCGCGGCGAGCTTGCGCAAGCCCAGCGACGCCGGCGCGTCCTCGGGTTGCTCGTGCAATGCGCGTCCGAACGATTCCGCGGCGTCGTCGGTGCTGCCGCGCTCGACCTGCAGCTCCGCCAACCGCACCCAGGCTGCCGCCCGCGTCGGACATGCTTCCGTCCACGCGCGGGCGGCCGAGATGGCTGCATCGATCCCGCCTGTCGTCCGGCGCAAGTTCACCAGTGCGGTGCGCAGACCGACGTGGGCAGGATCGCGTTCGAGCGCGCGTTCGAGCTCGTCGATCGCACGCTGCGGATTCCGTCGACCGTTCCAGACCGTCGCCAGACCGAGGTACTTCTCGCTGCCCGCCGGGTGACACTCGATCGCCTTGCGGAATGCTCGCTCGGCTCCATCCCAGTCGGCGCCCTCGCAGCAGATACTGCCGAGCACCACGTACGCGTCTGCGTTCGACGGCTGGAGTGCGATGCACGCTTCGGCCAGCGCCCGCGCCTCCGCGAACGCGCGCCGGCGGACGAGCACTCGCGCGAACTCGAGCGACCAGCGCGCGCGCTGCTGGTCGTCGAGGGTCGCGGTACTCAGCGACGTCACGATCTCCAACGTGCCGCGCCCCGCGCAGAGCCTGTTCGCCGCGATCGTGGCGACGTCGGCGGGTGAGGCCATGTGCTCGACTGCCCAATCCGAGATCGACAGCGCCTCGAACCAGCGTCCGGCGTCGAGCGCGATGCGTGTGCGCAGCGAGCAAGCCTCGGAATCGTTCGGATCGATCTGCCACGCGGCGGATGCGGCGTCGCGGCGCTCGTCGGAACCGGCGGGAGCGAGCTTCGCCTTCAGCTTCAGCGCCGTCGAGTTGGAGGCATCGAGATCGACGGCTCTTCGAGCATGAGCGAGCGCGTTGTCGGCATCTCCGAGCCGCTCCCACGTCTGCGCGAGCGCGAGATAGACCGTCGCGCACGAAGGGCGGAGGTCGCGGGCCGCTTCGAGTTCGATGATCGAACGCAACAGCGGATCCCGCGCGTTGCCCGTGGCGGTGAAGCGCAGGGCGATGCCGCCGTTCAGACGTGTCGCGTACAGCACCGGGAAGCTGGTCGAGCGACGCGCCTTCGCGGCTCCATAGGCCGCGACCGCGCCGCGGGAATCACCTGCGACGTACGCCAGGTCTCCGAGGAACACGAGATCGCGCGCGGACCGGTCGACCCAGCCAGCCGGCGTGAGGAAGGGCTCGAGTTGTGGCGAGCAGTACTCGTCCTCGCTGTCGCTCTCGAAGTGCAGCAGGAAGGCGCACCACACCGCGCGACGCCAGCGATCGTCCTCCAGCCGACTGATCAGTTGCCCGAGTCGCTCGCGCGTCGCGTCCCATGGAAAGCTCCGCGCGGCGCAGCGGCCGAGATCGTCGGGGGTCTTGAGGTCGTCGCGTTGGTGCGCGGCGGAGGTCAAGCGGATCGCCAGCGAGTACACGCCGTCGATGAGCTCGTCCGCGAGATCTGGATCGCGTGCGCGGACGACCTCGATGCGCTCGCGGAACGCGTCGGGCGAGAGCGCGCCGTCGAGGGGCAGGCCGTACTCCGCGAACCCGCCCATATGTCGCCGCGCCTGCGCAACCCAGTCCGGTGTCAAGGCGCGCATCGGCACATCGCCGATCCAATCGAGCAGTTGCCCGCGGATCCGCTCGTCCGACTGACCCAGGGAGAGCTCGCCGTTGATCGCTCGCGTGATCTCCTCGACGCGGTCGCTTTGGGCCTTCGCCCGCCACATGAACCGCGCGAGCCCGAGCGCGCCGAGAACGAACGCTCCCGCACAGACCCCCACCGTCTGCGCCGGATGCCGTTGCACCCAACGCAGCGCTCGCAATCCCAGGCTCGGCGGGCGCGCGCGGATCGGTTCATGTTCGCGGATGCGGCGCAGGTCCTCGGCGAGGTCGAGCGCGCTCGCGTAGCGGCGGTCGCGGTCCTTCTCGAGCGCGGTCTCGAGGACGACAGCGAGGTCGGCGGGGATCGAGCGGTTCGTCGTGCGCGGATCGCGCGGCGGATCGCGCAGGATCTGCTGGTAGAGCGCGGCGATCGTCGGCGCCTGGAACGGAGCTTCGAGAGTCAGGCACTCGTAGAGCGCGACGCCGAGCGAGTAGACATCGGTGCGACGATCGAGACGTCGCCCCTTCGGCTCGAGCTGTTCGGGCGAGAGGTAGGCCGGCGTGCCTTGGATCTCGCCGCTGAGCGTGATCGCTTCGGCGCCTGGTTCCGCTTCGCGCGCGAGGCCGAAGTCGAGCACGACCGGCGTGCGCTCGGTCGTGATCATCAAGTTGCCCGGCTTGACGTCGCGGTGGACGATGCCCGCTTCGTGCGCGACGTGCAGGGCGCGCGCGGCCGATTCGAAGAAGTGCAGGCACGCCCACAGGTCGTCGCGCGACGCGGGCGCGCAAGGGAAGAACGAATCGGGGTCGGTGCGTGCGTCGCGGCGCTTCGAGACCGGCTCGGCGTCGAGCTTCGCGCGCGTGTCGCGTGCCCGAGCGATGCGCCGGCCGAGCGACTCGCCCTCGACGTAGCGCATCGCGATGTACGCCGTGCCGTCGTCGACTCCGCTCTCGTAGACGGTGCAGATGCACGGGTGATCGAGGCGCGACGCGGTCTCGGCCTCGCGCTGGAAGCGCCGGCGCGCGTCGCTCGAGAACTGCGCGAGGCCGGCGAGCAGCTTGATCGCAACGCGCCGGTGCAGGCGCGTGTCCTCCGCCAAGTGGACCGAACCCTGCCCTCCACGTCCGAGTTCGTGCAGCAGCCGGTAGTGCGCGATGCGGCGCTCCTGCGTGGTCGGGGGAGCCGGAGCACGTCCGTCGATCTCCGCTTCGTCGATCGACTCGCCGCGGATCAGGCAGGCGTACGCCGCGCGGATCTGAGTCTCGAAACCCGGGAAACGTCGTGCGTAGCTGTCGACGTCCGCGACGCGTCCGTGCGCGGAGTCGGCTGCGAAACGCGCGCGAAAGTCGAACAGCGCGACTTCGAGTTCGTGCGAGTCGTCGGTCATGCGAACTGCGCCCGCGCGGGAACGACGGCGCGGCCCCAAGCTACGGCCACGCTGCGCGACCGTCTACGCGCAACGCGCGCGTACTTCGCCGCGGCAGCGACGGATCGAGGAGCAGCGTCGGCGTGTCTTGCACTCCGAGGCCGCCAGCGGACGTTTCGTTCCGAGGAATCGAGCACCGGCGACGCGCTTTCTCGATCTCGCCGCTCGCGCCGGACGCCGACGGTATCGTACGAACGATTCCATGGTGGCCGAAGCACACTCCGCGCCCGGCGAGCCGCAGCCCGACCACGAGTCCACGGACGCGCTGTCGGAACGAGCGCGCGCAAAGGACAAGGACGCCACCGAAGCGCTCTACCTGCGCCTCGTCCCGCACCTGCTCGTCTGGGTGCGCGCACAGAAGAAGTCGGGGCTGGGCCTGCCGGTCGAGAACGAGGACTTCGTCAGCGAGGTGTGGGTGCGAGTCCTGCCGCGCTTGCACGAATTCGACGGCTCGAAGGGCTCGTTCCGCGGCTGGGTGTTCGGCTTCGCCAAACATGTCTGGAACGAGGCGTGTGATTCCCGGCGTCGCCTCGGCAGGCGCATGCCGAGCGCGCCCGACGCGGCGCTGGAGGCCAGGCGCGACTCGCTCACCACGCTCACGCGCGCGGTCGCGCGCGACGAGATGCTGCAGCGACTGAACGACTACATCGACTCGCTCGAGCCCGTCGATCGCGCGGTGCTGCTCATGCACGGCATCGAAGGACTCTCCTGCGCGCGCGCGGGTGAGCTGCTCGAGATGAGCGCCGACGCGGTCTCGAAACGCTGGCAGAGGCTGCAAGCTCGCATGCGCGAGAGCGGCTTCGGCCGTTCCTTCGACTCGGACGACTGATAGCGCCTCGCCCGGCCGGCCCGGGACTCACGCGCTCGCGGTGGCCTCGCGCGTCCAGAAATCGCGCTCCAGAGCGCGATCCGCCGCTCACCAGGTGATCTGGATCGTGTTCGAGGTGTTGAAGGTGAACGGCGGACAGAACGCGGTCGCGGCGTTGCGGTAGTAGCTCGCGTACTGCATCGCCGCACCGGAGCCCGGGAACGTCCCGCTGCGCGCCGAGAGCGTGATCGTCGGAGGCGTGGGCTCGGGGAACGTCGCGGTGCCGGTGATGCCGCCGGTGAACGAGATCGCACGCAGGCGCAGCAAGGACGCTCCGGTGCACGTGATGCCGTCGTCGAAGGCCGCTCCATTGACCTGCGCCGGGCCGAGCGTGCGAATGAAGATGCAGACCGAGCCCGTCATGCCCGTCGAGTGCAGCCGGACGTCGTCGGACGCAGCGAAACCGGTCGTGGTCACGACGGCGCCCGCGGGATCGAGCGAGTTGGCGCAGCCCGCCGCCGGATCCGTTCCGTTGTTGCCGCACGGACACGGGATGCGGTTGGGATCGCCGTTGCCGCAGAACGAGAGGCAGGAAGAGGGTCGTCGTCGAGCGCCGAGCGGACGAACTCGTGCGGGTCCCACGCTGTCGATCATCGCCGGCGAGTGGACGGAACGCGCGTCGCGTGCTCACCGCCTCGGCTTCCTTGTGGAGGTGCGGCGCCGGCGGCAGAGATCGAGGATCCGGCGCGGGGCCGCGAGCGCGCATTCGACCGCGGGAGTCCGGCTGGACGTGACTGTAGACGCCCGCAGCGGGTCTCGTTGTTCCACGATGGACGAATTTCCGTGGGTGCGACTTCGATCGGCGGACCGTGCAACCCAGGCGACACGGTCCGCGTCGACGGCGTGCGGCCGACCCGGGATCCGCGCGGCTCGCTCCGATACTCTCACCCCGTGCGCATCCTCTTCCTGTCCCAGCGCGTCCCCTACCCGCCCAACCGCGGCGACAAGATCACGACCTGGCGCCTGGTCGAGCGCATGCGGCGCGCGCACGAGGTCGTCGCGGTGGCCTTCGCGCACGACGAGAAGGACGTCGCGGCGGCGGGGGAGCTCGTCGCCAAGGGCATTCCGTGCCACTTCGTGCGCTACCACGATCGCTGGGCGCGCGCGCGTTCGTTGCCGCTGCTCGCGACGCGCACGCCGCTGACGCTCGGCGTGTACGGCTCGCGCGAGTTGCAGGCGATCGTCGACGCGCTCATCCCCGAGTGCGACATGGCCTATGCCTACTCGTCGTCGATGGGAGCGTTCCTCGAGAAGCACGTCACGAAGCCGCGCGTGATGCACTTCGGCGAGCTCGACTCGGACAAGTGGCGCCAGTACGCGGAGCGCACGCGCTTCCCGATGAGCTGGGTCTACGCGCGTGAGGCGCGCACGCTCGAGCGCTTCGAGGCACGCGTCGCGCGAGCCTTCACGCAGAACGTCTTCTGCACGCCGCTCGAGGAACGCATCTTCCACGAGCGCATTCCCGGAGCGCGCGCCACCGTGCTGCGCAACGGCGTCGATCTCAACTGGTTCCAGCCCGCGAAGACGCCGCCCGAGCCGGGTCACATCGTCTTCACCGGCGTGATGAACTACTACCCCAACGTCGACGGCTGCGTGTGGTTCGCGCGCGAGATCCTGCCGCTCGTGCGCCGTGACGTCCCCGAGGCGCGTTTCACGATCGTGGGCTCGCATCCCAGCGCGGACGTGAGCGCGCTGAGCTCGATCCCGGGCGTGACGGTCACCGGCTTCGTCGACGACACGCGCACGTGGATCGGGAAGGCGCAGGTCTCGGTCGCGCCGCTGCGCATCGCGCGCGGGATCCAGAACAAGGTGCTCGAGGCGCTCGCCATGGGGCTCTCCGTCGTGGGCACGACTTGCGCGACGCAAGGCGTCGACGGGAGGCCGGAGCGCGATTATCTCGTGCGCGATGACGCGTCCGGCTTCGCGCAGGCCGTCGTCGGGCTCCTGCGCGCTCCGCAACAGGCCGCGGAGCTCGGCCGGCGCGCGCGTGCCTTCGTCGAGCAGAACTACGACTGGGAGGTGGTGTTCCGGCCGCTCGACGACATCGTCGCGGAATGCGCGCGTCGCGAGGAGCACGCGGCGGCGCGCTGAACTCGACGTCGCGCGCTGCTCGCGCCGCGGCGCCGAAGCTATCCTGCGCCACGTGACGCACGAGCGCATCGCGCAGGTCTTCGACGAGTGGGCCGTCAACGGACGCGCCGAATCGATGGAGCACGGCCATTCCGACGTCGTGCTGCAAGTCCTCCAGCGCCTGCGTGTGCGCACCGGCGAGCGGGCACTCGATCTGGGCTGCGGCAACGGCTGGGCGACGCGGTTGCTCGCCCGTGCCGCCGTCGGCGCGAGCGCGGTCGGCATCGATTGCTCGTCGGCGATGGTCGCGCGAGCGCAGGAGCTGACGCCGCTCAGCGTGCGCGCGCGCTTCGAGGTCGCGCGCTTCGAGGCCCTGCCGTTTCCCGACGCGAGCTTCGAGCGCGCGTTCTCGATGGAAGCGCTCTACTACGCCGTCGATCTCTCGCGCGCGCTGCGCGAAGTGCGCCGCGTGCTGCGCCCAGGTGCCTCGTTCGACTTCGTCATCGACCAGTTCGCCGAGAACCGGCCATCGGCGAGCTGGAGCGGCCTCGTCGGCCTGGAGATGCAACGCCTCGACACGCGCGGTTGGGTCGCGTCGCTCGAAGCTGCCGGTTTCGTGGAGGTCGCGCACGAGCGCCTGCGCGATTCGCGCGGTCCCGGCGACCCGGCACAGTTCGTCCCCAACCGTCATGCGCCGGACTGGGCGACGCAGGTCGAGCTCCACGAAGCCGGCAGCCTGTGGCTCTCGGCGCGCACGCCGGCGTAGACGTCTGTCGAGGGACCGCCCGCGAGCGTGTCGAACTCGTCGTGCGCTGCTCAGCGCAGACCAAGACCTGCAACCCGCGCGCACGGGCGAAGAGGTCGTGCGCGAGGTCGCGCCAGCACCGAACGGCGCTGTGCGCCGATGAAGTCGCGCCGGAGCGCGCGACGATACCAGCGCCGGGCGCCGGCCGCGTCATCCGCGCACGAGGCGGCTCGCAGCGCCTTGCGCCGGCGCAGGATCGACCGGGTTCGCGCTTCGAAGCGAGTTTCGGGCACTTCGTTTCACCCGCACGACGGGGAGCGAGACTCTAGTGCGGCACGAACATGCTCCGCCCCGCCCAAGATCCCGAAGTGCTGCTGCGCCACGCCGGCTTCGTGCGCGCGCTCGCGCGGGAGCTCGTCTTCGACGCCGACCTCGCGCGCGACGTCGAGCAGGAGACCTGGCTGACGGCGTTGCAGCACGCGCCGCGCGACCTGCGCTCGCCGCGCGCGTGGCTCGCGGTCGTCGTGCGCAGCATCGCGCTGCGCTCCGCGCGCCGCTCGGCCGCGCAACGCGAGGTTCAACGGCGCGCCGAACGCGACGCGCGTCACGCAGGCCGGCGCGACGGCTTCCCTTCGCCGGACGAGCTCCTCGAACAGGAGCAGGCGCGCCGCGAACTGGTCGAAGCCGTGCTCGCGCTCGAAGAGCCGTTGCGCGGCACGCTCGTCCTTCACTACCTCGATGGGCTCGAGCTGCGCGAGGTCGCGCGGCGCACCAACGCACCCTTGGAGACGGCGCGCTCGCGCGTGAAGCGCGGCCTCGCGCGCTTGCGCGAGGAACTGCGCCGCTCGCATCGCTCCGACGCGTGGAGCCTCGCGCTCGTGCGCGGCCTGGCGCTCGATCCGCCGCGACTGGCGCGCGGGTTCGGAGTCTTCTCCCGCGGGCTCTCGCCCTGGGCCACCACGATGACCACGACGCACAAGCTCGCTTCGACCGTTGCGGCACTGGCGCTGTGCCTGATCTCGGGCTGGTGGTGGGTCGCGCGAGACGCGTCCTCCGTGCGAACGCCGGCGCCGACGTCCGCGGCGGAACCCGCCGCCGACGTCTCGACGTCGCGAGAGCTCGCCGTGCAGGTTGCGGGGCCCGACGCACGCGAACCGGTCGTCGACGCGCGGCGCGGCGCCGAGCCTGCGCGATCGTCCGAGCTCGGCACGCTGCGCGTCCACGTCGTGTGGGCTTCCGATGGAACGCCAGCGCGACGGATCGAGCTCCGTGCCGATGCTCAAGAGCTGCGTTCGAACTCGGCGACGCGACGCGCGCGGACGGACGAGCAGGGTCGAGTCGAGTTCAGCGAGCTCCCCGCGGGTGCATGGCTCGCGCGCGCCAGCCTCGGCGGGCTCGCGTTCGCGCAGGTGCGCACGAATGAATCGGCGGACATCGAGCTCTCGATCCCCGAAGGCATCGCCGTGCGCGGTTGCGTCGTCGACGCGGCGGGTGCGCCGGTCGCGGACGCCGCCGTCCTGCTCAGTTCGGGCGCGAGCGAGGCAGCGTACGACGTCTTCCTCGTCGCGCGCTCCGACGCCAACGGACGTTTCGCACTGCGCTCGACGCCCGCGCGCGTGGGAGCGTGCCTCTCGGCGCGAGCGCGCGACCGCGCTCCGACGCGGCAGTTCGTGCTCAGCGGAGCGCCGCGTTCGGTCGCCGACGTGACGCTCGTCTTCGAAGGGGAAGGCACGCGTCTCTCCGGTCGCGTGTACGGCCCGTCGGGCGAACCGCTTGAGGGCGCGCAGGTCCTGGTCGGATCCGAGCGCGAGATCGCGTACAGGACCCAAGCCGACGGCACGGTCGCACAGGCGCCGATCGGCGAGCTCGTCGTGACCGATTCCTCGGGTGGGTTCGCTCTCGACGGCGTCGCCCTGGACGAATTGCCGGTGCAAGTGCGCGCTCGCGGCTGCGCTCCGTGGAGCGGCCGCTGCGACACGCGCGCGATGCGCCACCTCGATGTACGGCTCGAACGATGCGCGCGCCTCCACGGTCGCGTGCGCGATGCGAGCGGACAGGCGCTCTCCGACGCGCTCATCACGAGCGAGGGCACGAGCTTCTTCGCGCGCGCGAGCACGCGCAGCTCCGCCGACGGTTCGTTCGCGCTGGAGGATCTCGGCTCCGGTCCGTTGCGCGTGCGCGTCGAGACGGCGCGAACGGGAGCTGCAGGCCCGGCGAACGCATCGGGATCGGTGACTCGCGCGTTCGACCTCGTCGCGGGAGCGGACGTGGTCTGGGATCCCGAGCTCTGTGGCGGCGCGGAGCTGCACGGACGCATCGAACTCGACGGCGCGAAGCTCGACGGCTGGCTCGTGCGCGGCAGCCGTCACGTGGAAGCGCTGGAGCCGAGGTCGGTGGACGCGTACCGGCCGTTCGCGGAAGCGCGCACCGACGCCGACGGACGATTCGTGCTCCACGATTGTCCGCAAGCAGTCGACGTGACGCTCTTCGGCCGCGCGGTGAGCCCCTTCCCGCTCGCGCGCATCGAAGCCGCGCGACCCGGCGAAGCGGAGGTCGTGCTGCGGCCGGATCCCGCGCTCCTGCCCTCGACGCGCATCCGCGGGCGGCTCGTCGATGAGCAACGTCGTCCGGTGCGCAATGCGGACGTGGTCGCGCGGTGCGCTTCGCTCGGCACGACGTTGACACACCCCGACCCCGAATCGGGCTGCTTCGAGTTTGCCGCCCTGCCGCCCGGCGAATGGAGTCTCGAGGTCGACGCGCACGTCGCGGGGTGGGCTGCAAGGAGCGTGGAGCCGCGGAACCTGCGAGCGGACGAGAGTTGGGACGTCGGCGACCTGCCGCTCGGCACCGGAGGCGCGCTGGTCGTGAACCTGCGTCGCGCACCGGGACTCGTTGGCGCCGCCGCGCAGATCGTCGTGCTGGGCGAGGGCGGGCGGCCGGCGCAGTGGATGGAGGTGAGGGAGGACGTGGCGCGCTCACGGCCGTTGCCGCCGGGGCGCTACCGCGTCGTGTTGGCCCGCTTGGAGCAGGCGGCGGTCGCGGCACGGACGGTGACCGTCGTCGGCGGCGAGGAGGCGCGCATCGACCTGCCGCTCGCGCCGGGGGAGGCGGTCACACTTCGGATCCGTGGACTCGAGCATCTGCAAGGGAGCGTGCGAGCGGAGCTCGTTCTCCGCGGCGCTGACGGTCAGGTCCTGTGGTGGGGCGAATGCGGTCGCGCGGCAGCTGAGGAGACCGAGCTGCACTGGCAACTCGACCCCGGTCCCCATCGCGCCGAAATCGCCTCGCCGGGTGGGCGTTCCGCGGCGATCGAGTTCGTCGTGCCAGCGACCGTCGGCGGGGCGCTGACCGTCGAACTGGCCTTGCCGCCCCGTTGAGCCGCCCGTCCACGACGCGTCGACTCGCGCGTCCGCGCTGCGCGCGCGCCGGAGCCTGCGATGTCGGCCACGATTCTCACCGCATCGCGACGCGGCGCTCGGGTCTCGAGTTCCCGCGTTCCGACCGAGCCCGCAATCGCGGCCGCGAGCGCGCGTCGTCTCGGGTGAGGTCTTCGGAGGAGCGGACCCCTCAGGCCGACCGGGACGAAGCGAGGAAATCGTGGATCACCATCCATCCATTGGGGCGACGTTGGCCCCGACCCACTACGGGTTGATCGCACTCGCGGTCATCGCCGTGCTTTGCGCGATGGCCGACAGCGCTCCGTCGGTGGGCGAACCGCTCCCGATCCGGTGGTTGCGGACCTGCGCCGACCATCCAATTCGATGCGCGTTGGCGAGCGTGCTCGCCGCTAGAGCATGCTCCCGCGGTGCGCGCGCGGCGAGCACTCGAGCGCCTCCGACGAGCGGCAGGAGCTAGGAAGATTGCGCGCGAGCGATTACCTTTGGTGTTCGGCGCATCTGCGGCCGTGTGAGAGAGAGGCACATGCCGGAACCGTCCCTTACCCCCGCGAAGCCCGCCCTGCCCACCGTCCTCGAAAGCCCGGTCTTCAGTGGCCCGGCCAAGAGCGAACGCTTCGGGATCTGCCTGGGCGTGGACCTGACCTGCGCCGAATCGGGCATGGTCGTCAGCCGCGACGTGCGCATGCCGCGCGCGTCCTACGTCATCACGACGGCGGCGCGCCACCTCATCCGGCAGTCCAAGAGCGGTGAGAAGCTCGACTCCGTCGTCGTCTGGGGCTCCGAAGCTGATCCGACGATGCACCCCGAGTTCAAGGAAGTCACCCAGAACTTGAGGGACCTGCGCGCCAAGTGGTACTCGAAGGGCACGCTGGTGCTCGCGACCGACATGCCGCGCGTCGACGACCCCGAGGTGCGCCACGCGATGGGAATCTACGATCGCGTCGTCGTGCGCTTCGAGTGGGGCACGGCGAAGACGTATGCGGCGCTCACCGGCCGCAAGAGCACGGACTTCAACAACCTCTGCGCTCACCTCGGTCACTGCGAGAACCTGATCATCCAAGCCCGCTTCGTGCGTGGCGAGGCCGACAATTCGAGCGACGCCGAAGTGAAGGCCTGGCTGAAGAAGATCACCGAGCTCAAGCCGCGCGCGGTGCACATCCTGACCGGCGACTCGAAGTCGAAGAAGGTCAAGCCCGCGCCCAAGGGCCGCATCTCCGAGATCGTCGCCGAGGTCACCTCGAAGGCCGGCGTGCCGGTCGAGGTCTTCGTCGGCGACGCGCTGCTCGGCGCGACCTGATCGACGCGTCCATAGCGCGATGACGTCCGACGGATCGGCGATCCGTGCCAGGTCACGGCCGGGTCGACGCGCACGACTCGCGATGTGCACCGGTTAGGCTGCCGCGACGATGACGTTGGTCCAGATGCGCGCGGTGAGCCACCGCTTCGGAACGACCACGGCGCTCGAGGGGCTCGAGCTCGAAATCCATGCTGGCGAGGTCTTCGGCCTCCTCGGTCCCAACGGAGCGGGGAAGACGACTGCGCTGCGCATCCTGTGCGGGCTGCTCACCCCCACCGAAGGCCACGTATCGATCGATGGCGTCGACGTGCGCGCAGACCCGGTGGGAGCGCGGCGCCGCTTCGCGTTCGTGCCCGACGGCGCGCCGCTGTACGCCAACCTGAGCCCGCGCCAGCACCTGAGCCTCGTCGGCCGGCTGCACGGTCTCGACGAGGAGCGCATCGATACGGAGAGCCGGCGCCTGCTCGACGCGCTCGACCTGGGTCCTCGCATCGACGACCCGGTCGGCACCTTTTCGCGCGGCATGCGTCAGAAGACGGCCCTCGCTTGCGCGTTGCTGCCGCGTGCGCCGCTCCTGATCCTCGACGAGCCGCTGAACGGGCTCGACGCGGCGACGACCGCCATCATCAAGGAGGTGCTCGCCACCTGGGCCGCGCGCGGCGGGGCCGTGCTCTACACCTCGCACCTGCTCGACATCGCCGAACGGGTGTGCACGCGCATGGCGGTCATCGATCACGGCCGGCTGGTCGCGCTCGGCACGATGGACGAGCTGCGCACGCGCGCCGGACGCGACGGCACGCTGGAGCAGGTCTTCGGCGCGCTGACCCACGGTGCCGACCCGCACGCGCAGGCGCTCGCGCTGCTCGGACCGGATCCCGCGCGCCCGAATCGAAGTTGAGCGGCCGGCGAGCTCGCGACTCCACGCGCGGACCCGCCCGAACGGCGCAAGCGCGCGCCGCTGGACGAGCTCAACGCATCGCGGCGCCCTTGGGATTCAGGATCGGCGTCGGTTTGAACTGATCGTCGACGGCGACCATGGTCACGTCCGCTTCGGTGACGTGCGCGAACTCACCCGAACCGAAGCGGCGCTGCGCCCACACGGACACGTGCACGGTGATCGACGTGCGGCCCACGCGCGTGGTCTCGGTGAAGAACGACACCGCGTCGCCGACGAACACGGGCGCCTTGAACTCGATCTTGTCCATCGCGACGGTGACGATCTTCGCCGGATGCGACTTGTGCGCCTCGATCGCGGCCGCCAAGTCGATCTCCGACAGGATCACGCCGCCGAAGATCGTCCCGAGCGCGTTCGTGTCGCGCGGCATCATGAGCTGACGGATCGCGGGCACCTTGTCGTGCGGGAAGCTCGGGACGTTCGGCAGGCTCATGTCGATCGCTCCAGGTGACGGACGGACCAGGCGCGCACGCGTTCGGTGACCACCTGCGTCGCGCCTTCGAAGAAATGCCCGACGTCGGGAACCTCGTCGAGCTCCAGCGCGGGCGAAAGGCCGGGAAACTGCGCGCGCAGCTCCGGCAGCGTGCCGTACTCGTCGTTGCCCGCCATGAGGATCAGACCGGGCTGGGTCACGCTGCGCAAGAAGCCGCAGTCGAACTTGCGCACCGGCAGCGCGACGAGCACGACCTTGCGGATGCGCGCGTCGTCGACGGCGCGCTGCGCGGCCGTGCGCGCGCCGAAGGAGAATCCGCCCGCCCACAATTCGAGCTGTGGATGGCGCGCGCTCATCCACCCCAGCGCCGCGCCCAGGTCGTCGGCCTCGCCGCCCCTTCCATGGTGCTCGCCTTCGCTGCGCTGCACGCCGCGGAAATTGAAGCGCAGCACCGCGAGCCCTGCGTTCTGCAACCCGCGCGCGGCGCGGAAGACGACGTTGTTGTTCAACGTGCCGCCGAAGAGCGGATGCGGATGACAGAACACGGCCGCGGCGCGCGGTGCAAGCCTGTCGGAAGGCTCCCACAAGACCGCTTCGAGCCTTCCGGCCGGACCGGGGATGAAGAGCTCCATCGAAGCGCGTACTGTAGGGCCGCCGCGCGGACGCTCCAACGTCGGAGCTTCTCGCCGCGCACCGCGCGAGCATGTCGAACACGCCGCCCAGCTCCATCCAGCGCACGCTGGCTGTGTTTCGAGCGGGCTGTCAATCGACCTGGGCGCGCGGACAGTGGCCCGTCGGGCCGCTGGTGATCCACGGATCGCTGACGGCGCTCTTGTGCGGGCTCGTGCGCGACACGCTGCCGGGATACGGCTACGCGTTGCTCGCGCTCGCGTTGTCGGCGGCGACGCTCGCGCTCCCGCTGCTCGGCGAACTGGGCTGGCTGCTGCGCGCCGATTCGTCCGCGGAGTGGATCGAGGCGCAGCCCGTGCGCAGGAGCGAGTTGCGCCTCGCGCGCATCCTGCTCGTGATGACGCTGCTCGCGGCGCTCTCGTCGGCATCGCTCCTGCCCGCGAGCGTGCTCGCGCCCGACGGTTTCGGCGCGGGAGCGCGCTTGCTCTTGATCGTCGCGGGCCTCGCGCAGGCGGTCGTGATCGCCGCCGTGCTGCTGGGGTTGCAGGCCGCCGTCGGCGAGCGCGCGGAGGCGTTGCTCGTCGGCTTGCAGACCCTGCTCGTCGCGTTCGTCATCGCGGGCCTCGTCGTCGTGCCGCGTTTCGTGCCGCTGGCGCGCGAGTGGACCGGTTTCGAGAGCCTGCCGCAGCTCGCCCGCGCGACTCCGCCGGCGTGGTTCGCCGCGCTGTGCGCCGGTGCGACGGTCCAACCGCTCTGGCCCGCGGGACTCGCTCTCGCGACAGCGCTGCTCGTGCTCTTCTTCGCGCCGTTGCCGCCCGCGCCGCGCGCGCGTCGCACGGGGACATGGATGTCGTTCCTGCTCGCGCCCGCGCGCGCCTTCGCCGCGCGCGTGTGGTTGCGCGCTCGCGAGCGCGCGAGCTTCGATCTCGTCTACGACGCGCTGCCGCTCGAGCGCGAGTTCGTGTTGCGCAGCTACCCGATGCTCGGCATCCCGATGGCGTTCCTCGCCGCGGGCGCGAACGAGAGCGCGGGGCCGATGCGCGAGGCCTTGATGTCGCTCCTGCTCTTCACGCCGCCGATCTACCTGCCCGTGCTGCTCGCGCACGTGCCGGCGAGTGCGAGCCACGAAGCGCGCTGGATCCTCGACACCGCGCCCACCGCGCGCGAGCACATCGACGAGGGCGCTCTCAAGGCGGTCGCGCTGCGCTTCCTGCTGCCGCTGTACGCGCTGCTCTTCGCGCTCGCGTGGGCGCAGATCGACTTCTTCTTCGCGTTGCGACTGAGCCTGCCCGCCGTGCTCTTCGGCTGGATCGTGTTGCGCCAGGTCTATCCGCAGTTCGCGCGCAACCTCCCGCTTTCCGTGTCGGCGCAGGAGATCGAGATGCCCATGGACTGGACCGGCCCGTTCATGGCGATCGCGCTGGGCCTGACGCTGACTTCCATCGCCGCCTGGGCGTGGATCACGACCTGGTGGGCCTGCGTGCTCGCGTGCGTCGGCTTGATCGGCCTCGCGCGGCTGCTCGCGCGGCGCGCATCCCTGTTCGAGGACATGTCATGAACTCGCGCTTCTCGTTCGTGCTGCTCGCATCGATCGTCGCGTGCTCCACGCCGCCCGCGCTCGTGCACAAGGCGACGAGCGCGCCGGAAACCCCGCCGATTCAACTCGTCGAGAGCTTCCCGGTCGAAACGACGCTCGATCACGCCGATATCCCCGATGCGGCCGACGTGTGGCTCGAGATGATCGATGGAGCGCGCACGAGCCTCGAAATGGCGGAGTTCTATGCCAGCGACCAACCCGGATCGCGCCTCGGACCGATCTTGAAGAGCATCGAGCGCGCGGCCGCGCGCGGCGTGAAGGTGCGCCTGCTCTTCGAGGAAAAGTTCTACGCCACGTATCCCGAGCTCATCGACGGCTTCGCGAAGCTCCCCGCGAACATCGAGGTCCGCCGCATCCGTTTCGATTCGGGCATCCTGCACGCCAAGTACTTCGTCGTCGACGCGCGCGACGCGTACCTCGGCAGCCAGAACCTCGACTGGCGCTCGCTCGAGCACATCCAGGAGCTCGGCGTGCGCGTGCGCCTCCCCGGCGCGGTCGCGTGTCTGCGCGATGTCTTCGAGTTCGACTGGCAACTCGCCGCGAACGCGGACGCGGACGCGGCGATGCGCTCCGTCTCGCGCGCCGCGGAACCGGCGGAGACCGTCGGCGCGGGCGCCGAGCAGCTGACGGTGCTCGCCACCGCCAGCCCGGAGCAGCGGCTGCCTGCGCAAGTCGCGTGGGATCTGCCGCGCCTGCTCGAGCTCATCGACAGCGCTCGCGAGCACGTGCGCGTGCAGCTGCTCACCTACAAGATGACGGCGCGCGACAAGAGCCCGTGGAACGAGCTCGAGGACGCCCTGCGCCGCGCCGCCGCGCGCGGAGTGAAGGTGCAACTGCTCCTCGCCGACTGGTGCAAGCGCCGCGGCACGATCGAGGGCCTGCAAGCGCTCGAGCCGCTCGACAACGTCGAGATCAGGCTCGTCACGATCCCGCCGTGGTCGGGCGGCTTCATCCCGTTCGCGCGCGTCGTGCACGCCAAGTACATGGTCGTGGACGGGCAATCGGCCTGGATCGGCACGAGCAACTGGGAACGCGACTACTTCTACGAGAGCCGCAACGTCGGGCTGATCGTCGAGGGCGCGAGTTTCGCGAAGCAGCTCGAGCGCGTGTTCGCCGACGGCTGGAACTCGGCCTACGCGCAGCCCGTCGACCCGCAGGCGAAGTACGACGCGCCGCGCATCGACAAGTAGCGCAACGCGCCTACACACCTCGTACAGGTTCCAGGCGGCGCGGAGCTGGCCCAAAAACTACCTGGGTAGTATCACGGAGCCGTCGCGCGCACCGCGTGTCGCCACCGCGGCGACGAGAGCGCGACGAACGCTCCGCGCGAGCGCGAGATCCGTTCGCGCAACTCGCCGAGCGAGCGTGCAGGCCCACTTCGACGGCTCCTCCCATGATCTCGATGCTCGTGCAGACACCCGCGCCGACTCCGCCCGCCGGCGGGTCGTTCCACATGGATTCCGTGCTCGAAACGCTGATCCACGGCGGACCGGTGATGATCCCGCTCGGCTTGTGCTCGGTGATCGCGCTCGCGTGGACGATCGAGCGCTTCGTGCGCCTGCGCAGCGGCGCGCTCGGCAACCACGCGTTCGAGGAACGCATGCTCGCCGCCGTGCGCGAGGGCGGGCCCGCGCGCGCGCTCGAGACGGCGCGCTCGAGCCGCAAGGCGCTCGGCACCGTGTTCGAGCCCGTGTTCAAGCGCTGGAACGAGGCCCGTCCGGCGCTCGAGAAAGCCGCGGAGGACGCCGGCGCGCGCGAGGTGCGCACGCTCGTCGCGTCGCTGCGTCCGTTGACGGTGATCGCGGTGCTCGCACCGTTGCTCGGACTGCTCGGCACGGTGATCGGCATCATCATCGCGTTCCGCGACATCGCGCTCTCCAACGCGATGGGCAAACCCGAAGCGCTCTCCGCGGGCATCGCGCAGGCGCTGGTCACGACCGCGACGGGCCTCGTCATCGCGATCCCGACGCAAGCGGCGTACTTCTGGCTGCGCGCGAAGATCGACCGTTTCGGCCGGCGCGTCGAGGGCTTCGGCGAGAACCTGCTCGAGCTGCACGGACAACCGCTGCGCCACGACGCGAGCGCGAGCGTGCGCCCGCCGTCGCCCGAGCCCGGTCTTCCCGCGGGCCTCGTTTCCGCCGCGGCGGGGAGCAGCTGAGCCCATGAAGCTCCACGAAGGCGACGCCGACGAGCCCGCGATCAACCTGACGCCGATGATCGACGTCGTGTTCACGCTGCTCGTGTTCTTCATGCTCGCCACGACGTTCCTCGAGCGCGAGCGCCTGCTCGGCCTCGAGCTGCCGACCGCGAGCCACGCCGATCGCGCACCGGTGAACGGGCGCGAGCTCGTGATCAACGTGGCGCTCGACGGCCAGATGTGGATCGACGGGCGCCGCGTCGACGCCAGCGAGCTCGCCAGCGTGCTCACGGAGACCGTGCGACGCGACGCGGCGACGCCGGTGACCGTGCGCGGCGATCGGCGTTCGCAGCTGGAGCAGGTCGTGCACGTGCTCGACGAGTGCATGCGCGTCGGCCTGGCCAACGTCGGCGTCAGCACGCACGACGGGACGTGAATCGCGCGCTCAGTGCGCGTCGAGATAGCGGCGCATGTCGTCGGGCAGCGGGCTGACGACCTCGACGCGCTCGCCCGAGGCCGGCGAACGGAACGCGACGCGATGGTTGTGCAGCGCATGGCGCGGAAGACCGAGCTGCTCGAGATCGCGCGCGTCGAGCTCGCCGTCGAGGCTCTTCTGGAACAGCGCTTCGTCCGGCCCGTAGATCTTGTCGCCGATCACCGGGTGCCCGATGGCCTGCAAGTGCACGCGGATCTGATGCTGGCGGCCGGTGAACGGCGAGCAGCTCACGAGCGTGCAGTCGCGATGACGCGACACGACGCGCCAATCCGTCCGCGAGGGCCAGCCGTCGACCGCGACGGAGATCTTGAGCTCGATCGCGCTCACTCGCGCGGGGCCGAGCGGGATGTCGATCACGCCGCCGTCGCGATCGGGCACGCCGGCGACGATCGCCAGGTACTCCTTGTCGACCTTGCGGCGTTCGAACTGCTTCATGACGTCGGCGTGCGCCTCGGGGTGCTTGCCGATGAGCACGATGCCGCTCGTCTCGCGATCGAGGCGATGGCACAAGCGCGGCGCGCCACCGCGTTCGAGCTCGAAACCCTCGCCGTAGCGCGCGTGCACGCGCTGGATGAGCGTGTCGCTGAGATGGCGCCCCGACGGATGCACCGGCACGTTCGCCGGCTTGTCGACAGCCAGGATCGCCTCGTCCTCGAAGAGCACGACGAGCTCGTCGCTGCTCCTCTCGAGCATCGGCACGCGCAGCTCCTCGGGGATCACGACCACGACCTTCGAGCCGTGGCGCAGCTTGCGGCCCGGCCGCGTCTCCGTGCGCGTCCGTCCCGTGCCGCGCGGAGCTTCGGGCGTGCTGGCATCGACCAGCACGAAGCCGTCGTGGATCAGACCCTGGATCGACGTGCGCGAGCGCCACGACAAGTGCCGCGAGAGGAACGCATCGAGGCGGATGTGCACCTCCGAGGCCTTCATGCGCAGGTCGCTGCAATCGACATCGAGCTCCACCTGGGTCGGAGCGCGCGTCAGGTCGCGGTCTTTGGGAAAGATGCCCATCTCGGATCCGATCCATCATCGCCGCGCGAGGCGTGCGCGCCAGCGAGCGGGCCGATTGCCCGCGTGGTTGCCGCCGGTCGATGCGCGAGGGAGGGCCGAGCTCGGTTTGCGCACCGACGAAAGAACCCGGGCGAGCCGGGTTCTCGGGGACCTTTGGCGCCTCCGTCAGGCGCGCCGGGTCGAGCTCACGCGCGCGTGCGGCGGCGGCGCATCGACGGCGGGCGTGCGTTCGGGTCGTTCTTGCGCGTCGACTTCTGGATCGTGCGCAGGCGTTCGCGGCGTTCGCGGCGGCGGCGATCGGAGCGCTTCTCGTGCGCGGCGTGCGCCTTGACGAGGCGGAAGATGCCGGAGTAGTTGCACTGGCGCTTGAAGCGCCGCAGAGCTGCTTCGAGGGATTCGTTCGAGCGAACCTGAACCTTGATCACGCGCGCGTTCCTTGAGAGGTCGGATGAAGCGGAAGACCGGACGTGTCGGACGGACGGACGTTCGGCGGGCCGGTTTCGCGCGCCGGACCCTTGCCAGGGGTGGGCGGCACCAAACTCGGGCCGAAGAGGCTACCGCCTGCATCGGCCGGGGTGAAGAGTGCGCTGGAATCCCATCCCGAGCGCGGCCATCCTCTCTCGACGTGGACGGCGAGGCGCGCAGGGCGGCGGCGGGCGGCGGCGAAGGCCGGCCGGTCGTCCTTCAAGGCACGATCGAGCGCGTCACCTACGCCGACGCGACCTCGCTGTACTCGGTGCTAAGGGTTTTGCCGGAGAAGGGTTACGACCTCCCCCAGGACGAGCGAGGTTTCCTGCCAGGGCGCGTCACCGCCGTCGGCAAGGTCGACGCTCCCGCCGCCGGTCTGCGCGTGCGACTGCAAGGCAGCTGGCGCACGAATGCGACTCACGGACTGCAGTTCGAATTCGAGTCGCTCGAGGTCCTGCCGCCCAACGATCGCCTGGGCGTGATCCGCTACCTCGCCTCGGATCGTTTCCACGGCGTGGGCGAGAAGCTCGCCGAGCGCATCGTCGACAAGCTCGGCGTCGACGTCGTCGAGGAGATCCTCGCGCATCCCGAGAAGCTCGAGGGCATCGCCGGCCTGCGCGCGAGCGTGCGCGAGGAGCTCGTGCGCACGGCGCTGCTCGAGCACGGCAACGCGCGCGCGCACACGTTCCTGCGCTCGCTCGGACTCGGTCCGGTGCAGAGCGCGGCGGTGATCAAGCGTCTGGGGCCGGAGTGCGAGACGGCGTTGCGCGCCAATCCGTTCCAGCTCGCGGGAGCCGTGAGCGGCTTCGGCTTCGCCAGCGCCGATCGCCTGGCGAACACCCTCGGCATCGCGAGCGACGACCCGCGGCGGCTGCGAGCGGCCTTGTTGCACGCGCTGAAGCACGCATCCGACGAGGGCCACACGCTGCTCCCGCGAACGAGGCTCTTCGCGCAGGCGCGCGAGCTGCTCGCGGCGCCGATCGGCGACGAGGCGCTGGCGAGCGCGCTCACGACGCTCGCCACGGGCGACGAGGTCGTCCTCGACGAGCACGAAGGCCGCGACGCGCGCGTCTACCTGCCGCAGCTCGCCTACTGCGAGCGCGAGCTCGCGCGCAACCTGAAACGGCTCGTCGCCGCGCGCATCACGCGCGCACTCGCCGATGCGCGCGATCTCGCGACGGCGGAGCGCGAGCTCGGCGTCGAGCTGCACGAGCGCCAGCGCGAGGCCGTCGTGGGACTGCTCTCGACCTCCGTCGGCCTGCTGACCGGCGGTCCGGGCGTCGGCAAGACGACGATCCTGCGCCTGCTCGTGCGTCTCGCGCACCGCGCGCGCGCGCGCGTCTTGCTCGCGTCTCCGACGGGCCGCGCGGCGAAGCGCCTCGCGGAAGCGACCGGACACGACGCGCAGACGATCCATCGGCTGCTCGGCTTCGAACCGGCGAACGGCGGCTTCCTGCACGACGCGCGCAATCCGCTGGAGGCCGATCTGGTCGTCGTCGACGAGATCTCGATGCTCGATGTGACGCTCGCGCATCACCTCGTGAAGGCGATCCAGCCTCCGACGCGCCTCGTGCTCGTCGGCGATCCCGATCAGCTGCCTTCCGTCGGTCCGGGCAACGTGCTGCACGACCTGATCGCTTCGGGCGCGATCCCCGTGCACCGCTTGACGCAGATCTACCGCCAGGCCGCCGGCAGCCGCATCGTCGTCAACGCGCACCGCATCCTCGCGGGCGAGCGGCCGCTCCTGCCCGAGCGAGGGGATCGCACGTCCGACTTCTATTTGTTCCGCGAGGACGATCCCGCGCGCTGCGCCGAGCTCGTGGTCGAGGTCGTCACGCGCCGCATCCCCCAGACTTTCGGCCTGCGCTGGATCGACGACGTGCAGGTGATCGCGCCGATGTACCGCGGCGAGTGCGGCGTCGACGCGCTCAACGAACGCCTGCGCGACGCGCTCGCGCACGAGGCCGGCGGCGGGCGCGAGGTGCGCCAGGGACAGCGCTCGTGGCGCACCGGCGATCGCGTGATCCACACGCGCAACAACTACGACAAGGAGGTCTTCAACGGCGACATGGGGCGCATCGTGTCGATCTCCGAGGGCTCCGATCCGAGCATCACCGTGCGTTTTCCCGAGCGCGACGTCGTCTACGGGCTGACGGAGCTCTCGGAGCTCGCGCCCGCGTTCGCGATCACCGTGCACCGCTCGCAAGGCGGCGAATTCCCCGCCGTGGTCGTGCCACTCGTCACGCAACACGCGGTGATGCTGCGTCGCAACCTGCTCTACACCGCCGTGACGCGCGCGCGGAAGCTCGTCGTCCTCGTCGGCTCGGCGCGCGCGCTCGATCTGGCGATCCGCAACGCGGAGCAGAGCGATCGCGAGAGCGCGCTCGCCGAGCGCATGCGCGCGGTCGACGCTGCGACGCCGCCGAGCGCGCAAGACGCACCGCGCGCCGAGGCATGATCGCGCGCACGCGCGGGGCATGATCGCGCGCACGCGCGGGCCTCAAAAACCGGAACCCGCGCGCGGGTGCGGCGGGTTCCGATCTTGCGTCACGGATTCGACATGCACTCGAGGGGTACAACCACGACACCCGCTCGAATGCACCGCGCATCGAAGATGCAGCGGACGTTCAGCGTTCTACGCCCGTTCCGAAAAGCGCACAAGCGAATTCCTCGGGGGAATTCGCGCCTTTTCGGGACTCCGCGAGAGCCCTGGCGCTCGTCAACCGCTCGACGGCGGGCGCTCGCGCGGCTCGAAGTAGCGCCTGCCGGCGAGCGACGGAGGCAAGCACTGCATCTCCTCCTTGGCGCCCGGATCGTCGTGCACGTAGCGGTATCCGCGGCCGTAGCCGGCCTCGCGCATGAGCGCCGTCGAGGCGTTGCGCAGGTGCAGCGGAACCGGTTCGGCCGCCGTGCGCTCGACGTCGGCCTCGGCGGCGATCAAGGCCGTTTCGATCGCGTTGCTCTTGCGCGCGCGCGCCAGGTACACGGCGCACTGGGCCAGATGGACCTTCCCTTCGGGGTAGCCCAGGCGTTCGAAGGCCTCGGCGGCGTCGAGCGCGACCCGCACGGCAAACGGGTCGGCGAGACCGATGTCCTCGCTCGCCATGCGGATCAGGCGCCGCGCGAGGTACAGGCCGTCCTCGCCGGCTTGCATCATGCGGGCGAGCCAATAGAGCGCCGCGTCCGCATCGCTGTTCCTGATGCTCTTGTGCAGGGCGGAGATGAGGTTGTAGTGCTCCTCGCCCGACTTGTCGTAGAGCAGGACCTTGCGCTGCAGTGCTTCGCGGAGGGCCTTTTCGTCGATCGCGGCGCCGTCCTGGACGAGGCTCGCCGCCGTTTCGAGCAACGTGAGCGCGCGACGGGCGTCGCCGTCGCTGGCGTGGGCGATGCGCTCGAGGATCGAGGCGTCCGCCCCCACACGCGCCCCCAGACCGCGATCGGCGTCGACCAGAGCACGCTCGAGGATGCGCACGACCTCGGGCGGGGTGAGTGGTTGCAGGATCACGACGCGCACGCGCGAGAGCAGCGCGCCGTTGAGCTCGAAGGACGGGTTCTCGGTCGTCGCGCCGACGAGAACGATGTCGCCGCGCTCGACGAAGGGCAGGAAGGCGTCCTGCTGGGCCTTGTTGAAGCGGTGGATCTCGTCGACGAACAGCAGCGTCCCCTGACCGCTCCTGCGTCGATGCTCCTCGGCCGACGCCATGACCTCGCGGATCTCCTTGATGCCCGAGAGCACGGCGGAGAACGGCCAGAACCTGCGCGACGTGCGCGCGGCGATCAGCCGCGCGAGCGTCGTCTTGCCCGAGCCCGGCGGACCCCAGAGGATCAGGCTCTGGTCCGCGGCGCCGCTCAGGGCGCGCTCGAGCAGGCGGCCGTGACCGACGACCTGCTCCTGACCGATGAACTCGTCCAGGCTGCGCGGACGCATGCGTTCGGCGAGCGGCGCGCTGCGCGACGGCGAGGCCGTGCCCGGCGCAGGTCCGTCGTCGAAGAGCCCTGGATCGAGTTCGGCGTCCACGGCGCGGCTCAACCGAGTTGCAGTCTCGCGCTGTAGAGCAGGAGCGACGCGGCAACGGTGACGTTGAGCGACTCGACGTGCGCCGCGATCGGGATCGTGAGGCGCTCGAAGCCCAGCTGCGCCTGCGTGTCGAGGCCCGTTTCGCCGCTGATCCACAGCGCGAGCGGGCCGCGCCAGTCGAAACGTCGCGGATCGACGCCTCCGCGCGTCGCCGCGCAAGCCTGGCGGACGCCGCGCGCGCGCAGGGCATCGAAGAGCTCCGCACCGTCGAGGCCCGCGACGACGGGCAGGCGCAAGAGGCTGCCCATCGAGCCGCGCATGGCCTTCTCGCCCCACGGACTCGCTCCGCCCTGCGCGATGCAGAGTGCGTCGACGCCGAAGGCCTCCGCGGATCGTGCGAGCGCACCGAGGTTGCCCGGATCGGCGACGCCGTCGACGACGAGGAGCAACGTGCGCGCACCGAGGACGAGCTCGTCGACGCCGCGATTCGCGGGCGTCGGACAGAGCGCGACGATGCCTGGAGGCGTCTTGAGTCGGCTCAGGCGCTGCAGGACGTCGTCGGCGACGAGGCGCACGGGCGCGGAGCGCGTTTCGAGCTCGCGCGCGCGCGTCTCGCGCGATTCGGCGACGAGGATCGTCTCCAGTGGCAGGCCCGCGCCGAGCGCGTCGTCGACCAGCCGATCGCCTTCGAGCGCGAGGGTCTCCGGCTCACGGCCAGCGAGCACGGCGCCGACGCGTTTGAGCAACGGATTCTCGCGCGACCGGATCGTCGCATCGGAACGCATCGCGCGTGTTATAGCATCTGCATTGCACCGCGCCCGTCGCGGTCGATGCTTGAGCACACTCGTCCGAGGTCGCGTCGTCCGCACCGACGCCAAGGTCTGCCACGTCGACGTGGACGGAACGATCCTGCTCGCGGCGCCGCGCGGCGTGCTCTTCGATCCGCTCGACGGACAGAAGAACCCCGTGGCCGTCGGCGATTGGGTCGAGGTGGACACGGCCAGCAATCCGGCCGCGCTGGAGCGCGTCGAGAAGCGCACGAACTGGCTCTCGCGCACCGCCTCGTCGCACGACCCGCGCGAGCAGGTGCTCGCGGCGAACGTCGACCAGCTGCTCGTGATCGCTTCGGTGAACAAGCCCGGGTTCTCCTCGAGTCGCACGGATCGCATCCTCGCGGCCTGCGTGTGGAACCGCATCCCGGGCGTGCTCGTGCTCAACAAGATCGACCTCGCGACGGAGAACGAGCTCGAGAACCTGCGCTCCACCTACGAGCGGATCCCGATCGACGTGATCTCGACCTGCGCCGCCGACGGTCGCGGCGTCGACGAGTTCCGCGAACGGTTGCGCGGACGCATCAGCGTGCTCTACGGCGCCTCGGGAGCGGGCAAATCGACGTTGCTCAACGCCATCCAGCCGGGACTGAAGCTGCGCGTCGGCAAGATCAGCCGCTACTGGGAGACGGGCAAGCACACGACGACGTTCTCGCAGATGCACAAGCTCGACATCGGCGGCTGGGTGATCGACACGCCCGGCATCCGCGTGTTCCGACTGTTCGGCATCACCGAGGCGAACGTCCGCGACCTCTTCCCCGACTTCCGTCCGTTCCAGGAACGCTGCCGATTCAAGGGCTGCTCGCACGATCACGAGCCCGAGTGCGCGGTCTTCGACGCCGTCGAGAGCGGCGAGCTGCCGGCCAGCCGCTACGCGAGCTACGTCGAGATCGTCGACGAGCTGCGCCAGGGCCGCGTGGGCGCGGACGACGACGACGAGGTCGAGTGAGCGCGTCCGCGGCCCGGCGGCCGTGACGAGCGGCGCGCCCTCCGCGCGATGCGGGCTCGCCCGACGATCCTCGCGACGACGGCCACGCAGCGTCGGCGTTCCCATGCCGCGGCGAACGGGCGATGGACAGTCGCCCACCGCCACTCAACCGATCCAGCCGCGGAACGACGCGAGCTTGTAGATCCACGCGCCGAGGAAGAGCGCGACGAGCACGATCACGACGCGCGGCCGCAACGCGCGCGAGAGCTCGCGCCGCAGATCGCGTCCGCGGACGTGCACGGCGAAGGACCACAGCGCGACGAGCGGCACGAGCACGCCGAGCACCGCTCCGAACGGCTGCGTGCGCAAGGCGCCGCGGAAATCGCCGTGAGCCGCGAGGGTGAACGAGGTGGTGACGCCGCAGCCGGGGCAAGGCACGCCCCACCACTCGATCGTGCGGCACGGCGGCAGACCGAGCTGCTCGTGGGTGCCGAAACCGCGCGCATCGGGCTCCACGAACAGCGCGAAGGCGACGAACACGACGAGCGACGCCATCGCGAGCGCGAGCAGGATCCAGTGCTCGGGTGAACGCGCGCTGGCGGCTCGCGGCTCGTCGACGCGCTCGGGCGGGCTCTGCATGCGTTCTCCGCGTGCATCTTCGCATCGCGGGACGCCCGAAACGAGCGCGACCCGGCATCGGCCGGGTCGCACGATCGACGGCGCTCCGCGCGCGTCTCAGTTGAAATCGTAGACGTACGACAGGCGCTGCTTGTTCAAGATCACGTACGGCATCTTGTGCAGCAGCTTGAGGTCCGGGTCGCCGCGGTCGTTGAAGCCGCGCATGCTCGGGTTGCGCATGATGAAGAAGCGGCGCGTCGAGCGGTCGTCGGACTCGTAGGCGCTCGGGCGCACCTCGCCGCCGAGCTCCATGTTCAGCGTGCCGGTGTAGAAGACGCGCACGCGGTGCAGAGGCTGGTTCTTCGCCAGCTCCTTCAGGTGCATGTCGCCGCCCGAGTCGAGGAACTCGTGACCGAGCAGGATCTCGTCCACGTTCACGTGCAGGAGCGGCGTCGTGATGCGTTCGCAGCTGTTCAAGTCGACCAGCGTCGCATCGCGCACCTTGATGAAGTACTTGCGGTGCTCGTCGAGCACCTGCGACAGCCGGGTGTACTTGTTGTCGATGTTGCCCTTGATCAAGAACGAGTCCGTGAGGAGCAAGTCCGAGACGATGGTCAACATCGAGTTCCCTTGGGACGACACGTGGATCCGTTGACGATCTGCGCGCGAAGGGCACCGGCGAGGTAGAACGACCCGATCACCAGAACCCAGCGCTCGTTCCCGGCGATCGTGAGAGCCCTGGCGAGAGCCGACGCGGGATCATCGGCCTTTTCCGCCGCGATGCCCAGCTGCGCCGCTGCTCGTACCAGGGTCTCTGCAGCCACCAGTGGGCCGGAGGCCACGGTGGTACAGAGCACCCTATCGACACGGGATGCCAGGGCCTTGAGGATCGCAGGAGCGTCCTTGTCCCGTCCGAGAGCCAGGATGCAGAAGGGCTTTCCGCGCAGCGACGGATCGCGAGCGAGCTCGGCCAGCACCTGCTCGACGCTCGAGGCGACGTGCGCGGCATCGATCACGATCGCGGTCCCGTCGACCTCGAAGCGCTCCAGCCGGCCGGGCAGGCGCGCCTGGAGCACGAGCTCGTCGTCGAGGAGCGCGCTCGAAAGCACGCGGCCATCCTTCGCACGCACGTCGCGCCGGCCAAGCTCGTCGAGCACCGCGCGAGCGAGCGCCGCGTTGCGGGCGAGCAGCGTGTCGTGCGACTGGAGCACGTGGATCACCGGGCAATCGAGAGCGCGCGCCGCGGCGACGATCGTCGCCAGCGGATCGTCCCCCGGATCGCGCGCGGCGACGCCGGTCACGAGCGTCGCTCCGCGCTTCAGGATGCCCGCCTTCTCCGCCGCGATGCGCTCGCGCGTGGGCCCGAGAACCTGGGTGTGTTCGAGATCGATGCTCGTGATCACGCACACCTCCCCGCGCACCACGTTCGTCGAATCGAGGCGTCCGCCGAGTCCGCATTCGATGACGGACCACTCGACGCCCGCATCGGCGAAACAAGCGCAGGCGGCGGCGGTCATCAGGTCGAACCACGTGGCCTCCGCGGCCGGAGTTCCCTCCTCGATCGCGAGCTCGCGCGCGACGAGGGCTCGCTCCAGGCCGCCTGCCAGGACGTCGTCGTCGATCGGCGCTCCGTCGATCTGCACGCGCTCGTTGACGCGCACGACGTGAGGCGAGAGGTAGAGCCCGGTGCGCAGCCCCGCGCGCCGCAGCCCAGCGGCGACGAGCGCGCTCGTCGTGCCCTTGCCCTTCGTGCCCGCCACGTGCACGCAGCGCCAGCGCAGCTGCGGATCGCCGAGGCGCCGGCACAGATCGGTGATCGGCTCGAGCCCGCGGCGCATGCCGGCATCGCGATCGCGCCGCTCCCAGTTCACGAGCGCATCGAGGCGCGCCATGGCCTGCGTCAGGCGCGCGCTCGTCGGCGGCAGGTCGGAGCGGGAGTCCATGAGCTCCCTTGAGCCTAGCGGTCGTCGCGCGCGAGCCAACGCTCCGCGCGCGTCGTGCGCGCGAACGGCCTGCTCGGCGCCCGTGCGGCGCGATTCAAGTCGCGGCACGTCCGCAGCCGATGAGAACCTCGGATCCCTCGGCCCGAAAGCAGGGAACCCGGCGCGCATCGACGTGCCGGGTGTTCAGCGAGGGAGCTCTTTGACCATGCCGAACTCCCGCCGCACTTCCATCGGACCGCCGCGCGCGCGACTTGAACGCCTGCGCCGCCTGCTGGGCCTCGCTTCGTCTCGACGGTCGGATCCGATTCCGTCGCCCGAGGAGCTCGACCGCATCGACGTGCCGACGATCGTGTGGCGCGTCATCCTGCTGCTCGCGTGCCTGCGTGTGATCGCTTGGGTCGCGGCGTGGCTGGAGAAGATCTTTCCGGTCGCGGGCACCTGAAGCCGACTCGCGAGGCGCGTGTCGAGCTCGTGCGCGGGCCCGGCGCACTTGCGGGTCCGCGACGGCTCGCCGATGATCTCCAGCAGGCGCAGTTCGTCGGCCGAATCGTCCCTGGCTGACGTCGACGCCAGCGCCATCTCGACCATGTCGGAGCTCCTCCATCGCATCAAGGTCTTCGTCTACCAGGCGCACACCGTCGAGCCGGAGTACCTGCTCTTGCGCGGCGCGCAGCGCATCGAGAGCTTCTGGGGCCCGATCCAGGGCAGCGTCGGCTTCGGCGAGAAGATGGAAGCCGCGATCCGGCGCGAGGTCATGGACGACACCGGGATCCTTCAGCCGCTCGACGTGATCGACCTCGACATGCCGCAGCTCACCGTCGTCGGCGACGAGGAGATCATCGAGTGGTCCTTCGGTCTGCGTGCCGCGCCGGCGCGCGCGCCGCTCAAGCTCGACCCGCGCTGGGCTGATTTCCGCTGGGCGCAGTTCGCGCAGGGTTATCCGATGCTCGAGTTCGAGACGGATCGCGCGGCGATCCTGCGGCTGCACACGCTCTTGCGCGCCGCGTGAAGCGCAGCGCGCGCCCTCACGCCGGCAGGAAGCCGAGCTGCGGGTACTTCGCGCCGAGCACCTTGGCGTGATCGAAGCCGAACCAGCGCTCGATCAACGTGCCGTAGACGGAGCGGAAGTCGGTCGTGTGCACGAGATCGCCTTCGTCGAGCTCGCCGAGCGAAGGATGCTTGCCGTAGAGGCCGCCCTTCACCGCTGGACCGGCGACGAACATCGGTCCCGCGACGCCGTGATCCGTGCCTTGCGAGCCGTTCTCCTTCACGCGCCGGCCGAACTCGCTGAACGCCATGACGACGACGTCGCGGCCCCACGGTTGCGCCGCGAGGTCGTCGAGGAAGGCACCCAGGCCGGCATCGAGCTCGCGCATGCGCGTGTCGTGCTGCTGACGCTGGTTGTTGTGCGAATCGAAGCCGCCGAGCTCGACCGAGACGACGCGCGAGCCCAGATGCGCATCGCTGAGCGCGGCGACGACGCGCAGCGTCTGCGCGAGCTCGCTCTCGGGGTACGCGACGGACGTCTTGTAGCGAGACGCCGCCTTGCGGATGCGCGTCGACGACTCCTGCGCCTCCGACAGCACGCCGCGCAAGCGCGCGAGCACCGCGTCCCCGCCCGTGCGCGGCTTGCCTTCGCCTTCGCCGCTCGCCTTTTCGTACGCCGCGCGATCGCCTGAATCGGGCGCGACCCACTTGTAGCTGGCCGGCGTCTGGAACGTGACCGTCTGACGGCCGGGCGCGTAGAGCGAGTACGGCGCGGTCGCACCGAGGTGCACGACGAGCTCGCTCGCGGCGACGTCCTTCCACGCGCTGTTCCACAAGCGGCCGATCCAGCCGGTGCCTGCGTCGCGTCCGCGCGCATCGGCGGCGTGCCAGACCTCCATCGATTGGAAATGCGAGCGGATCGGATCGGGATAGCCGCAGCCTTCGACGATCGCGAGACGGCCGTCGCCGAAGTGCTTGCGCAAGCGCTTGAGCTCGGGATGCAGGCCGCGGTACTCGTCGAGTCGCAGCACTTCCTTGCTCTCGATGCGCGTCGCCTTGCGCGCGCGCTGGTAGCCGTCATCGCCGAACGGCACGACCGTCGAGAGGCCGTCGTTGCCGCCCGAGAGCTGCAGCAGCACCAGCGTGCGCTGCGTTCCACCCGTCTTCGTCTCGTCGTCAGGCGCGAGCAGCACGCGCAGGTTGCCGCGCGCCCGGCTCGAGCTCAGCGCGAGCGTGCCGAAGAGCGCCGCTCCACCCGCGAGCAGCGCGCGCCGCTCGATTCCCGATTCGTGTTCGTTGCACATGGTCGTTCTCGTTCGATCAGGAGAGCTGGGCTTCGGGGAGCGACAAGATCAGGTGGGCGAGGCGTCGCAGCACCTTCTCCGCGTCCTTGCCGGCGTCGAGGAGCTTGCCGTCGGCGACGTTCATCGTGCCGCGCTCGTGCGCGAGGAAATCGAGCATCTGCTGGCGCGTGTCGGCCGGCGCGTGGATCGCGAGCAGTTCCTCGAGCATGCGATCGACGATCTGCGCGTCGTCGATCGCACCCGCGGCGCGCAGGCGTCCGGTGAAGTCGACCGTCGGGCGCCAGCCCGCGCGCTCGAAGCCGCGCAAGGCCGCGTAGACGTAGTTGCCTGACTTCGGACCCGCGAGCTTCGCTGGCGCCTCGTCCTTGCTCCGCGCACCGCGCTTCTTCGCCGGCTTGTCGTCGTCGGCGCCGGCAGGATCGTCCCCCATCGAGTCCGAGCCCATCGCCGGCCCGTCCATCGACGGCTCGTCGTTGAGGTCGGCCTCGGAGAAGACGTCGGCGAGCTTGACGACGCCGAGCATCATCCCGGCGAGGTTGCCGCGCTGCATCAAGCTCGCCGTCGTGATCCACGCTTCGCCCTCGTCCCAACCTTTCACGCTCGGCGGCGCGAAGAGCCTCTGACCGAGCAACGTCGCTCCCGACGCGAGCAACACCGGTGGCGCTTCGATGCCGAGGCGTCGCGCGCTGCCGACCATGTACTCGACCGGTCCGAGCACGCGCGCGCCGAGCACTTCGTCGCGATAGAACGCGTCGTCGTTGAAGAGGCGCGTCAGGAACGGCTGGAGCGCGAACCCGCCCTTGTGCAGCTCCGCCGCGTACGAAGCGAGGCGCGCGGGCGCGGGCTCGACGCCTTCGAAGTAGAGCAGAAGCCGTCGCGCGATGTGGCGCGCGCACGCGGGCTGCTCGAGCAGGATCCGCACGAAGTCGCGGCCTTTCCAGCGGCCCTTCTGGCCGAGGATCGTCTTCTCGCCGTCGTCGTGCAGGCGCGCGTGGAACTCGTACTGGCCGTTGAGCAGGTTGACGCCGTTGCCGGTCAGCGCGCGCGCTCCTTCCTTGATGTCGTCTTCGGTGTAGTTGCCGACGCCGAGGCTGAAGAGCTCCATGATCTCGCGCGCGAGGTTCTCGTTCGGGCTGCCCTTCTTGTTCACCTGGTTGTCGAGGTAGACGAGCATCGCCGGATCCTCGACGATCGCCTCGAGCAGATCGCGATAACTGCCGAGCGCGTGCGCGCGGTAGAGCTGGTTCTGCTGCAGGCACAACCAGCCGCGCTTCACCTCGTCGACGGAACTCGTCAACAGGCCGTGCCAGAAGAGCACCATCTTCTCCTGCAGCGGATCCGCGCCTGATTCCATGCGTTCGAACCACCAGCGCATGTACTCGAGCATCTGGCGGCGATCCTCGATGCGCAGGTCGCGCTGCACCTTCTGCCGTTCTTCCTTCGACATGTCGCGCAGCGCGCGCGGATCGTCGGGGAGCACGGGCTCGACCTTGAACTCGGGCACGGGCGCGCGTTGCGTCACGAGCTTCTCGACGAGCGCCGCGCGACCCAGGCGCACGCCTTCCTCGATCTCCGCCGGCCGCGCGCCGAAACCGGCGCGGTTGTAGAGGTGCTCGACGGCGCGCGCATCCCACACGAACTTCGTCGCGGCCTGCATCGCGCCGCCGTCACCGGCGACGAAACCCGAAGGCGAGCTTGCGAAGGCGAGCGGAGCGGCAGCGACGACGGCGACGAGCGAGAGACGAGGGAGGTTCATGAGCGTGTCTTCCGGGGACTTGTTCGGCAGCGCCGGGCGCCACCTCGAGCCCGATCCGCTCCATGAAACACTGCCGCGGCAGCGCGGTCCCGCTCCGAAAGTGCTTCTTACCTGGATCGGAGCGTGGCGAGCCCGTGCGTCGGCGTGCGCCCCATGGCGAAGTGCGCCTGCGCACCTGCAGCGCGTATTCTCTGCCCTGCGCGTGGTCGGTCCGGCCGCGCGCTCCTCCACACGTTCGAAAACGATTCCGAAGCATCCATGAAGCTCATCCCCGCGCTCCTCATCGTCTGCACCGCGTCCATCACGGCCTGCAACAGCAACGCGCCGAGCGCTGCACCGGCTCACGCGCGGCTGCCCGCGGGCACCGCCATCGGCGAGCCGATGCAGACGCAGCCGAGCGTGCGTTTCGCGGTCGTCGACGCGGCGCCGCCGAAGTTCTTCAACAAGACGGTGCTCGTCGAAGCCAAGGTCAAGGCCGTCTGCCAGACCAAGGGCTGCTGGATGCAAGTCGAGGACGAAGGACGCACGGCGATGGTGCGCTGGGAAACCGGCTGCGGCGGCAAGTTCGCGTTCCCGAAGGACGCGGCGGGCAAGACGGTCCTGATCCAGGGCTCGTTCTACCCCAAGACGATCAGCGAAGCCGACGCCAAGCACCTCGAAGAGGAAGCGGGCCACAAGATCGAAGTGCCGCGCGAAGGCTACGAGTTCAACGCCTCGGCGGTGCTCGTGCTCGACAAGCAGAGCTGAACGCGGCACGCCGAGCGGTCGCGACTTGCGCAAGACGCGTCGGACGCGCGAGACTCGCCGCATGGATGCGACGGTCGAGATCCAGTGCGTCGTCGGCGGGAGAGAGCTCGCGCAGGTGCGTGAGCTCTTCGTCGAGTATCGCGACGCCGTCGGCGGGGGCATCTGCTTCCAGACCTTCGATGCGGAGGTGGCGCGGTTGCCGGGTGATTACGCGGCGCCGACCGGTCGGCTGCTGCTCGCGCGCGTGGACGGAGCTCCCGTCGGTTGCGCGGCGTTGCGCAGCCTCGAGGCGCGCGTCGGCGAGATGAAACGCCTCTACGTGCGGCCTTCGATGCGTGGACATGCGCTCGGTCGGCGGCTGGTCGAGCGCGTCATCGCGGAGTCGCGAGCGCTCGGGCATCGGAGCTTGCGGCTCGACACGCTGCCGTCGATGCACGCGGCGCAGGCGCTCTATCGCGCGCTCGGCTTCCGCGAGATCGCCGCGTACCACGACGCGCCGGTCGAAGGGACGAAGTACTTCGAGCTCGCGCTCTGAGCGGTCCGATCCGTCGAGCACCGGCCTCGTACGTCGCGCTCAGACGTACTTCGATCCGCGCAGGACCTCGACGGAGTCCATGTACGCGATCACGGCGAAATCACGAAAGTAGATCGCGGCGACGTGCTCCAGGATCCGGCGCGCGGCGTCATCGCCGACGATCGTCTCGATCTTCACGTTGCGCCCCTCGACACCGCCTGCGCGCGCGCCTCGAGCTCCGGTCCCGCGTGCTTCGAGCACAGTCCAGCCGCGCGCACCCAGGCGCTCGAGGTCGTGCGTGATGCGCTCCTCGAGCAGGGACTCGGCCACGATCGTGACGCGCTTGAACGGATAGGTCTGCATGGCTTCACGGATAGAGCAGGCGTGACAACTCGTGGTAGAGCGGAATCCCGATCGAGAGGTTGAACGGGAAGGTCACGCCCAGGGATGCGGTCAAGTAGTACGTCGGGTTCGCTTGAGGCAGTGCGATGCGTACGGCGGCCGGCGCCGCAATGTACGAGGAGCTCGCAGCCAGGACGGCGAGCACCGTCGCGCCCCCTGGCGACATCCCGCAGACGCGCCCACAGACGAGCCCGAGCACGCCGTGGACCAGCGGCATCACGATCGCGAATCCGACCAGGAAGGCGCCGACCTTTTTCAGATCGCCGAAACGCCGCGCCGCGACCATGCCCATCTCCAGCAGGAACAACACGAGCGCGCCGCGGAAGAGGCCCTGGAACAGCGGGGCGATCGGCTCGATGCCCGGCTTGCCGGCCAAGGCGCCGATCGCGACGCCGCCGAGCAGGAGCACGATGCTGCGGCCGGCCAGCACTTCGTGCAGCGCGGCGTGCCACGAATCGCCTCGCGCATCCTGCGGAGCGCGTCGCGCCATCAGCAACGCAACGACGATCGCGGGCACCTCGAGCAGCGCGACCAACGTCGGCACGTAGCCCTCGTAGGCGACACCGGTCGCGTCGAGGAAGCTCGTGGCCGCGATGAAGGTCACCGCCGAGACGGAGCCGTAGTGCGCCGCGATCGCCGCGCTGTTCGCGACGTCGAACCCGCCGAGCTTGCGCAGCACCGCGATGCACCACACCGGCGTGCCCATCCCCAGCACGAGCGCGCCAAGAGCCGGCTTCCACAGCTCGCCCAGCGGTGTGTGCGAAAGCTCGACTCCACCTTTGATCCCGATCGCGAGCAGGAGGTAGATCGAGAGCGCGTCATAGAGCGGCTCGGGGAACTTGAGATCGCTGCGCACCCACGTCGCGACGAGCCCGAGCGCGAAGGCGAGGACGACCGGCGACAGGAGGTTCGTGCGCAGGACGTCGACCGTATCCATGCAGGGCGATTAGAGAGCAAGAATCAGCTCCGCGGCAAGGGACAGAGAGCGGTTCGCGCTTGCGGCGCGGGGCCTCGGACGTACGCTGCTCGATGTTTGGTCCGCAGCAAGAAAACCCGTCCCCCGCTCGTCGGCGTGATCCTGGGCAGCAAGAGCGATTGGGAGACGATGCAGCATGCCAGCAACACGCTGACCGAGCTCGGCGTGCCGCACGAATGCGCGGTGGTCTCCGCGCACCGCATGCCGCAACGCATGGCGGAGTACGCGCGCTCCGCCGAGGCCCGCGGCCTGAAGGTGATCATCGCGGGAGCGGGCGGTGCGGCGCACCTGCCCGGCATGGTCGCGGCGAACACCCTGCTGCCCGTCTTCGGCGTGCCCGTGGAGAGCCATGCACTCAAGGGCCTCGACTCGCTGCTCTCGATCGCGCAGATGCCCGGTGGCGTGCCCGTCGGCACGCTCGCGATCGGCAAGAGCGGCGCGACCAATGCCGCGCTGCTCGCGGTCGCCGTGCTGGCGCTCCAGGATCCTGCGTTGCGCGCGCGCTGGGAGCAGTTCCGGGTCGAGCAGACCGATCGCGTGTCGCGCGATACCGTGCCGTGAGCTCGTCGCGCGCGCCTCGACCCGCGCCCGACGCCGAACGTCCGGATGCGCGCGCCGCGCCCGCGCGCGTCTTGCGTCCCGGCGGCGTCGGACGCAGCGTGCCGCCGGGGGCGCGCATCGGCGTGCTCGGAAGCGGTCAGCTCGGGCGCATGTTCGCCATCGCCGCGCGTCGCATGGGCTACCGCGTCGCCACCTACTCGCCCGATACCGACACGCCGACCGGCCAAGTCGCCGACGTCGAGCACACCGGCGAGTACTCCGACCTCGAGCGCGTGCGCGCGTTCGCGCGCGAGGTCGACGTCATCACGTTCGAGTTCGAGAACGTGCCCGCCGAAACCGCAGCCGCCGCTGCGGAGATCGTCCCTGTGCGGCCGGACGGACGGGTCCTGCACACGACGCAGCACCGCTTGCGCGAGAAGCAGTTCCTCGTCTCGAACGGCTTCCCGGTCGCTCCCCACGCCGTCGTACGCTCGCGAGCGGAGCTCGAAGCCGCCATGGCGCAGCTCGGGCTGCCCGCGGTGCTCAAGAGCGCCGGCTTCGGCTACGACGGCAAGGGCCAGCGCAGGCTGCACGCCGCGAGCGACGCGGTTGCTGCCTGGAGTGCGCTCGGCGCGCGAGATTGCGTGCTCGAGAGCTTCGTCGACTTCGAACTCGAGTGCTCCGTCGTCGCGGCGCGCGGCCTCGACGGCGCCTTCGCCCACTGGGGAGTGATCGAGAATCACCACGTGAACCATGTCCTCGACGTGTCGATCGCGCCTGCGCGCGTCGCGCCGGAGATCGCGCGCGAGGCGGTCGAGATCACGCGTGGCATCCTCGAGGCCCTGGATGTCGTGGGCGTCCTGTGCGTCGAGTTCTTCTTGCGCCGCGACGGCAGGCTGGTCGTGAACGAGCTCGCGCCGCGGCCGCACAACTCGGGCCACTGGACCTTCGACGCTGCGCTGACGAGCCAGTTCGAGCAGCAGCTGCGCACCGTCTGCGGCCTGCCGCTCGGTTCCACCGAGATCCTCAGGCCAGCGGCGATGGCGAACCTGCTCGGCGATCTGTGGAAGGACGGCGCACCGGACTGGGCCGCCGCCTGCTCCGACCCCGCCGTGAAGCTGCATCTCTACGGGAAGTCCGACGCGCTTCCGGGCCGCAAGATGGGGCACTTGACGGCGCTCGCAGGCGACCCCGAGACGGCCGAGCGCAAAGTGCGCGAAGCGCGTGAACGCTTGAAACGTTGACGACCGTGCTCGCGGGAGCGATCCGTGCGGCGTTCGAGGCCGAGCATGCCGAGCCGAGCTCGGCTCCCATCGCTGCGGAGCCGCGCACCGCCGAGCGGCGAGCCCGGCTCTGTTCGACCGGCGCACGTCGGTCGCCGCAGTCGAGTCTGCTATCTTCGTCCCGATGTCGACGGAGCGTGCCGCCGCGAGCCCGAAGAGCCCGACGACCGAGCCCAGCACGGGTCGACGAGGCTTCGCCAGCGGCGGCGAGCGACTTGCGGGTGTGCACGAACATCCCGCAGCGCCGGCGCCGGCGATCCACCGGCCGCGTCGAGCGGCGCACAACCTGGGCGAGTTCCTCGAGGTGCTGCGGCGCGAGCGCGACCTCGTCGAGTGCGCCGTCGAGGTCGATTCGCGTCTCGAAGCGGCAGAGATCCATCGCCGCGTGATCGCCGCGGGCGGGCCGGCACTGTTCTTCCCGCGCGTGCGCGGCAGTGATTTTCCGCTCGTCACGAACCTCTTCGGTCACGCGCGGCGCATGGAATGGGCGTTCGGCTCGCGGCCGCGCGAGCTGATCGAGCAGGCGGCGCGCCTGCCGCACGAGCTCCTGCCGCCGAGCCTCTCGAAGCTCTGGGCGAAGCGCGAGCTCTTCCTCGATCTCGCCAAGGTCGGCATGAAGCGCAGCAAGAACGGTCCGGTGCGCGGCGTCGCGCAGTCGCCGCCGCGGCTCACGCGTCTGCCCGCATTGCAGACCTGGCCGCGCGACGGAGGAGCGTTCATCACGCTGCCGCTCGTCTACACCGAGCATCCCGAGCTCGGTGTGCCGAACCTCGGCATGTACCGCATCCAGATCCACGACGACGCGACCTGCGGCGTGCACATGCAGATCGGCAAGGGCGGCGGGTTCCATCTCAAGCGCGCGGAGGAGCTCGGCCAATCTCTGCCGCTGAACATCTTCGTCGGCGGTCCACCGGCACTGATCCTCGGCGCGATCGCGCCGTTGCCGGAGAACGTGCCCGAGCTCCTGCTCACGAGCCTCGCACTCGGCTCGAAGCTCGATCTGTGCGCGAATCCGAGCGGTCCGCTGCCGCTCGTGAGCCAGGCGGAATTCGCGCTCGTCGGCGAGATCTCGCCCGGCGCGCGACGACCCGAAGGTCCGTTCGGCGATCACTACGGCTACTACAGCGAGACGCACGACTATCCGTTCGCGCGCATCAGCGCCGTGCACCATCGCCAAGGCGCGGTGTTCCCCGCGACGGTCGTCGGCAAGCCGCGGCAGGAGGATTTCTTCCTCGGTGACTATCTGCAGGATCTGCTCTCGCCGCTCTTCCCGGTCGTGATGCCGAGCGTGAAGGCGTTGTGGAGCTACGGCGAAACGGGCTACCACTCGCTCTCCGCCGCCGTCGTGCAGGAGCGCTACAAGCGCGAGGCGATGTCGAGCGCGTTCCGCATCCTCGGCGAGGGGCAGTTGTCGCTGACGAAGTTCCTGCTGCTCCTGAATCAGCCGCTCGATCTGCGCGCTTTCACTGCCGTGTTGACGCACGTCCTGGAGCGCGCCGACTTCCGCACCGACCTCTTTCTCTTCGGCAATCTGTCGATGGACTCGCTCGACTACGCCGGACCGCGCATCAACGAAGGCAGCAAAGGTGTGCTCGTCGGAGTCGGCGAGAAGAAGCGCGAGCTCGCGCGCGAGTTCTCGGGCTCACCGAGCACGCTCGCGAAGAAGGTGCGCGTCTTCTCCCCCGGCTGCCTCGTCGTCGAGGGTCCGAGCTTCGCGAGCGAGAAGGACGCCGCATCGAGGCTCGCGCGCGATCCCGCCTTCGCCGCCTGGCCGTTCCTCGTGCTCAGCGACGACGCCGACCGCCACGTGAAGAGCGAGATGAACTTCCTCTGGTCGACCTTCACGCGCTTCAACCCCGCCGCGGACATCCACGCGTCGCGCATCGAGCTCGTCGGCACCCAACCGAGCTTCCACCCGCCGATCGTGATCGACGCGCGCATGAAGCCGGGCTATCCCGAGGAGCTCTTCTGCGACGAGGCCACTTCGAAGCTCGTCGACCGCCGCTGGAACGAGTACTTCCCCGCTCGCAACGTCGAGATGGGCGACTCGGCGCGCGGGCACTTGAGCTGACGCAAAGCCGAGCGGCCTCACTTCTTCACGACGCGGTCAACCGGGCTGATTGTGAGAAGTCCGTCCTGGTCCAGCGCCGTCTTGCCGTCGACGGAGAGCTCGGGATCGAGCGAGTCCTGCTTCAACTCGAGGCTTCCCTTTCCGTCCACGGATGAGAGCTTGGCATTGATGAGCGTGACCCCGTTGGCCCCCTTTGGAGCGGAGCCGGCCGTGAAGCCCGAACCTTCCTTGCCTGACTCCATCCAGGCCAAGGTGTTGTTCCAAGAATCGCTCAGTTGAATCTGGCTCCCAGACCGCCCAGCACGGACGTAGACACGCGAGTTCGAAACCCTCGACGGTCCAAAGAGTGTCAACGCCACCGCGGACTCGTCGACGCCCACGCGATTGTCGGGACCAAGAGATCCTCGAAACAATCCTTCCTCGTCGACCAGCGTAAACTCGCGCGCCGTGATGCGCTCGACGGTGAGCTCCTTCGGCTGCGGTGATTGCATCGCGACGAGGAACGCGACCGACGGAACGACGGTCGCACCGACGGCCCACAAGCGCAGCCATCGAACCTGCGACGCAAGCCTCTCGATCCGTTCGTCGGCACTCGTGGTCGTGTTCATGGCGCTGTCGCTCCCGGCGTGATGTGAGTTCGCTGGAGATCCTGCTCTTCGATCGTACATTCGACCCGTCATGCGCTCCGAGGTCTCGACGAGACAGCGCCGTTCCATCAACGCAGCGTCCGCGGAAGGTCACGCCACCCGCTGACGACCCTCACGACCTGCACGGGCTTCGTCCGAAAGCGGTAGACGATCAGGAACGAGTACACGCTCCATGCGCGAAGCTCCTTGGCCGGGAGGTCTTCGCGCTTGTGCCCGATTCCTGGAGAGCGCGCCAAGCGCCGCATCGCCAAACGCAGCGACCTCAACACGGGCCTGCGCGGCACGCGGATCATCGTGGGCGATGTACGCGGCGATCTCGCGCAGGTCCTCCACCGATTCCGGCGTGAGGGAGTAGCGACTCACGCGCGGCGGCGACGTTTGGCGGTCTGCTGGATCGCGGCCTCGAGCTCGTCGAACGTCTTCTCGCCATCGACCAGCCGACCGGCCTTCGCCGACGCGAGGCCCTTGCGCACCGCGCGCTGGAACTCGGCACGCTGCTTCTCGCGTGCGCGCTCCGAGGCTGCGTAGTAGGCGAGACCTTCGCAGACGACCTCGCTCATCGTCCCGAAGTCTCCCGAACGGACCTTGGCATTCACGAAGCGTCGCAGGTGGGGCGGGAGCGAAATGTCCATGAGCTGGATGCTGCTCGCCGATCTCCGCCGGCGCAAGCGCTTCTCAGGACCCGGAGAGCGCCTGGTCTTCCTGCGCTTGCGGCGTGAAGGCAGCAGCCAAAAGCCCACAGTCACCCCACGCTGGGGTCACCTGAGCTGCGCTCGCGGCCTGCCGCGAATGAGAGCGCGGCACGGATGTCGTCACGGGTAAGCACCGGGAAGTCCGCGAGGATCTGGTTCTCGGACATCCCACCGGCGAGGTACTCGAGGATGTCGTGCACGGTGATCCGCGTGCCGCGCACGCAGGGTCGTCCGCTGCGCACGCCGGGAGTGATCGTGATGCGCTCCTCCAACCTCATTCCTTCGCGCTAGGCGTGATCGGCGCAGCGGGCAAGCCGTGCCACACGCGGTAGTGGAGCGATCGCCTCCCTGCGGCGGATGCGCGGGGCGCGTGTGAGGTGTCCGCGGCAGATTCGATTCCTCGTGACGCGCTCGACGAAGTGCGGCGCGCATGGAGCGTTCGCCCGCGCACGTCCTCAGTCGATCCCCCACCCCGGCGGAGCGATCACGCCGAGCGTCGCCATGGCGACCGGGATCCAGATGCAGTCGAAGACGAACATCACGGGTGCGCCGAGCACGATCAGCGGCGTCGAGATGTGCGCGGGCGTGCGGTTCTTCGGCAGCGCCACGCTGCCGACGAGGACATAGGAGCTCGCGCCGCGGCGCACGCTCACGTCGACACGCGCCGCGCCGTCGTCGGTGCGGCAGTTGTGCAGGCGATACTCGCGCGTCGACGCCGACAGCCGAGCCTCGCGATCGCGAGCGGCGACCTGCCGCGGCGGTTCATCGAAGTCGCGGATCGCGAGAGCGGGCGCGTCGGACGACGGCGCGCGACCTTCGAGCGCGGCGTTCGCGCGCTCCGTCGGGACGTCGATGCACATGTTCTGCACCTTCTTCGGCGAGAAACCGAAGACGACCTCGACGTGCAGCTCGTCCACTCCGTGGGCGTCGAGCACCGTGCGCTCGAGCTGCGCCGGTTGCGCGTGGCGAATCAGGAACGCCGAGCAGCACGACGGGAGGAAGAGCGCGAGAACCACCGCGATCAACATCGACGAGCAACGACCTGCGAGCGACATCGTTCACCTCCGAGCTGATGATCGTCGCGCGCAGCGCATCGCAGGCCTTCGATCCGCTGAGCGGCGCTCACGATCGAAAGCACTAGTCGTCGTGCGGAACCGGGGCGTCCGGCGCGGGCAGCGGCAGCGCCACGTCTCCCAAGCGTTCGACGCGCGGCGGAGGCGCGACGGATCCCATGCGTTCGACGGGCGGCGGAACTGCGACCTCGCCCATCGTCGGCGCGCAAATCTTGCCCATGCGGGTCGTCGTCGGTGCGGGATCCGTCCCGGCGCTCGGATCGTTCGGCGCGAGCGTCGAGACTTCGCCGTGGCACGCGGCGAGCAAGCCGGCGGTCGCGGTCAAGGCCCAGCGCGCGAAACGCACGAGCTTCGGTTGCGCGGCTTGCGACGGGAGCGTGTCGAGGAACACCGGCGCGCCGTTCGTGTCGTACTCCATGCGCATGCAGACGCGCGAGCTCGCGCCGGTGACGAGCTCGCGCGCTTGCGCGGAGGTGAGCTGCGTCGCGTCGTGCACGTACAAGGAGCACTCGGAGCAGAAACGTTTGCCGCCGCTGCCGGTGAGCTCTCCCCAGCTCTTCGGGCAAGGACTCTGGATGCGCAGCGGAACGTCGGGATGCCCGGAAGGAAGCGTCATGGTGTCGTTCTCGGTTGGAGCTCGGATGTGTCGGCTCGAGAACGACGTCGAGAGCGCGCACGTTGGCAAGGAGGTGCCGCCATCGACGATTCTCCGCGCGAAAGATCTTCCGCAGGCGCGACGACACGACGGCGCGGCGAGTGGAGGCGAGACCTGCGTCCGCCGCGCACGGACTGCGAAGCGATGCGCACCCGCTCTCCGCCGGCGCGTGCGCGTCCAGCCGCATCGATCGAGCCGCGAAGCGACGCTTTCCGCGCTGCGAACGGGTCGAACGGGATCAGCGGCCGTGTTCCTCGGCCTCGTCGTCTCCCCGGCCGCGATCGGAACCGAAGGTCTGCGTGAGTCCGGCCACCAGCCGATCGCGCTGCTGCGGCGAGAGCCGCGCGTGTCCGTGCATCACCGTGTAGGCGTACATCGGCATCTCGCCCTCGTTCACGGCTTCCGCCGATTCGTGCGCCGACTCCTGCGGCCGATTCCACTCCGAGAAGTTGAGCTTCTCGCGGCCTTCGACGACGTCGCGCTCGATCAGCCACGACACGGGAGCGACGTGCGAGTACCACGGCCAGTCGGTCTGGTTGCTGTGGCAATCGAAGCACGCGCGTTGCGCGAGATCTCGCGTTTCGGCGCTGTCCCACGCCGGCTCGGCCGTGATGGGCGGGTTCGGGTGGGAGCGACCGTAGGGCACCAGCTGAATGACGAGGAGCAGCGCGACCAGCGCGAGAATCCCTCGCTTGACGTACCTGCGGAACATTCGAACACCTCCATTCGAGGAGCGGCACGGTCGACTGTGCTCCTCGAGATCGCGGTGGTCCATCGGGTCGACGTGCGTAGCCCGGAGACATGACACCTCGGACATGCCGGCGGCGTTGGAGCACAGGCCCGGGACGTCGGATGGGCGAGAGCGCGCCGCTCGACGGGCGCCGGCACGTGACGCACGCGCGCGCGACGCCTATCCTCAGCGCCAGACCATCGAGGAACACCGATTCATGACCACCGCCCTGTTGCTGCGCTTCACTTCCCCGCTGATCCTGTCGACGCTCGCCATCGCGAGCGCGGCGTCGAACCCGGCGCGTCTTGCGACGGGCACGACGAGTGCGGCCGTCGTCGAGGATCCCAAGCCCGCTCCCGCGTTCGACCACACGCACGCCGCGTGGTCGGCGATCGTCGCGGTGCACGTCGCGGAGGGGCGCGTCGACTACAAGACGCTCGCGAAGGACTCGACGGCGCTCGGCGCGTATTTGCGCACGCTCGAGCTGGTGAGGCCGGCGGAATACGCCAAGTGGAAGCGCGAGGAGCAGCTCGCCTTCTGGATCAACGCCTACAACGCGTACACGATGAAGCGCGTGCTCGCCTCGTATCCGTTCGAGAAGGTGAACGAGCTCGGCGACGACAAGAAGGGCCCGTGGGACGAGCGCACGATCTACCTCGGCACGCTCGTGCCCGCGCTCGAGACCGACCGCATTTCGCTCAACGACATCGAGAACAAGATCCTGCGCCCGACCTTCAAGGACCCGCGCGTGCACGCCGCGATCAACTGCGCCGCGGAGAGCTGCCCGCCGCTGCGTCAGGAGGCGTACACGGCCGACAAGCTCGACAAGCAGCTCGACGAGCAGGTCAAGGCGTGGCTCGGCAACCCGCGCTTGAACGTGTTCGACGCGGCGAAGAAGGAGCTCAAGCTCTCCTCGCTCTTCGACTGGTACGCGCAGGACTTCGTCGACGACTCGGGCTCGGTGGAAGCGTGGATCGGCAAGCGCGTGGGCAAGGACGCGAAGTGGATCAGCCAGCCGGACACCAAGAAGTCGTTCCTCGAGTACTCCTGGAAGCTCAACGACAAGCGCGCGCAGTGAGGCGCGCTCGCGCGCCCTCTCAGCTGTTGCGGAAATCGTAGAAGGCCGCGTTCGAGAGCCGCGGCGCCGCCGCGCGTCGGATCTGCAGCGTGCGGATCGCCCACAGGTCGCGGAAGATGCGGTACTTGAGCGCCGTCATGTCGAGGTAGTCGACGCCCGCGCTGCCGCCCGTGCCCGTGCGCCGGCCGATGATGCGCTCGACCATGCGCGCGTGGCGCTGGCGGAAGATGACCAGGAACTGCTCGAGCTCGACCAGTCCGTCGAGCACTTCGCGCGGCCAGGCGAGCAACGGGAGCTCGCGATACGTCTCGATGAACAGCATCGCCGCGCGCTCGCGGGCTCGCTGCGCTCCGCCGTCCGCTTCCGACGGCAGGAAGAAGTCGCGCACGTTCGCCTTCTCCGCTTCGTAGCGCTGCCGGATGCGTTCGGCGTCTTCGGGCGTGCGCGCGCTCGAGCTCGCGTGCCCGGCGAGCACGTCGACTTCGCGCGCGTGCGCGGCGAGGTACGCATCGAGGAAGTCGCGCACGTGACGCTCGTCGCCCGGATCGTCGGGAGTGCTCCCGTCGATCGGCGTGCGCAACAGCCAGGCGTCGATCGCTTCCTTGAGCGTCGGTCGGTCGGCGAGCTGCGCTTGCACGCGTTGCAGCGCGGGCGACGGCCGCGCGTCGTGCCCGCGCAGCGCCTCGAGGTAGCCGCCCTCGAGGCCGAGCGGCACGCGCTCCTCCATCTCGAGGCCGAAGAGGATCTCGATCTGGCGCAGCTGCGCACTCTGGAAGCCGCTGGCCGGGAAGAGCTTGTCGCGGAAGGCGAGGAACTCGCGCGTCGTCAGCGTCTCCATCACCTCCCAATGCTGGTTGGCGACGCGCAGGATCGAGCACGCGCGTTGCAGGCTGCGAACCGCGCCCGAGAGCTGCTGCTCGGCGACGCGCGGAGCCATGAACAGGTCGCGCGCGGCCTTGATCTCGCGCAACACCAGCTTGAACCAGAGCTCGAAGACCTGGTGCACGGTGATGAACAGCACCTCGTCGTTCGAGATCTGCTGGTCGTCGCCGGGCAGCCCCCCCTGCAGTGCGAGCAGCTCTTCGACGCGGATGTACTCCCAGTAGCTGACGTGGCGGTTGGTGCTCATGAAGCTCGCGCGAGGATAGCGCGACGGAGTGCGCGACGTGTCAGCAGTGGGACGCAGCATCCGGTTCTTTTCGCGAAGTGGAGGCTGCGCACAACAGTCCGTCGCCCCTTGGGAACCCGTGACGTATTCCACTTCGTCCAAGCAATGAAGACGTCTTCCCCGTTCCACCTGTCATGTGAAGCGGCTCGAGCGGCCGGTCCACGTGACCTGGGTGCCGGGAGGGAGCTACGAACGAGTCGCTCGCACGGTACTCGCCTCGCGGTGATGCCGAGGCTCGCTCCGCTCTCCTCCCGGACCCACTCCCTCCCCAGCCTCGAGGTCGTCCCATGAAACTCTCCCTCGCCCTGTGGGCCGCGGTCCTCGCCGCGGCATCCCCGGCCACCGCACGCGAGCTCGTGTACCGCTCGCAACTCGTGTCGAGCTCTCCCGATGCGCAGAGCGTGATCGTCCTGCCGCGCTTCGACCCGAGCTTCGGCGTCCTGCGGCGCGTGCGCATCGACATGCGGCTCGACTTGAACGGGAGAATCGGGCTCGAGCACCTGGCGACGCTGCCGGGGCAGGTCTCCGTCGAACTCATGGAGCAGCTCAGCCTGATGCTGCCGGGCGAGCCGGGCCCGCTCAGCGTCGGTGTCCAGGCGGGAGCGTCGATCTTCCTGCCGCCCTACGACGGATCGATCGACTTCGCCGGCCCGTCGGGGACGGTGTTGCCGGCACAGCTCGCACAACCGAGGCATTTCGAGCTCGCCGAAGCGCTCGATCGCTTCCTCGCCACGGCGACGAACACGTCGTTGAACCTGGAGCTCGACCTCGAAGGCGAGTTCGAGTTCGGCCCCGAAACCGCGGGCCACGCCGCGGTGATCTTCACCGGCGAGGTGGAGCTGACGTACGTATTCGAGCCGCACGACGCCGGCCGTCCGCGACGCGTGGCGGCGGCGACGCGAGCGACGAGCGCGGGGCTCGACCTCCTCGATCCCCGTTCGCGCGCGCGGGTCGTCTGAGGACTGAACGCACCGCGGGTCGACCCTGGGTCGGCGCCGTGTCGTCGGGGGGGTCCCGACTCATCTCGAGCTCGGTCGCTGACGTGCAGCGCCCGAGCTCGTTTCGATTCCAGGAGAATCGCGTTTCCGTGTCGGGTCGGCCTGCGCCTCCTGGCGTCAGCTCCAGATCTCCGGCGTCGTCCGCAGTCGGCGAGATCTCGAGAACCCCGAACGAGGAACGTTCATGTCCTGCCATCGAACCCTACTGCGTTGGGTCGGGAGCACCACGCTCGCCGCGACCCTGGTCACCAGCTCCTTCGCCCAGCTCCTGTCCGCCGGTTCCGCTCACGAGGCGTGTCCGCCGATCGCACAGCCCGCGGATCCGACGACGCTGCACGAGTACGGCTGCTACTACTTCGCCACGTACGTGTGGAACGACGGCTCGGGCGCGGGGAACGTCACCGGCCGCATCTATTGGCCGTCGGACTGCTCGAGCTCCGAGCCGCCGGGAGTGCATCCGCTCGTGCTCTTGATGCACGGCGACGGGCAGGCGTACACCGACTACGGCTACTTGATGAGCCATCTCGCGCGCAACGGCTTCATCGCGGCGACGATCCAGAACTCCGGCACGAACCTCGAGCGCACGGCGCAGGCGCTCACCTACCTCGGCTTCATCCGCGACCATTGGACGCATCGCACGCACGTGCAGAACTCGATCGGTCTGGTCGGGCACAGCCGCGGCGGCGAGGCGGTATTGACGCTCGCGCGGCGCATCGACGAGCTCAACCTCTCGCATTCGATCGACGCCATCATCTCGCTCGCACCGACGGACAACGACGAAGGCGGCGCCGGCGTGCACGAGAGCCTCGACGGAGACGAATCGCAGGCGTACCTCGTGATCTACGGCACGCACGACGAGGACGTGCTCGGCTACTGCACGCAGGGCACGGCGCCCAACTGCGGTGCGCTGCCGTCGAACGCGCAGCGCACGGGCTTCGCTCTCTTCGATCGCGCGGGCATCGAGGGCGAGACGGAGCCGTTCCCGCTCTTCGACGAGGTCGTGACGCGCTGCATGCTCTTCGTGCAGGGCGCCAACCACAACGGCTTCCGCTCGACCTGCGGAGGCTTCCCGGCGATCGGGCAGCTCGGCTGCGACGAGCACCAGGACATCGCGCGCGGCTACATGAACGCGTTCCTGCGCTGGCAACTGCGCGGACAGACGGTCTACCGGCAGTGTTTCACGGGTCAGTGGATGCCGCCCTCGATCGAGGCGCAAGGCGTGACGATCGACACGCAGTACGTCGAAGGTTACGGACGGCGCGTCATCGACGACTTCCAGGACGCTGCGCTCAACACCGACAGCCTCGGCGGTGCGTTCACGACCGGCGGCGTGTTGCAGGTGTTGCACCAGGGACCGCTGTGGCAGTGGGACGCGACGATCCCGCACGACACGCGCGGGGTCGTCGTGGCGTGGACGCCGCCGGGCTTCGCTCCCTGGGCGCGCTGGTCGATTCCCGACGGCACGACCGGGTTGGGAGCACGCTGGCGCGACGTGCGCGGCTTCGACGTGCTCAGCTTCCGCGCCGGACAGATCCACGGCTCGAGCTTCAACACTCCGGGACAGTCGAAGGACTTCTGGGTCGCGCTGCGCGACTCCGCGGGCCACACGTCGAACTCGGTGAAGGTCAGCAAGTTCACCGACCTGCGCTATCCGATCGAGGCGAACCTGATCACGCTCTTCGGCCAGAGCGCGCGCACGGTCAGCTCGGACATGAGCACGGTGCGCATCCCGCTGTGCCGATTCGACGGCGTCGATATGGCGAACATCACCTCGGTGACGTTCACGTTTTCCGTCGCGGGCAGCTCATCGGGCGAGCTGATGCTCGACAACCTCGAGTTCAGCGACTGACGCCGCGCTTCACGCCTTGCGCCACGCGCAGCAGGCGAACACGCACCAGCCCGCGATCATCCCCACGCCGCCGAAGGGGGTGATCGCGCCCAACCAGCGCGGTCCGCCGAGCGTGAGCCCGTAGAGCGTCGCCGAAAAGATCAAGCTGCCGACGAAGAGCAGCGTTCCCGCGACGCCTGAGCACGCTCGGCGTTCCTGCAACAAGCCGAACAGGATCAGTCCGATGGCCTGCACGATCTGGTAGAGCACGCCCGTGTGCCACCACTCGAGCTCCGTCGCTCCCACGCGCTCGCGCAAGCCGTGCGCGCCGAATGCACCGAGGCCGATGGCGAGCGCCGCCCACAACGCACCGATCGCGATCCACTTCGAGCGCATGCGGCCACGTTAGCGCGCGGCGGGCGCGCGCGCGATGGAGAGTCGTGAGGTGAAGGCGTGAACGAAGCGCCACGCGGCGCGCACAGCGTTTCAGTCCGTGCCGCGCGACGGATCGCGGTTCGCGTCGGCTCGATGCTCGAACAACGCGCGCTGGATGCCGTCGGTCAGCTCGCCGCTGCTCGGCGTGAACGAGGCCGCGCTCGCGCGCCAGGCCGATTCCACCTCCCGCTGCTTCGCCAGCCGTTCGCGCACGAGCTGCTCGAGCCTGCGCGCGAGCGCGCGCTCCGCCAGCCCGTGCAGACCCAGGCGCTGCCAGTCTTCTTCGGGGATCAAGCGCTCGACGAGAGCCGCCACCGAGGGCGGCAGCCGGCGGATGAGCGCATGGATGCGATCGTTCTCGTGCTCGACGAGCGCGCGCTCGAGCATCACGAACGACGCGACGCACAGCGCGAAACCGAGCGCCCACAACGCCATCGTGACCGGGAAGTCGAGCCCCGCGGGCGGAAAACCCATCTGCTGCGGCGTGAACGAGCCGAGCGAGACGCTCTTGATCGGATCGAGCATCTGGAACGGCAGGCTCGACACGATCGGCACGTCGATGGACACGAGCTGCCAATGCCGCTCGCTGCCCTGGTACGTGATCCACAAGCGGAAGAGCAGCATCAACGCGAGCAGCACGAGCCCGCCGAGTTCTCCGCGCGCCTCACCGCGCCCCGGCAGGCGCCGCACGGCGGCATAGATCACGAGCACGAACACCTCGAAGAACATCCACGGCCCGCCCGGCGCGAGCACGCCCGCGAACAGGAACGCGAGCGCGAAGAACGACGCGACGATGCCGAACACACCGGCACCATTGCGCGGCAGCCCCGACCCGCGCGCGCGCACGAAGAGCACGAGCACGGCGAGCAGAGCTCCGATCGCGAGCGATGCGTAACCAGTGCCGCAGAGATGTCCGCCCGCGTCGACTTGAAGTCCGAGCAGCAAACCTCCCGCGCCCGCGATCGTGCCCGCGAGACCGATCATCCACGCGGCCGAACGCTCGTGCAGCGGGTCTCGGTTCGCATCGAGGGGCGCGCTCACTTGCCGCACGCTCCGACGAGATCGGGTTGGAGCACGCGGCATTCCTCCGCGAGGCCCGCGAGCACGTCGTTCGCGCCGAACAGACGCGTGACGGCGCCGGGAAAGCGCGCTTGCAGCGCTTCGCCGAAGCTCGTGCGCCGCGCGGGCGGCACGCCGACGAGCTCGCCGAGGAAGTGCGTCGCGCGGTCGTACGGCGCCTGCTTGTGCCCGACGACGGGCGCATCCCACGCGAGGCGCATCACGTTGCCGTAGACGATCGTCGCGAGCTGCGCGGGCTCGGAGAGCAGCGGATCCTGCGCGCTCGCCTCGGCCCACGTGCGCAACCAGTCCTGCAGCCAGGCCGCGAGCTTCTCCGCGTGCTCCGTCTTCGCCATGAGCCCGGGTTTCCACTCGCAGGTGCGCGCGATGCGCAGCACGAGCACGAGCGCGGCGAAACCGTCCTCGGGCGTGCCTGTGCGCAGCTCCGTGAACGTGCGCTCGAAGCGCTGGCCCTCGGCCGAGTTGGCCCAGTCGAGCAACAGCGGACAGTCGCGAGCCGCGAAGAGCTTCTTGCGCAGCTCCGCGAACCCCGCGCGCTTCTCCTGCGAGACGAACGCGTCGACTTCCGATGCGCGCAGGTCGGCGCGCGGGCCCAGCAGCTGCATCGGCTCCTTCAGCCGCGGCTTCTCGCTCTCGACCGGCGCATCCTTCGGCAACACGACGCGCGGCGGCGCGATCCCGCGCACCGCGACGGCGCCGACGAGGAGCAGGCCCGCGAGAGCGATCAGCGGGAGGGCGCTCGAACGTCGCGTCGTCGTCGATTCCACGGCCGGATTCTGCCGTCGCGCGCGGTGCGAACCAACAGTGGTCGCCGCGTCGATCGCAAGGAGCGGGTCGAACGCGTCAGTCGAGCTGCTCGATCGCTCCCGTGCGCGTGTCGGCGACGAAGAGCCACGGAGCGCAGTCCTTCGTGTCCGGTCCGAGATCGCTGGCGTAGCTCAAGAACGCGACCCAGCGTCCATCGGCAGAGATCGCCGGGAACCCAGAGCTCCCATGCGCGAGTCCACCCGACGCGTTGCGCGTGAGGATGCGCGACGTCCCGGTCTCGAGGTCGCACAGCACGATATCGGAGCGACGGTTCTGGGCGAGCACGTCGGGCTTCGCGCTGTCGACGTCACGCGCGATGAACTCGCACAGCACGGCGAGCAACTTGCCGTCGGCCGACAGACTGACCATCGGCGTGCCCTCGAGCTCCAACCCGCTCGGCGTATCAATACGCGGCGCCGTCAAATCACGGGTACCGCGGCGCCAGACATAAGCAAAGGTGGCTCGGCGCGAGTCCGGCTCTGCGAGCAAGCGTGCCTTGCTCACGAACGCTGCGCTCGATCCGTCGCCCGCGACACACGGGCCGTAGCAATCGTCTCCGGCGCATTCGCCGAAAGGGTCATGGCTCGCCAGCACCTGCAGCTTCGACGATCGGTCGAGCCACACGATCTGTGTTGCGCCGGCCGCTCGGCGATCCAAGAAGTCGCGGCGCGGCGCACATTCCACAGCCGCTGCGCAGGTCACCGCGAGGAAGCGGCCGTCGCTCGATGCGGCCACGCCGGACGTGCTGGGCGTGACATCGTCCATCACGCCGAACTCGACGGGATCCTCCGTCTTCGACTCAAGCTGCACGCGTGTGAGCGCGAGACGTCCATCGTGCGGACCGGTTGGAGAGTCCGCCGCGAAGAAAACGGACGCGCCATCGCCGGTCAAAGCCGGCTGATACGCCTTCAAGCTTCCGCCCCGGACCGCGCGTTCCGGTGTCCATCGCTCGCCGTTGGGAGTTGCGACGAAGAGCTGTGGAACGGACTCGCCGTCGGGTGACAGAGCGTCGTCGTGCTCCAGATACACGACCGTGCGCCCGTCGTGAGCAACGGTGGGATTGCTCGCATGACCCCGTCGGCCGCGACTGAGAGTGAACACCTGGTTCGACCTCCGGTCGCACACGACGAGCCGCAGGTGCTTCGAGATCTGAGGCTGCGCGCGCCGACTCGTCGTTGACGAGTACGCGACCAAGCCCCCATCGGCAGAGATCGCCACCTGTCGATCTTCCCAGCTTCCCCACGGCGTCGCCCAGTCCCCCCGCGAATAGAGCGGCAAGGACGGCCTCGGTTCCTTCCGTACCGTCGACATCGTCGCGTCGTCGACCCGCGCACGTGGAGGCTGGATCGGTTCCGCGCGGCAGCCGAGCGATGCGAGCGCGAGTGCTGCTACGAACGGGTCCAATCGGCTCCATCGAGAGGGATGTGCAACGAAACCACCGTTCGAGCGATGCATGCAATCGCTCAACCCGACCCGACGGTCGCGGTTGCGCATGAACCCGACGCTGCGCACGCGGGAGCGAAAGTCCGCGAGCCGACCGGAGCTCCCTCGCTCCGATCGGCTCGCGTCACCCCTGCAATTGTGTCAGCGCGGCTGCTCGAGGCGGCGGCGCAGGAGCTCGCGCAGCTTGTCCTCGAGGATCCGGTTCGAGTGCTCCAGCTCCGCCAGCATCTCGCGATCGCTTTCGCGGGCGAGCTGTTCGAGCTGCGCGCGAAGGATGCAGCTCTCGCGCACCTTGTCGATCGTCAACGCGAGCTCGTCGCGTTGCGGCGTGGAGGCGAGGATCAGCGCCTTGCTCTTCTCCATGAGCGTGACGAGCTCGCTGAACTCCTTGTTCGCCTCTTCGCCCTCGAGCTTCTTCGCGTCGGCGAGCATCGAATCGAAGGAGTCGTTGCGCGCGTGGATGCTGCGGCGCAGGAACTCGGCGAACTGCGCCACGAGCGTCGAGCGTCGGTAGCCCGGGCCCGCGCCTTCCCAGCTCGTGCGCGCCTTGAGCGTGACGGGTTGCGAGATCTCGCTCGCTTCCTCGTTCGCCGTCGGCGCGCCCGGGTTGCGCGGCGCCTTGAAGCGCACGCGCACGGTGGCGAGCGGCTTCTCGGATGCGGCGTTCGGGTTGGCGTACTCGATCTCGTAGAGCGCGGTCACCTGGTGGCCCGCTCCGACTTCGCCCGCGTCGACCTTGTCGTTGCGGAAGTCCGCATCGGCGATCGCGCGGTTCTCGTAGCCGAGCAGGCGATAGCGCATCACTTGCGCGGGATCGAACTCGACCTGGAGCTTGACGTCGCGCGCGATCGTCTCGAGCGCTCCGGTCAGGTCGTCGACGAAGACCTTCTTCGCTTCCTCGGGCGAGTCGACGTAGTTGCACACGCCGTCGCCCTTGTCGGCGAGCTGCTCGAGCAGCACGTCGTTGTGGTTGTTCATGCCCACGCCGATCGTGTTCAGGTAGATCCCCTTCTCGCGGATCGACTTCACGCCCTCGAGGATCTTGGCCGCGTCCGTCTCGCCGACGTTCGCGACGCCGTCCGAGAGGAACACGACGCGGTTGACCGCGTTCGGGTCGAGCCCGGTCAGCGCCTGCGCGTAGCCCAGCTGCAAGCCCGCATTCGAGTTCGTGCTGCCCTCCGGCACGAGCGGCGCGATGGCCGCCTCGATGGTCGCGCGGTCGACGAC